>JBEPYG010000330.1:0-5467 GCA_041641515.1 Roseiflexus sp.
CCTCGGACGAGATCGGCAGAAGGGGAGTGGACAACTCGCGCAGGGTTGCGCGTTGCGCCTCGATCACCTGTTCCTGTATTTCGCGCTCACGCAGCGCACGCTCCACTTTCTGGCGCTCGGAGATGTCGCGCATGATGCCGGTGACATAGACCAGTTTCCCATCGGTATCGTGATGCGCCAGCAGCACCTGTGACACAGGGATCTCTTCGCCACGGGCATTGATCATCGCAAGGTCGCCACTCCAATACCCCTGACGGTCTGCTGTCGGAATTGCCTCTTCGTAGATGATTTTTGCAGCCCAGGCAGGATGAAAATCGGCGATCTGCATCCCATCGAGGTCGGCCTCGGACGACAGACCGCGCAGGCGCCTGCCGGCTTTGTTCATATAGACCACGCGCCCCTGGGCATCAGCCATGCCGATCACATCAGGCGTATTCTCCAGGATTTCCATCAGGCGCGCAGTTTCCTGTTCGGCCCGCTTGCGCTCCGTAAGGTCCTGCATAGCGCCAATCAGTCCAACCACATTCCCGGCTGAGTCTACAATGGGCGCCTTAGAGAACTGGACAACACGACTCTCGCCGTTGGCGGCAATGACTTCCGCCTCGTAGATCTGAGTTGATCGCTGGCGCATAAGCGCGAGATCCGCCTGGTGGTAGGTTTCTGCCAGATGCGGTGGCGCCAGATCATACGCCGTTTTACCGATGATTTCGGAACGATTGCGTCCCAGAAACGCAGCAAACGCTGCGTTACATCCCACATAACGTCCTTCGGTATCCTTGTAGAATACCGGCGTGGTCAGCGCATCGAAGACGCGCTGCATATCGAAATGCATTGCAAGCGGGTCCGGAAAAGCCGTAGCGTGCGCCAGACGTTCCTCCAGTTCGGCGACGCGCTGACGCAAGCGCGCCAGTTCGGCTTCTGTATTGTGATTGATGGTATCGAGCGACATCAAGGTCACCTCGCAAAGACATCAGCACCATCAGGTGTCGTATACTGCCGATAGTGTACCGTTCTGTCGCTCGAAAAACCACAATGCATCGATTACAGATGCATAACGTTTTCTCAACCATTTCGTAAGAATCATCGACGATAACCAGAAACGAATCCGGGATCCGCCTGACGCCGTGAGGCTGAATCTCGTGGCTACCAGGGCGAAGCTCACCGGTTGGCATAGCCGATAGGCGATAGTGGTGCGTGTGATCAGCGTGCGCCGGTCGGTGTTCAGTGTTCGGTACGGGATAGATGCTAGGGTCAGCGCAGTCGAGCTGAACGGTCTTTCGGCTCGGGCGTGTTGACATCCCGCACACCCACGAGTATACTTGCGCCAAATGGATTGCGATGAGGCTCGCAGAATGCCGTGCGCCGGCTGATAGCCTCTACGGAAACGACCGTTCCGGTCTGCCGTAGAGGTTTTTGTTTGAAAGAGAGAAGCGCCTGTGAACCTGGCAGGGAGACGAATCGTGGTCAATAGCGCCTTGACGAACATACTCGCCATTGCTGTCGGCGCTGCAATCGGCGCCAACCTCCGCTACAGTCTGTCGCTCTGGGCGGCGCAGCGTTGGGGAGCATCCTTTCCGTATGGTACGCTCCTCGTCAATGTGATCGGCAGTTTTGTCATCGGGTTTGTCCTGGTGCTGGCCACCACACGCCTGAACCTGAGCGAGCCGATGCGATTGTTGATCGTCACCGGTCTGCTTGGCGGCTTTACGACATTCTCCAGTTTGAGTTTCGAGGCATATACCCTCATCACAAACGGCAGCTGGCAGGCGGCGGGCATCTATCTGGCCGGCAGTTTTGGGCTTGGCATGATCAGTGTCTTTCTGGGCGCCGGCATAGCGCGGTTGCTCCCATAGTACGAAGGAGGATCAACGTGGATCTGAGCGGTCATGCACAACAGGTCTGGATTTTTGTGGGGGAGAGCGATCAGTGGCATGGGCGTCCGCTGTCGCTCGCGCTTCTCGAAATGCTCAAGCGCAACGGCATCGCCGGCGGCACCGTATTGCGCGGCATTGCCGGGTATGGCGCACACAGTTTCATCCACACCGCGTCGCTCGTCGAACTGAGCAGCGACCTGCCGGTCATTGTGACCTTTGTTGATCGCCCTGATCGCGTGGCGCGGGTGATGCCCGAGATTATGAGCATGGTGCGTGAAGGGCTGATTACGATGATGCCGGTCGAGGTGCTCAAATACACTTCCCGCGCCATTGGACCCTTCCCCGCACACCTGACCGTCGCCGACATCATGACCCGACAGGTGGTCAGTGTGCGTCCTGACACGCCAATTGCTGAGATCGTAGAGTTGCTGATCAACCGTGCCTTGCGCTCGGCGCCGGTCGTTGACGACGAGCACCGCGTTGTTGGCATCATCACCGACGGCGATCTGCTTACCCGTGGCGCGACCGAACTACCGCTGGCGTTGCAGCGCGAACTCTCGCTGGCAGAACGCGCCGCAACGGTCGAGACTCTTGCCGGGCGTCCTCACACAGCGGCAGATCTGATGACACCCAACCCCGTCACACTGCCGATGACGACATCGCTGGCGGAAGCTGCGGCGGTTATGGCCGATCGCGGCTTGAAGCGTCTGCCCGTGGTCGATGAGCAGCGCCGGCTGGTCGGCATGGTCAGCCGCTACGATCTGCTGGCTACCGTCGCCGAAGGGTTGCGCCAGCGCCCTGCAGTACGGATCGCGCCATCAGACGGCGCACCGCAGACTGTGGGCGAAATCATGATGACCGACATTCCGACGGTACACCCGGACACGCCACTGGCAGAAACCCTCGACCGACTGCTCGAAACCGACAAACGCCGGGTCATCGTTGTCGATAATGATCAGCGCGTTGTCGGAATCATCACCGACGGCGACGTGCTGCGGCGCGCTGCGAAGCGGGTGCGTCCCGGCGCGCTGCGCGCGCTGGCGGCCTGGTTCGGCGGCGGCGCTCGCCCGCCGGGGCTTGAGGTCGCTGCCGAGGGACGCACTGCTGCCGATGTGATGACCAGCCCGGTCATCACCCTGCCGGCCGACGCGCCGATCACGGATGCCGTCCAGCTCATGATGGCGCACCGGATCAAACGTATTCCAATCGTCGATGCCGACGGACGCTTCGTCGGTCTGGTGGGGCGAGCAGGGGTGCTGGCAGCGCTGAGCCGGAGGGCGTGAGGATGTGAGTGACCGATCTACGACCGCATCACTGTCGGCGGACGATATAGTCTGCCGCACACCACCCCTCGCCGAACGCGCCCCTGACTTTCCACCAGGTGCGACCGTCAGCCTGTTCGGGACCATCAATGATTTCGAGTCCACTCCCTTCAGGAAGCCGCGCCACGACGCGCGAAGCACCCGAGGGCGCGATCCGTATGCGAAGCGCGACACCGCCTGTGCCACTCACCTGCACCCGGTCGCCGGGTTGCAACGGGCGATCAGGCGGCGTCGGCGACGGAGCGCCGGCAGGCGCAGTCGACGTTGCCTGCGTTTTCGCGCTTTCAGTAGGCGCCACTGACCGATCAACGGAGAGCGTCGCAGTCGGAACGTTCTCGCCCTGGACGACGCCGGAGAGGAAGACCGGACGACGTTCCTCCAGCGCCGCGAGTTGAACATTGTTGGGAGATTCAACCAGATCGTAAAACAGACGCCCAACTCCCAAAGCAGCAGCGTCAGCTACGGTTAGCGCGCTGGTGAGCCAGTGATCGATGTCACGCCGGTCGGCAGGAGTGATCGCCCCTGTGATGATCACAGCCGCGAGATACATGATGCTGCCATAGATAAGAAGGCGCCTGACGCCGAGCTGCACCATAGCTTTGAGCAAGATGCCGACTCCGACAACCAGCAGTATGATCGCCACCACAAGGCAGATCCATCCAACCATGTCCAGCGGAGTCTGCCAGCGCAGCGTCGAGAGCGCCAGATCATAGACGACATCGGCAACAATCAACAACAGAAACGCGCCAGACCACGAGCGCCAGCTCACTGTCGGCGCATCCATTCCTTTCCGCAAATGTGGAATTACAGGTGTGCTCACCGACTGATCCGTCGATTGGGATGCAGCAGCCGGTTCGGCAGTGTCAGGAATACCCATCAGTCGTTTCACAAGGACCGCATATCTCTCCACATCCTGGCAGGTTCCCTTAAGCTCATCACCGTGCGCCACTCGTTGACGAACGTCGTTCATCCTGCGAATTGTCTGGACGTCACCATCGTGAAGGTCGCCATACGTCCGCATCATGTTGAGCAGACCCTCCCACTGAACGCGCCGCCGATCGGTTACTGCAGCGCGTTCTTCGAAGGGAACATCCGGGTTTGCCGCCAGCCACGCACGAAAGCGATCTTCGAGCGCGCCATGGATGCAGATCAGGGCATAGCCGACTATGACACGATCTTCGCCCGCTGTGGCGAGGAGTCTGAGACCGCGATAAAGTTTCTCTTTGCCGTCATTCATATTCTTTCGCCCCTGGACGCAACAACAGCGCCATGACCATACCAGAGAGTCCGACCCCGACCCTCCCCGTGCTGGCAAACCCCGGTCTGTGATATTGCAAAAATGTCGCAACTGGAAGCGTTCTGCCAGTACTATACCAACCACGGGTTCGTTTTTCAAGGGGTTGGAGCAGGGGGGACATCGGAGCGGATGGCGCATTGGGGGCAGGCGGCACGTGGGGAGCTATGCCCGCTCCATGCCTACCGTCTCGGCAGCAGTGTCGGGAAAGCTACGCAGCGGCGCCGAGGCGTTGAGGCGCTGTCATCGGAAATTTGCATTGTTCATGAAAACAATCCAGCCAGAGTTCGGGAATGCGGATGGGAAAGCGGTAGGCAGATCTCTTTCGAGCAGCCGGAGCGCAACCGCCACCTCGCAAAGATGCACGGAATCAATGATTCCAATGTCACGCCCGGTACAGCGGCCCGGAATCGCCTGAGCACACTGCAGGTGCGGGTTCATACGGGCGTCGAGCTCGACGAACCACACCCGGAGGTGCGCACAGACCGCCTCGAGAAAGCGCCGCTTGCCGGTGATTTGCCACGCGGCGGCTAGCGCGGCCACATCGCGGGCCATAGCGATAAACATCTTGTGGTAGGTGCTAAAAGATTCCGAGATCGACACGCCATCGCGGCGGATAAAAGGTCCCGTCAGATTTTCCGGATCGGGCCACCAACACTCGCCCTCAGAGGAAAAGTCGTTCGGCCCGCCGGTAGAACGAGGATTGACAGCTTCCGACAGGCGGCGCGGCAGGGTATCCACTGCCGCGCGTACTTGATTCAACAAGCGGCAAGGGTTGTTGAAATTCACACGGCAACCAGCCTCTCGACCAACTGTCCTTGCGCATGGTGAAAGAGCGCCTCCTGGCGCGTGTCAATCCCCTTCGTAGCGGGGCATTGGTTTCTTCTTGCCGTCGGCTCCGCCAACGGCAACTGCGCCCGCGTGTTTCAATCCCCTTCGTAGCGGGGCATTGGTTTCTTCGAAGCTGGACCCCTACG
>JBEPYG010000331.1:0-5431 GCA_041641515.1 Roseiflexus sp.
CTGTCTCGGCATGAACGACGATAAGGTTCCGCCGGGCAAATACGCCGTCTCGACCAGCAATCGCAACTTTGAAGGTCGCCAGGGACCCGGCGCGCGCACCTTTCTCGCCAGCCCGCTTACTGCGGTCGCGTCCGCCATCGAAGGCGTTGTCGCCGATCCGCGGAAGTATGTCGGTTAGCGGTTCTCGGTTCTTACTCAGGAGCATTCTATGCAACCCGTTTCGATCATCACAGGGCGAATTGTCGTCCTGCCAGCGCAGGATGTTGACACCGATCAGATCATTCCTGCCCGTTATCTCAAAGTCACCGACAAATCGGGATTGGCGGAAGGACTGTTCTACGCCTGGCGGTACGACGCCGAGGGCAAACCCAACCCGGATTTCGTGCTCAACCGGCCGGAGGCGCAGGGGGCCACGATCCTGGTCGCCGGACGCAACTTCGGGTGCGGCTCGTCGCGCGAGCACGCTCCCTGGGCGCTGCAGGGGTATGGGTTCAAAGCGATCATCAGCCCGTACTTCGCCGATATCTTCCGCAACAATGCGTTGAAGAACGGGCTGCTGACCGTTCAGGTGGATGAAGCAACCTATCAGCAACTGGTCAGTCTGTTCGAGGAAGACCCGACCACCGAGGTGACTATCGACCTGGCGGCACAGACGGTGACACTCCCGGACGGCCGCAAGGCGCACTTCCCGATCGACCCGTTCACCAAACATTGTCTGCTGCACGGCGTCGATCAGATGGGTTTTCTGCTGAACGAAGAAGACGCCATTGCTGCATATGAAGCTGCACACCCGGCGCGCGTCGTCACCACAGCTAGGAGTTGACCCACAATGACGCGCCTGATCGGGTTTGTGCGCTACATCATTGTCGTTGCCGTGCTGGCGACCCTAATCGCAGCGACCGCGCTGATTGTGTTCGGGGCAATTGAAACGTTCATCGTTGTTCGAGATGTTTTCGCAAAGGGTGAGTTTACCTCGAAGGTCGCCAAATCTCTGCTGCTGAGTTTCATCGAGATCACCGACATCTTCCTGCTGGCAACAGTGCTCTATATCGTCGCCCTTGGATTGTACGAATTATTCATCGACGACCGGGTGCCGGTGCCGCACTGGCTCGCCATCCACACCCTCGACGATCTGAAAGACAAACTGATCGGCGTCGTCATCGTGGTCATTGGCGTTGGATTTCTCGGGCAGTTTACCAGCTGGAATGGCGAGACAAACCTTCTGATCTCAGGCGGCGGCGCAGCGCTGGTTATTGCAGCGTTGACCTTCTTCCTCACCCAGAAGAGTAAGAAAGAAAAGGACAAGACGGAGCAGTAAGATGCAGGCAGTTATCACTGCGCTTCCCGGCGATGGGATCGGACCGGAAGTGGTAGCCGAGGGGGTGCGCGTCCTGCGCACTGTTGGCGAGCGATTCGGACACACCTTCGAAATTCACGAGGCGCTGCTCGGCGGCTGCGCTATCGATGCAACCGGTACGGCGCTCCCTGACGAAACGCTGCGCCTGTGCCGCGCATCGGACGCTATACTCCTTGGCGCGGTTGGCGGACCGAAATGGGACAACCCGGAGGCGTCGGTGCGTCCCGAACAGGGGCTGCTCGGCATTCGCAAAGCTTTAGGACTGTTTGCCAACCTGCGACCGGTGACGCTGCACCCGCGCCTGATCGCCTCCTCGCCGTTGCGTCCGGAGCGGTTGCAGGGGGTTGACCTGCTGGTAGTGCGTGAACTGACCGGCGGCATCTACTTTGGCGAAAAAGGGCGCGACTCCACGCCGGACGGTGGCGAAAGCGCCTACGACGAATGCGTCTACACCACTGCTGAGATCGAACGGATCGTGCGTGTTGCAGCGAACCTGGCGCGCAATCGCCGCAAGAAAGTGACCTCGGTGGACAAAGCGAACGTTCTGGAAACCTCACGGTTGTGGCGCAGCGTCACGACACGCCTGCTACGCGATGAATTTCCCGACGTGCATCTGGAACATATGCTGGTCGACGCCTGCGCCATGCACCTCATCCGCCGTCCGGCGGACTTCGACGTCATCGTGACCGAAAACATGTTCGGTGACATTTTGACCGACGAAGCTTCGATGCTGGCAGGCTCGATGGGAATGCTGCCCTCCGCCTCGCTCGGTGCGGCTGCCGATGGCGCAAAAGCGACACGAATGGGGTTATACGAACCCATCCACGGCTCGGCGCCCGACATTGCGGGCAAAGGGATCGCCAATCCGCTGGCGACCATTCTGAGCGTCGCGCTGCTCCTGCGCCACTCGTTGGGACTGGAAGACGAAGCGCGCGCAGTGGAAGCTGCCGTCTGGCGAACACTCGAAGACGGGATCGTCACTGGCGACATCGCTCTACCCGGTGAACGCACCGCCACGACCGCCGAAGTTGGCGCGGCGGTTACAGCGCGGATCGACGCGGCGCGAGGATGACCACGACCCTCGCGCCGCGCCGTGCTATAATGTCTCTCCAGTTGGCGCAAAGGCAGGCAGGGGCAGGCTATGCACCAGATCTATGTGGCGATTGATGTCGAAACGACCGGTCTCGAGGCAGGAGTCGACGAGATCATCGAGATTGCGGCGGTCAAGTTCCGTGCCGATCAGGTGATCGAGACCTTCGACACCCTCGTGCAACCGCGCCATTCCCTGCCGCTCAATTCCAGCCGACTGACCGGCATCACTGCCGAGATGCTCGATGGAGCGCCGCGCTTCGCAGAGGTGGCGCCGCGTTTCGCTGCGTTCCTCAAGAACTATCCGCTGGTCGGGCACAACGTCCGCTTCGACATCAACATGCTTCAGGCGCAGGGCATGCGTCTGCCGCAGCCGGCGTTCGATACGTTCGAACTGGCGACCTTGCTGATGCCGCGCACCCCTGCGTACCGCCTCGGTACACTGGCGGAGACCCTCGGCATCACCCACGATGAGGCGCATCGCGCGTTGAGCGACGCCGATGTGACCCGGCAGGTCTTCCTGCATTTGCTGCAGCGCATTGCAGCTCTCAGCCTGAACGACCTGAACGAGATCGTGCGTCTGACGGCACGGATCGACTGGGGACTGCGACCGCTCTTCGAGGAGGCACAGCGCGCCAAAGCCCTGCGCGTCTTTGTGGACGAAACGCCGATCAGCGTCGACGCGCGCGAATCCGAAGAGAAACTGGCGCCGCTGAAGCCAACAGGGAACGATCGCCCAATCGATCTGGCGGAGATCCGCCGCTTCTTCAGCCCCAATGGAGCGCTTGGTCGCGCATTCGAGGGGTATGAACAACGCGACCAGCAGGTGCGGATGTCGGAAGCGGTCGCCGATGCGCTCAATCAGGGCGGGGCGCTGATCGCTGAAGCTGGCACCGGCACCGGCAAAGGGCTGGCGTACCTGGTTCCAGCGGTGCTGCACGCTGCGCGACGCGGCGAACGCGTCGTCATTTCGACCAATACGATCAATCTGCAGGATCAACTCTTCTTCAAAGATATTCCGGCGCTCCAAAAGGTCATGTCGAATGGAGCAACCGATAAGCCGCCATTCACAGCGGCGCTGCTCAAGGGGCGCAGCAATTATCTGTGCCTCAAACGGTACCACGACCTGCGGCGCGATCAGCGGCTGATGTCGGACGATGTGCGCGCGCTGCTCAAGGTGCAGTTGTGGCTGCACGCAACCGAAAGTGGCGACCGCGCCGAATTGCCGCTTCAGGAAGGCGAAAATGCGACATGGAGCAAACTGAGCGCTGCATGGGATCAGTGCACCGGTCCGCGCTGCAGTGAGTTCCATCGCTGTTTCTTCTTCAAGGCGCGCCGGCAGGCGGAAGCGGCGCACCTGGTCATCGTCAATCACGCGCTGCTGATGGCCGATCTGGCCGTCGAGAACGATGTCATTCCACCCTACGATTATCTGATCATCGACGAAGCACACAATCTGGAAGAAGTCGCCACCGATCAGTTGAGTTTCAACGTCGATCGGGAAGAGCTGCTCACATTTCTCGATGATATCTTTGTCGAAGAGCAGGCGCAGATCGTCGGCGGGTTGCTCAATGAACTCCCCAACCACTTCCGTGAGAGCATGGCGACCCGGATCGACATCGACCGTGCTGATGCCATTGCAGCCGCTCTGCGTCCGGCAGTGGCGCGTGCGCGCGACGCGGTCTATGGATGTTTCAACACGCTGACTGCGTTCGTCCGACGCGATGCTGAACTGACCGCTGCCGATACGCGCCTGCGGATCACTAACGCACTGCGCCGTAAACCATCGTGGGCAGAGGTCGAACGCGCCTGGGAGACGCTCAGCGGTACACTGACCGCCATCGGCGAAGGACTGGGGCAACTGGAGTCGCTGCTGGTCGACCTGAAAGACGCCGAACTGTTGGAGTACGACGCACTGCTGCTCCGGGTGCAGGCGCTCAAGCGGTATGCAACCGAGGTGCGCGTCAATATCGGGCACATCCTGATTGGCGGTGCGGAAGAAAAAGTCACCTGGCTGACCCACGACCGTCTGCGCGATACGCTGACCCTCTCTGCCGCGCCACTCTCCGTCGCCGAGATTTTACGCACCAACCTATTCGAGCGCAAGAACGCGACCGTGCTGACATCGGCGACGCTGTCGGTCGGCGGCGACTTCCGCTTCGTCCGCCAGCGGATCGGTCTCGACGAAGCCGAAGAACTGGCGCTCGACTCGCCGTTCGATTACGTCAGACAGGCGTTGCTCTATATTCCGAGCGACATGCCGGAACCATCGCATCCGGGGTATCAGCGCGCAGTGGAGCAGGCGATCATCGATCTGGCGCGCGCGACCAATGGCCGGATGCTGGTGCTGTTTACTGCGATCAATGCGCTGCGGCAAACGCATCGCGCCATCCAGGAACCACTTGAAGACGCCGGCATCGCCGTCCTCGGACAAGGGATCGATGGATCGCGCCGCAGTCTGCTCGAACGCTTCAAAGAGTTTCCCGGCACGGTGCTGCTCGGCACCTCGAGTTTTTGGGAGGGGGTCGATGTGGTCGGCGATGCGCTCTCGGTGCTGGTGATTGCAAAACTCCCCTTCAGCGTGCCAACCGACCCGATCTTCGCTGCACGCTCGGAACAGTTCGATGATGCCTTCAATCAGTATGCCGTGCCACAGTCGATCCTGCGCTTCAAGCAGGGGTTCGGTCGCCTGATCCGCTCGAAGGACGACCGTGGCGTCGTGGCAGTCCTCGACCGTCGCCTGCTAACGAAAAAGTATGGGCAGACTTTCCTCGACTCACTGCCACACACCACGGTGCGCAGCGGTCCGCTGCAGCGTCTCCCCGAACTGGCGAAGCGTTTCCTGACAGCCACCAATGGCGTCACCAACGATACCGATGCGCCCCCGCACACGAAGCGACCGCAGAAAGGTGTACCCTAAGCGTTTCCTCAGTTTGCCCTTCGTACAGAATAAGCTCGTTTCTCATTATTCCTGGACATCCCTCG
>JBEPYG010000332.1:0-5410 GCA_041641515.1 Roseiflexus sp.
CGACGATTACTACCGCAACTTCGACGCCTATCGCTCGGTGCTCGGCTATGTGCCACAGGACGACATTCTCCACCGCAATTTGCCGGTCGAGCGCGCGCTGGGATACGCCGCCGAACTACGCCTGCCCGCCGACACGGCGCCAGCGGAAATTCGCCAGCGGATCGACCGCGTGCTCGAAGATGTCGAGATGATACCCCATCGCGAAAAACCAATCGAAAACCTGTCGGGCGGGCAGCGCAAGCGTGTCAGCATCGGCGCTGAACTGCTCGCCGATCCATCGCTCTTCTTTCTTGACGAGCCTACCTCTGGCCTCGACCCAGGGCTCGAAAAGAAGATGATGTACACCCTGCGTCGACTGGCGGACAGTGGGCGAACCGTCGTGCTGGTAACCCACGCAACCGCCAATATCAACGTCTGCGACCACGTCGCATTTATGTCGGACGGGCGCATGGTCTTCTTCGGTCCGCCGGCGGAAGCGCTTCACTTCTTCGGCGTATCGAGCGGTGATTTTGCCGACATCTATACCCGCATCGATGGGCCGGCAGACCCGAACGATCCTGAACGATGGGCGATCGTGCAACGTGATCTTCAGGCGGAGTATGCGGCATGGCAGTATCACGCGCAGCAGGCGTCGGGCAACGGCAAACCGACGGCGCCTACGCTCGCTGAATTGTGGGAAATGAAATTCCGCGCATCGCCACAGTTTGCCACGTATGTGACCGGACGACTGGCGGAAGCGCCTGCCGGACCGGTGGCGGGCAGCGCCGAAGGGGATGGCGCCACAAAACGCCCCGGTGTTTCATCGTTGCGACAATTTGGCATTCTGATGCGCAGATACTTCGATCTGACGCTGCAAGATCGGCGCAATCTGGCGATCCTGCTCCTTCAGGCGCCGATCATCGGGTTCTTGCTTATGCTGGTCGCCAAAGCGGATGCGATCGTCGGCGAGAATGCGTTCGCCAACGAAGCCAAGAAAGTGCTCTTCATGCTGGCGACGGTTGGCGTCTGGTTCGGCATCATCAATGCCGCACGCGAGATCACCAAAGAAGCGCCGATCTACCGGCGGGAACGACTGGCAAATTTGCGCATCGCTCCGTATGTGTTGTCGAAAGTAGTCGTGCTGCTGCTGCTGGTGATCCTGCAGAGCGCCGTGCTGCTGGCACTGGTCGGGTTGAAGGTGCAGTTCCCCGAGCAAGGGGTCATGTTGCCGATCTATCTCGAACTGTTCATCACTGCCACGCTCACATCGCTGGCAGGGTTGGCGATGGGTCTAGCAATTTCGGCATTTGCGACCACGCCGGATCGAGCGATTTCGCTGGTGCCGCTGGCACTCATCCCGCAGATCATTTTTGCAGGGGTGATCTTCAGCCTCGGCGATGGCATCACGGTTCAGCGCGTGCTCTCGTGGCTGACGATCAGCCGCTGGGCGATGGATGCCTATGGCACATCGGTCAATCTCAATGACCTGCCGCTGCAACCGGGGATGCTCCGTCTGCCCAATCCGCCGGAAGAATACACCTTCACACCAGAACATCTTCTCTCGCGCTGGGGCATTCTCTTCGGCTACATGGTTGTCTGCCTGGCGCTGACCGCCTGGCAACTCTACCAGCGCGATCGCGCGCGGTAGCGCGGCTCGAAGTTGTGGTACTATACAGGATACCGTATTCGTTAGTGTGTGTTTGAGGAGACAACGATGCGTCTGGTGACCTACCGCGACAGCGAGGGAGTTCACCCGGGTGCGCTGCGCGGCGACGAAGTCGTGTCGCTTGCCAGCGTCGCGTCTGACATGCTCAACCTGATCGATGCCGGTCCTGCCGGACTGGACGCCGCGCGCGCCGTCGTCGAACGAGAAGCGGGTGTGCCGCTGAGCGCCGTCACGTTGCTCGCGCCGATACCGCGCCCACGGCAGAACGTCATCTGCCTGGGCATGAATTACGTCGCCCATGCGATCGAGTCGTATCGCGCGCGGGGGCGTGAGCCAAAACTGCCGGAATATCCGGTCTTTTTCACCAAAGCGGCGCATACCGTCTGCGGACCGGACGACGATATTCCGCTTGATCCAAAGGTGACGACGGAGCTCGATTACGAAGTCGAACTGGCGTTCATCATTGGCAAGGCGGGCATCAACATTCCACGCGCCAGTGCGATGGAGTATGTCTTCGGCTATACCATCGTCAACGATATTTCAGCGCGTGATCTCCAGAGTCGCCATCAGCAGTTCTTCAAGGGCAAAAGTCTTGATCGCGCTTGCCCGATGGGACCGTGCATCGTGACGGCGGACGAAATCCCCAACCCGGCAGCGCTTGGCATTCGTCTGCGGCTGAATGGGGAAACGCGCCAGAATTCGCATACCGGCGACCTGATCTTCGATATTCCCGCGATCATCGAGTACTTCTCGCTGGGTACGCCGCTGGAACCGGGCATGATCATTGCGACTGGCACACCGGAAGGAGTGGGTCTTGGGCGCACGCCGCCGGAATACATGAAACCTGGCGATGTGATGGAAGCCGAGATCGACGCGATCGGCGTGTTGCGCAACCGGATTGTCGGAGTGGCATAGGAATGCCATGTATGTGGTGATCGTCGCCAATGCCCCGTCGTTACAGCTCGATCCGTACCGCACCATGATCACCGGCGCTGACGTGGTGATTGCTGCCGATGGCGGCGCGAATGCACTGGCGGATGCCGGTCTCCGTCCTTCGCTCGTCATCGGCGACCTCGACTCGCTTAGCGCGGCGCGCCTGGCGTCGCTTGCGGCGGAGGGGGTCGAACTGCGCCGTTTTCCACGTGAAAAGGACGAGACTGACCTGGAGCTGGCATTGCTCCATGCGGTCTCTGCCGGCGCAACCCGGATCGACATCCTTGGCGCGCTCGGAGGACGCTGGGATCACACCTTTGCCAATGTCGCTATGCTGGCAATGCCAGAACTCCAGGGACGACAGGTGCGCCTGGTCGATGAACGGCAGCGCCTGTTCCTTGTGCGCGACCAGGCAACCCTCGAAGGTGAGCGCGGCGATACGCTGTCGCTCCTGCCGCTGACGCCAGCGGTTCGTGGGATTACCACTCGTGGGCTGTACTATGCGCTCGAAGATGCCACGCTTTACTTCGAGCGTGCGCGCGGCGTCAGCAATATCCTGATCGATCCGCCTGGCTTCGTTTCACTGCGTGAAGGGTTGCTCCTGGTCGTTCAACACGATGACCGTGGCGAGTTCCAGTTCCATGCGACGGGGAGAAGTGCATAAGTGGGTGTCTTGACTGACGGCACGGCGCGGTGGTGGGGCACGGCACGCCGTGCCCGTACAGGGGGAGCAGTGGGGCACGGCACGCCGGGGACACGGCGATGGGGCATGGCGCCGCTATGCCCGTGCAAGGGGCGTCGTTGTCTTGTTTCCATTCATTCTCCGCATGGTGTACAATACAAGATATATGGAAGAGAATCAGCGACAACCAAAAATCAACTGGGGATCGATCATCGGCTGGCTGATCTTCATTGCGGTGATCGCCGGTGGTCCGTTGCTGAACACACTGCGGAACGCGCTCGGTGGCGCGGTGCCCATCTCGCCTAACCTGCTCCCATTCATCATTTTGGGGCTGGTCATTCTGGGAGCGCTAGTGTCGATCATCCGCGGGATCACGCGTAGAAGCGATCGTCCTATCTCGATCGACCAATCGTCGTCACAACCCCCAACGGTGCGCTCGCCATTTCCGTCGACCTATCAACCCTTGACCTACGACAACGACACGCGCCTGCCTCAATCGATGCGCTCACCGTTTCCATCGTCGTACCAGGCGGCTTCGTACCACGACGTCCCGAAACAGCCGCTGCCGGTGCGTTCGCCCTTCCCGTCGTCAATGCCCGATCTGGAATGGCACGACATACAAGTCCGCCGTATGTCATTGTCGGATCAGCACGCGCTGCCTTCACCGCCTCGCTTCGAGCCTGTCATCAGTCCGCTTGGTGTTGCAGTCGGCATTATTGGGCTGCTCACGCTGACCGGGGTCGCGCTGTACATCTTCAGCGTCGTACCATAGCGCTTATGAGCGAGTATGATGCCATCGCCCGGTTCTACGACGCCGATCACCGCAGATTCGCCGATGATCTGCCCTTCTATCGTGAACTGGCGCGTCGAACCGGTGGGCGTGTCCTCGATGTGATGTGCGGCAGCGGGCGCCTGCTGGTTCCACTGGCACAGGCCGGTATCCGGGTCACCGGCATCGACTCATCGGCGGTGATGATCGAACGGGCGCGCATTAGCGCTGCAGTCGCGGGTGTCAGCGCTCGTGTCGATCTGCACCACGGCGATGTACGCAATCCGTTACCACCGGGTCCCTACAATCTGGCCATCGTGGCGCTCAACAGTTTTATGCATCTGACCACGATCGACGACCAGCTCGCGGCGCTTACATCCATCCATCGTGTACTCACCCCTGGCGGTCTGGTGGCAATCGATGTGTTTAACCCGCATGCGCGCAATTTGTCTGCTTGCGATGGCGAATTGGTGCTGGATCGCACATTCCATCTCGAAGACGGCGTCCTCGTTTGTAAGTTCGTTGCGCAGCGGGCAGATATGGCACAGCAGATCAACACTGTGACGTTCGTCTACGATGAACTCGACAATAATGGCGGCGTGCACCGCACCGTGCACGCCATGATGCTCCGCTGGTTTTACCGCTATGAACTTGAGCATCTGCTAGAACGCGCCGGATTTGCCGTCGAGGCAGTCTATGGGTCGTATGACCTTGACCCGTTCGCGGCGAACAGCGACATTATGCTGGCAGTAGCGCGGCGAAACGGTTTATAGATTGCCAAACTCACACCACGTCTTATACGTGGATCATGTGATGTTACCGTTCTGACATTTCATGCGCAATCATTTCGAGGAATGCCGCAACAACAGCAGGATCGAAATGTGTACCGGCCAGTGATTGGAGATAAGCCATCGTCTGTTCCGCAGTCCAGGCCGGACGATATGGCCGGTTCGATCGAAGTGCATCCCACACATCGACGACAGCAAAGATGCGCGCAGCAAGCGGTATATGCTCGCCGCGCAGACCGCGCGGATAGCCGCTGCCATCCCAGCGCTCGTGGTGCGCATAAGGAATATCGAGCGCCGGCTGCAGAAAAGGGATTGCAGAGAGCCAGCGAAACGCATAGACCGGGTGCTGGCGCATGATCGCCCATTCATCGACGCTGAGTGGTCCTGGTTTGAGCAAAATATGATCGGGAATGCCCATCTTACCAATGTCGTGGAGGAGGGCGCCACGCCGGATATGGTCCATCTGGTTCTCGGGCACACCCATCCGACGCGCCAGCCGTAGGGTCAGTTCCGTGACGCGTTCACTATGACCTTCGGTTTCGTGATCGCGCAGGTCTAGCGCGCGTGACCAACCCGCAATCGTTGCATCATAG
>JBEPYG010000333.1:0-5356 GCA_041641515.1 Roseiflexus sp.
GGATCATCAACCCGCGCGACGATACGAGGATCGCGATGCAAACCCCGGTCGGGGGCATACACAGTGTATGGCATCTTCCGTCGCAGCCTGTGGCGCGTTCGCACCTGCTCGACAGCTTCGCTGTGTGTGTCGACGAGGTGTTCGACGCACAGTGAGTCTTTCGTCTAGCGCGTCAGCGCCACTTTGACCACTGCCTGCCCGCTGATCGTGACGTGCGCCGTGTGCGCCACGTACTGTCCATCGATGGTGGGCACGTGGTCGCGGGCGCTGAAGATCAGGTCGCGTTCGGGATCGCTCTTGCGCTGGCGGCGCGGATTGAGTTGTGCCGTGATACGCAGCGGCAACGCAGCGCCGTGAGGCAGCACCCGTCGCAGCACGGCGCGGGCGCGTTGTAGGGCATCGCGTGGAGCTTCCGCCTCATCGAGCACCACACGTGCGCGCGGCTTTGGCATCCGCTCCAGCGCCACAATCGTGCGGTCGGCGTTCCAGGGTTTCGGTTCGACATCTGCGTCATAGAGCGCTCCCCACGGATCCCCAAAGAGCACGAATTCGATCAGCGTTTTGATATCCACATCGTCGAGGAACCCCTGGCGGCGGTACATCTCCTGTGCGAATTCGAGCCGCGCCTGGTGGAGCGCGCGACCGATCGGCTCTCCACGCGCCAGATGCTTCATCATGTGTTGAAACAGAAGATCGGCGCCGATCAGGGGGTCGGTCAATGCCCCGTAAGCATTGACTGTCGCACCGACGAAGGCAAGCGCGCCATGCGCCAGAGCGCGCAGCGGGATGGACGTATCGACTGTGCGCCCGGTGAGTTCTGCACCGTAGCATGCTTCGCTCAAGAACAGCACGCCATCTGCCGCGGCGGCATCGATCTGATCGGGACGCAGCGCCACCGGCAGGCGCGTTGCAGCGCCGGGCCAGACGGCGTCGGGTTGCCCGTAGAAGTTGGGAAGCCCGGCAGCGCCGTGGAGGTTGAAATAGAGTAATTGCCTGTCGCGTAATGCGCGGAGATCGATGTTTTCGGCAAGATGCGGCGGGCTCGACGTGAGCGGCGCGTCTGGCGTGAGCGCGTCGAGGACGGCGCGCGAAGCTTCTTTCCAGATCTCGGCGCAGTACCCGGCGCTCAAGACATCGAGTTCGGGCACGTTGCGCACTGGACTGCGACCAAACGATCGTCGCAATCGGCTCGATTGAGGACGACTGCCGTAATGGTACGCCGTCAACCGGTCGAGTTGCGCGAACAGCAGGGATGGGTCGTTTGTGTTGCCATCGGGAAGGCGCGCAACCATGCGTTGCGGCACGATGTATGCCGGGTCATCGGTGGCGTAGGGATTGTCAGAGAGAACGACGATGTCATCGTCGGGCAGCGGGTTGGGCAGGCGGTGGAAAGGGACGATCTCATCGCCGCCGATCAGCAGCGCTGCCGCTAGGGTTCGCCCACGTTCGGAGAGCGCGCCGGAGAGGGTGCGCAACAGATCGCGCAGCGCCCCCGGCTCAGCGGGAGCGGGCGCAGCAGCAATCCCCTCATCGAGGTGCAGTGAGGATGCATCATCACAGTAGCAGATGTGTACCATGACACCGCGCCGTTGCAGTACCGTTGCGTACTGCTGCAACCGTCGATCTACTGCGGCAAATCCGTCCGCGCCGAAACGCTGCTGCAATGCTGCACGTGATGAGAGCACCACCTGGGTGAATGTGCGACCATCGGCATATGGAACGAGCGGCCTGGGCGCTGCGCGGGAGTCGATGAGGCGTTGGCGCACCCGTTCCGCCACAGTAATGAAGTTTTTGATCTCTGGATCGACGGCGCTCTCCGGTTGCTCGATGCCGTGATGATGTGCGACTGACGAGTGCGGCGCCGGGTCTTGTCTGTGGTCCTCTTCCGTTGCAGGCGTCTGCGGAGCGCTCGTTTCCGGGAGACGTTTGGGCGCGACCATTGGCTGGGTGACGTGTGTGTGGTCGTTGGATGTTGCAGGCGGCACGCGCTGCGCAGCAGATACGTCCAGATACGGCAGCACCGGATCGAACTCTTCACTCCAGTGAACGGCGAGGGGCGGCGACTGCATCCAGGGAGGAGACTCGGGTGCAAAGAAGCGGCGCGTCAGGCGTCCGTCGGGATCATAGTCTGCACAGCGTCGCTGCGCCGCCGTATCATACTCGTACAGTGCAGCGCGCACGAGAAGCGCCGGCAGATGCCCTGCGTCCGGCAATGTGCGTTGCACAAACGCCTGTCGTGCGCCAGCAAGATCTCCACTGCGGCGCAACGCTTCGATATAATAGAGACGCAGATCGTCGCGGCGCGGGGAGTGAGCGAGTGCTGCAGCTAGTTCAGCAACTGCCGCTTCGGCGAGACCGCGCCGCAGATACTCGACGCCCTTTCCTGCAGAGGATTGTTCGGGCGCGATGCCCGGCGCAAGTGCTGCGCTGCCGAGCGGATCGTGCAGTGCAGCGCGACTCAACGCCGCTGCCGCCGCCTTTTTCTGCCCGGTGCGCGCCAGTGCACCCGCCAGCCCTGCCCAGGCAACGGCATCGAGCGGGTTCAGGCGCAGAGCGCGACGGAAATAATCGACCGCGACAGCAGCGTTTCCGGCGTCGAGCAACGCCTGCCCCAGCCAGACCTGCGGCGCAATAGCCTCAGGAAAGGCACGCCGCAGTGCATGCGCTGCGCGCCAGGCTGCACCAGGATCGCCCAGACGCAGCGCCAGTTCGATGGCGCGCACCAGATGCGGTAATGCGATGGTCTCCGGCGAAGACTCGGCAGTAGTCATGGCGAAACGTTTCCTTTTCAATGCGCTTCGGACGTTCTCACAACCTGTCATGCGTTCCAGTCCGGCGGCGGATCCGGTTCCGGGTCGGGTGGATGGGGGTTCGGAAAAGGAACCTCATATGTTTCTAGAAACATTGTGCGCCTCCTTCTGGCGGACAAAAAGAGAAAACGACTAAGCAGCATCACTCTCGCCACGTAAATGTTGCGCCACAAACGCCAGTGGTCCGAGTGTGCTCAGTTCGATGACCGCCTCGCTGTAGCCTGGACGGAGTTTGACGGCACGGCGGAATCGTTCGATAGCTCGGCTGTACTGTTTCAGCCGTCGGTGTGCGCGCCCGGCGAAGAAGTGATACCGCGGTTCGTCGGGGCGCTGCGCAATGGCGCGTTCGAATGCGCCAAGCGCTTCGTGATACAAACCGACAGTCAGCGCCATCTCGCCATAGCGCGCCAGCAGTTCGGGATCGGACGGTGCGCGTTGTACGGCACGTTCGAGCGCCTGTCGCGCTTCGTCGAAGCGGCGCATGTGCGCAAACGCTTCCGCGAGCTGGATCTGGAGCGCCGGATCGTCAGGGCGCAGTTCTGCAGCGCGCTGGCTGTGGATCAGAGCGGCGCGGCTATCGTTTTCGGACGCGAAGAGACGGGCGATTGCCGCGTGCGCGTCTGCCGAGTCGGGATCGATGTTCAGCGCGCGCTCGAGCAACTCACGAGCGGCGTCCAGGTTGCCCAGTTCAAGTTGAACGCGCCCCAGTCGCCAGCAATACGTGGCGTTCTGCGGGTCGCGTTCGAGCGCGCGCTCGTAGTGCCATGCCGCGCGTTCGATTTCTCCCTGCGCTTCCTGAAGCGCGCCAGCAGCGGCATGCAACGCAGGATGATCGCTAAATCGCAGCAGCGCCCGCTCAACGGTTTCCTGCGCCGCGTCGCGCTCGTTACGCTCCAGCAGCGCCTCGAACATCCCCATCCAGTGGCGCGGCTCGTCGGGTGCGAGTTGCAGTGCTGCGGCATAGTGTTCGATCGCCGCCGGATCGCGTTGCTGGCGGAGCAGTTCCGCAAGTTCGTAGTGCCAGGCGCCCTGATGCGGTTCGTGCTGCAACGCTTTCTCGAACACCTGACGCGCCTCGTCGATGCGTCCCTGCTGGCGCAACAGACGCGCTAGCGCATAGCGGTAGTCGGCATGGTCGGGTGCGAGTTGCACTGCGCGCGCGTAGGCGCTTCGTGCTGCATCGATCATCCCCATGCGCTGGCAGATATCGCCCATGTGTGCATGCCAGGCAGCTACGTCGGGTTGCAGGGTCAGCGCGTTGATCAGAGCAGCACGCGCTTCCTGGAGACGTCCGCTGGCGGCATAGAGTGTTGCGAGCAGGTGATGGTGCTCGCCTGCAGAGGAGTCGAGCCGGACAGCGCGCTGCGCAGCGGCAATTGCGCGTTCGCGCCGTCCAGCGGCAGCGTATGCCCGGCTGAGCGCCGCCGCCGTTGGTGCGTGCTCAGGGCGAAGACTAGCTGCCTGTTCGATGGCGTCAATCGCTGCCTGGAGCTCATTCAGCGCCAGGCAGGCGCGTCCGAGGAACAGGCGCGCCTGAGCATGCGACGGATCGCTCGCAGCAGCAGTCAGCTCAGTGCGTGCAGCGGCGGCATCGCCTGAGTCCAGGAGGATGCGCCCCAGCAGGTACCGATCCGATGGAAGCGCCGCAGCGCGCGCAATCAGCGCCTCGAGATCGGCGCGCGCTTCGTCGAGGCGACCGACCAGATAGAGCGACAGCGCACGGCTGTGCAGGATTACTGTTCGTTCGATGCCTGCTGGCAGAGGAGGATAGATACCCGACGTGATGCTGGCAGTTTGATTGTCTACCAGTGCTATTGCGCGTTCGAACGCTTCGATGGCGGGTGCGTGACTGGCAGATTGTTGTTCGGTCAGTCCAAGTTCGTACCACCAGCGCGCACAGTACGAGTCGAGCGTGATCGCCTGCTGCAATGACCGTCGCGCGATGGTCAGCGCCGCGCGACGGCTGGATGGTACGGCGTGCAAGTCGTCCGGTTCGACGATGGTTGTGACCATCGAACGATGTGCGATGCCAAGGTATCCGTGGTACGCTGCTCTGTCGGGCGCCAATGCAACCGCAGCTGCAAGCGGCGCGACTGCTGCCGCTGGCTTTTCCTGTTCAAGGAGTGTTAGTCCGAGCAGGAACGCAGCCTGCGCTGATTCGGGGTCGAGTTCGTGGGCGCGTCGCAGCGCCTCCACTGCTTCGTCCGTGGCGCCCTGTGCCCGTAACACCGTGCCCAGGACACGCCAGTGGTCAGCACATTGCCCCGCGAGCGCAACGGCGAGTCGCGCGGCATCGACCGCTGAGGCGAGATCATCTGTGCTGTTGCTGGCGCCTGCGATCAGCGCCTCGGCAAGTCGGGCGTGTGCGACGGCATAATCGGGACGGCGGGCAATGGCAGTGCGCAACTGCTCTGCAGCACCGACGGGCTCGCCAAGGTGCAGCAGCACGTCGCCGAGACGGAAGCGTACCTCTGCATGATCGGGTGCAGCGGCGATGGCGCGTTCGAGTGCTGTGCGCGCAGCTGAAACATGACCAAGCGCCATGT
>JBEPYG010000334.1:0-5349 GCA_041641515.1 Roseiflexus sp.
AAAGTCTGCAAATGCGGTTATCACATGCGACTGGCAGCGCGTGAATGGCTGGGGCTGCTCGATGACGACTCGTTTGTCGAGTTCGATGCAACGCTGGCATCGGTTGACGCACTGGGGTTTATCTCGCCGCGTCATGTGTATGCGCAAAAGGTGCAGGAGAGTCAGGAACAGACCGGACTGAACGATGCCCTAATTACCGGTAGCGGTACAATTGACGGTTTGTCGTTGGGGCTGGCAGTCACCGAATTCGAGTTCATCGGCGGCTCGATGGGGAGCGCGTTTGGTGAGCGTCTCGTGCGGGTGATCGAGTGGGCGGTCGATGCAGGTGTTCCACTGCTGACGATCAATGCCAGCGGCGGCGCACGTCAGGAAGAAGGAACCCTGGCGCTGCTCCAGATGGCAAAAGTGACGATGGCGCTCACGCGCCTCGCCGCAGCCGGGCAGCCGCACATCGCTGTCCTGGTCGATCCGTGTTACGGTGGGGTGCTAGCTTCGTACACCTCCGTCGCCGATGTGATTATTGCCGAACCTGGCGCACGAATCGGTTTCGCCGGACGGAGGGTCATCGAACAAACCATTCGACAAAAACTCCCGGCTCATTTTCAGACTGCCGAGTTCTTTCTGAGCCACGGCATGATCGATATGGTCGTACCCCGCAGTGAACTGCGCCATGTGCTGGCGACCCTGCTCCGATTGTATCGGAATGTTCCCGGAAGTGCGACCGATTTGCGGGGCATCGCATCGCTGGCACAGGTTGAGGAATGATCCATTGCAATGAAACCGAGCCTCTCTCCATGGGACAAAGTCCAGCTGGCGCGGCATCCGCGCCGTCCACACACGCTTGATTATATCCGCGCGCTGTGTGACGATTTCATCGAGTTGCACGGTGATCGCCGGTATGGTGATGATGCAGCGATCGTTGGCGGTCTGGCTCGTTTTGCCGGTCGCACGGTCATGATCGTCGGGCATCAGAAGGGGGGCGATGCGCGCGAGAACATGCGGCGCAACTTCGGCATGGCGCGACCCGAGGGATACCGCAAAGCGCTTCGGCTCTTTCACCATGCCGAAAAGTTTCGGTTTCCGCTGATCTGCTTTATCGACACCCCCGGCGCCGATCCCAGCATGGAGTCGGAGGAGCGCGGGCAGGGCAACGCAATTGCCGAGAACATTCTGGCGCTTGCCGGGCTACGCACTCCAATTGTGGCGTGTGTGATCGGCGAGGGCGGAAGCGGCGGCGCGCTAGCGCTTGGCGTTGCCGATCGATTACTGATGCTCGAGCATGCGATTTATTCGGTTGCAGCGCCTGAGGCAGCCGCATCGATCTTGTGGCGTGATGCTGGCAAGGCGCCGGAAGCTGCAAGCGCAATGAAGATAACGGCACAGGATCAGTATGATCTGGGTATCGCAGATGTGATTATTCCTGAGCCGGAAGGTGGCGCGCATACCGATGCTGCAATGGCGGCGGAGACTGTGGGAAAGGCGCTCCGTGCAGCGCTCGACGAGGTGACGGCGCTGCCGGTCGATGAATTGTTACAGCGCCGCTACGCCAGGTATCGCGCAATTGGGCGTTTTCAGGAGTGTCAACTGCGCGAGGCAGGAGCATCACCCTCCCCCATGCCATTCAAGGGATTGTGATATGCGCCAGGAGCAGCGCGTGCTCACCGGCATCTGTTAAGCGTTCCTTGGTCGTCTGCAGAGGCAGTCTGGCAAAGGTTTGAGGATTATAGACCCCTAACGCTAGGCGATACACGCCCGCAGGAAGATCGGGCGGGAGTGGGATACTGTGGAACGTTGAGATACATCTTCCCCTGCTCCACTTTCGTGGAGTCCAGCGGTCGGTTCCGAGTGGTACATCGATCTGCGCCACGCGCTCAGCACGTTCATTCAAGACATGGATGAAGAGAAAATAGTCGTCATCGACCGGTCTATGCGCCTTCCATTCAAGCGTGACCGTTAATGCTCTGCTGGTGTGGATCGCCGATGTGTCGAGGTCATAGCCACGAAGGTGGATTACGTCGCCAAAATCAGATGCGAGTGGTCGCGCGACTGGCGGCGGAATCTGATACACATATGCGTAGTTGATGCCGTGGATGCGCACTGTATGAATCGGTTGCAGATCACGAAACGGTCGATGGAGTTCGGGTCTCGTGTTGCGCTGGATCTGATCGATGTATGTGACCGCATAATCGACCTGGCGCAGACGGTGGATTGCCTGAAGCGGTGCAACGTCCCCCGGTGCAAAAGGTCTTAACACTGCCTGATAGAATACTGCGGTTGGACGGTCCCTCCCATCCGGCTGCGATGCAATAAATGCTGCGGCAAGTTCAAGCCCTTCACCCCAACCGATGGGCAATATTCGCTCCGCTATGGGACCTCCTCCGAACAAGGGACTGTAGTATGCTAGGTAGTATGGATGGTATCCGCGCAGATTGGCAGCAAGACAGATGACAGCAAGTGTGTAACCTGCAAGCACAAATGGTTGTGATGGCGCCTTCTCTTTCAGGTAGAGTCTGCGCCACAGAAGATTGGCGCTGCGGCATATTCCCGCAGCTGCCAGAATGGTCAGTGCAGGGAAGACCGGCAGCGCATAACGGTCGAATTTTTTTGCCATCACGGTGATTGCTGCAATAAAGAGCGTGATGAAGATCGCCAGCAGCAGCAACCTGCGATCCGTGCTATTCCAGGCGCGTTTGCCGCCAGATACAGTCAACCCAATCCACAGCATCACGCCGATCAGAGTCCAGGGTGCAAGGCGAAACGGTATTGCGACTAGGTAGAAGAGGGGCCCAGGGTCGGCGACGGCGCGTCCAAAAAAGAAGTTGCCCCACGGATGAGGGGCGCCGCCGTCGAAGAGAATCTCGCCTACCACACCCCATATGGTAGCAACCGGTTTGACCCACATTGCCGGCCACAGTGCGATCCAGACGACCGCTGCAGCACTGCCCCACACAGCCAGTGGCGGCACACAACGGAACAGAGCGTTCACGAACGAACGAACGTGGCGTATCGACTCCTCCTGCCTAAGCAATGTCACCAAACCTGCCATCGGCACAAGCAACAGCGCAGGCGATTTTGTGAGAAGCCCCAGACCAAACACGACTCCGCTGCCGATCCACCAAGGTGAAGCACTCAGACTGTGTGTGCGGTCATCGAGCGCAACGATCATCAGAAGGAGACTCAACGTCATCAGTGACGTAAGCGTTGCGTCCATATGGAATAACTGGGAATGAGCGACCAGGAATGGCTCGCCAACCCAAAGAAGTGCAGCAAGCAGTGCAATAGGAGCACCGAACAGTCGTTTGAGAAGAGGAAACGATAGCGCAATAGCGAATGATGTGAGCAATGCTGCCGGTAGCCGTATTGTCGCATAGAACGCTTCCTTCCCCTCATTGATGATATCGGAAGCGGTCAAGGTTTCGTACAGCCAGTGGCCGGCAACACCAAGCCAGAGTGTTATGATGCCTGGATGCCCAAAGTAGAATGTGTCGGCAAAATTTCCGTTAGCGACAGCAGTAGCGAACCGTTTAGAAAGCGAAATCCAGTGATATGCTTCGTCAACTGTCAGGAAGGTGCTGGTGGGCCAGCGTGCGATCAGTGCCAACAGAAAGAGCGCGATCAGCGATCCTGACGCTGCGTGGTCGCGCAGAACGCGATGGAAGGCCGCCACATAACTCCTTTCACTACGAACCTTGCTGGTATCACAGTCCGCAGATCGATGCCGGCGCCCATCTGAAAAAGACGACGCCTCGATGGCGCCGCTATACGACGATCGCTCAATCTTTCATTAGTGGCAGATATGCGGATACGTTGCTGCAAATAATGGCAGAAACGACTACCGACGCGTCTCGACTGACGAATGCGTGTTCACCGATTCGGCTTCGGCATCCTGTGCGTCGCCAGGGGATTTCGGTTTCACGCGCATTCCCAGGATTAATGTGCCGAAGAGAAGCGCGCCCATCGCTGCAAACACGACAATCGTAAGCGGCGACTCGCTCTTCACCAGTTCGTACCCCAGGGCAGCAAACGGCAGTATCATCAGCACAACGGCCAGCGCAGTCCAGATACGATCAAAAGTGTTCATCGGCGATGCCTCGGATCTTTCCAGATTCTTACGAGGCATATGGTACCATACTTTTGACGAGTCGCGCAGCGCCGCGTCACCTGGTCGCCTGATAGATTTCGGGCGACAATGCCAGTAGGTACAGGACGCGCTGTTGCAGCGGTGAAAGCGGCGTGATATCGCCGGGGGAGCGGTTTGTTCCAGGGGTAAGGGTAATATCACGGAAGGCGTCGAGCAAGCGTTCACTGGTTGTGCGCGATACTGCTCGTTCGTCATCCATGGCGGGCAAAAACCCTTCCCTAACCAGCTGGAGGCGTGCAATTGTTTCCAGCGACACGAGCGTACGCAGTCCCAGCGCAAGCAGACGTACCACTCCGATCTCTAATTCCGGGGTATGCACCTCGTGCGGCGCCAGCGATAGCGGCCGACCCTGTAATCGCTCGAAGCCCGAGACCGGCAGTGTGGCAAGCGAAAGCGCCCGATCTGCAGGCAGATCGGGTTGGGGGATGTTCGAGCCAAGCATCTGCCAGCCCAGACGTCTGGTCGCCTGAGCAAGCGCATCGGTATCGGTCGAAACGTCCAGATGCACCTCACGCTCGACGCGCACACCCGTCGGCCGTCCACGGTACCGGCGCACCAACCGTTCCTCGATCTGCTCGACGAAATCCAGGTGCAACAAACCATGAACCTGGTAACTATCGAGGATGGCATGGGCGGCTTCGCGCAGATCATCGAGCGAACGCAGCCGGCGTTTTCCGCGTTTGCGCTGACCCAGCGCCCGCAGCGCCGCCTCCGCGTGCGCCATTCGAGTGCGGAGCGCTTCTTCCAGCAGATGCGCCTGAACTGGCGATCGTACCACGATTCGTCGCTCGTTCCAGGTGACCGTCGCGCCATCGATATCCACGCTTACCGGCGCAGACCACTCGATGCCACCACTCGAGAGATGATCGCCGTTGCGCTCTGTAAAGAGGTTGGAGACAACGACCGGGAAGCGATCGGCGAAAGGCTCCCCGCCATCGGACAATGCATCGGGAAACAGGCAGAGGTACTCGCCGTTGCGTATATGAATTGCGCCCCGGAGTTCGATAGCTGTCAGCGCATCGCCCACGAAGCGAGAGCGCTGCGAGGGAAGAACATCTGATAGTCGTTCCAACAAGGCAATGCAGGATCGTGTCTGCATATGATTATCGGGGAACGACCATGTGACAAGCGGCATACTTGATGGAACGAGCGTCGCGACGAGGACGGATTGAAGGAACGTTCTGGCGCGCCAGGGATGCGCTTTGCTA
>JBEPYG010000335.1:0-5326 GCA_041641515.1 Roseiflexus sp.
GTGCTCTTCCGATCTCTGCACCGTGCCGGTCAATGTCGATATGCGACCCATCGGTTGCGATCACCGCATAGTCTGGCGGGCGCGGCGGAGCGTCACGCACTGTGTTGAGCGGCTCAACCGGGCGTGCCAGCAACCAGGCGCACCCGTCGCGGCTCAGGTCTACTGCGTGCGCCCAGGTTGCATAGGAGGACGACTCGTTCAGGTAGCGTTCCAGCGCCTGTGCACGCCGCCGTGTATGATCCGGCGCATCGTGGTGAAGGGCGTTGCTCATCTCGCGCACCTGGCGGCTCAGTTCGGTCAGATCGAGCGGCATATGCTCATATTCCCTTGCTGGTGATACAATGGTCGTTCTCTAGCTATGCCGCCAGCATAGCACCATCCGAACGTTCGTGCAAGACATTGCACTGCAACGTCCCTATGCCCGCACCCGCCAGTGCGACGCCCATATCCACCATCGCTACGCTCCTGCCCACGGTCGTGCGTCGCTGCATCCATAGCATAGCGCTACATAGTGCACGAACGTTCAGAGTTCCATCAGATGCCCGCGCGGCTGTGCCGCACACTGCCGTGATCAAAACAGACCAGAGTACGCGAGACACCCGCCTGCCTGCAGGTGATCTGCTCGCGTCCCCGGCGGTTATGTTATGGTTTTCCGGCAAATAATCTGTTCCAGCTCGCGCCGGCGGGCTTTGCCCTGCTCGCCGCGAGCTTCAGCCCTACGGCATCAGGCGTATGCGCGACGATCTGCAATCTGAAGCAGTCGGAGAGCGTTTTGGCACATCAAGATGTGGCAGTCCATAGAACGGCGGTTGAATGCAGGCATAGAGCAGCAATAGCCATGGTATCATGGAAACGATAGCTTCAGAAAGCAGTGTTGATCAATCACATACCTGTCAATGAGCGTTTCTCTGTCTTCATCGCATCCAGGGCGATTGCGCGCGTGGATTCTTGCGGCACGACCGCAGACGCTCCCTGCAGCAATTACACCGGTGATCGTCGGATCGGCTGCGGCATTCGCAGCCGGCAGTTTCCGCTGGTTGCCGTTTCTGGCGGCGCTCGTGGGGGCGCTGCTGATCCAGATCGGAACGAACCTGGCGAACGATTATTTCGACTTTCGGAAGGGCGCCGACACCGCCGGGCGCCTGGGTCCGGTGCGTGTCACGCAGGCGGGGTTGCTGGCGCCGGAAACTGTGCGGAACGGCATGATCGTCGCGTTCGGCGCGGCGGCGCTTATCGGCGTCTACCTGATTGTTGTCGGCGGCTGGCCCATCCTGGTGATCGGCATCCTTTCGATTGCCGCCGGCGTCCTCTACACCGGCGGACCCTGGCCCCTTGGCTATAACGGATTGGGCGATCTCTTCACCTTTATCTTTTTTGGAATTGTAGCTGTGACAGCGACGGCATACCTCCACGTTGGCACGGTGCCGTTGCTGGCATGGGCGGCATCTGTACCGGTAGCGATGCTGGTCACGGCGATTATCGTGGTCAACAACCTGCGCGACATCGCCACTGACCGTGCAGCGAACAAGCGCACGCTGGCAGTGATCATCGGTGCGCAGGCGACGCGCGCCGAGTACGCGCTCCTCGTCGGCGGCGCCTTTCTTGCGCCGCCGATCCTCTGGTTGAGTGGTTTGACCGGACCTTGGGTGATGGTTGCGTGGCTCGCAGCGCCGCTGGCGATCGCGCCGCTGCGCACCATGCTCGTTGAGGAAGGGCGAGCGCTCAACCCGGCACTCAAAGGCACCGCCCGGCTGCATCTGGCGTTTGGTCTCCTGCTCGCGCTTGGGATGGTCGCATAAATGCTGCCTGGAAGTGAACAGTCGGTATGTGCACTCCCACCAGAGCGCACTGCAGCCCCATTCCAGCAATCTGATAATCCGAAATCTCCGGTCTGAAATGGTGCGACACCGTGAGAACAGGATTTGACGATACTGGCGCTGTGCGTGGTGCGTGTGCAAACGTGTCGTAAAAATGTGTTTTGTATCGGCGGGACGGCATCGCAAGGCGTGTGCAAATGCCATCCCGCCGATTAATCGCAGGGGCTCTCGCCGAACTTCCAATCGTGAGCAGTATGTGCGTATCCTTACGGTGTGCGCCAGAGGAGTAGATATCCCTCTGCACCGCTCGGACCTCCAGGCGCAGATTGTACGGCATTGACCGTAATCAGACTACGCGGCTTTGTCTGATCCAAGCTCAGGGTTGCCACGGCGAGCGCCTTCCCATCGCGCACGGCAATTGTGCGCGCTCCACTGCTCCCACCCGATATGGACGGACCGGCGTAGGGGGTCCAGACCAGACGCTGCCGGAAGTCAGCACTGATGACCGCCACGTACCCCTCGCCACTCTCGTATGGTCCCACGGCGATCCCGGCGATCCGCTGCTGATCGCGGTTCTTGATGCAACAGGCAGCATCGCCCGCCAGGAAGACCTGCCCGCGTTCATCGGCGGCGATTGCGCGGATACTGACCGAATTCCCTTTGGTATCAGAGGTGCGCCGCGTTAGCAACGCCTGCGCCAGGGTGAGCGAACCATCCGCCGGGTCGAAGCGCCCAAACCACGCAATCTTGACGCTGCCGGTGTTGGTCGAGTCGCTGTACAGGTCATGTTTGACCAGGCGCGCACCCAGAGGAATCGACAGATCTTTCGGGTCGCGTGAGAAAACCGACGCGCCAACGCCGCCATTGATTGACCCGGCGACGTACAGATTGCCGTCCGCACCAAGCGCTATGCGCTCCACACGGCTATCGGCGCCTAGCCCGGGTGCGCTGGAGAAATCATAACTGCGCCAGCGCAACGTTCCATCATAGGCATATGCCCGCACCCATGGCAGTTGCAGGTTGCTGCTGACCTGCGTGTAGCCGCCGACGATGACCTGCTCGCGCACTGCATCGACCGCCAGGTCAGCGGCGGCAGTGCCGTCTACTATCCACGATCCGATGAAAGCGCCGTTCACGTCGTACACACGAACCGTCTTCCCGCTCAATGCCGCAGCAGTTCCATCGGAACCAACAGCGCAGCGTGCTGTATCGCCGGATGACGCGCTCCAGACGACAGCCGTGGCATCTGCGCTCAGTCGGGCAATGCCAGCGTCGCCGCAGATCACCAGATGATCCGACTCATTGAGGTCCAGATCCCTGACAACACCACCAAACCGCAGCGCCGAGAGCACGCTGCTGCCATCGGCATTCAGGCGCACGACTGCTCCGTTGGTTGCGCCTGGCAGTGTAATCACGGGCACGTTTGGCGGCGCGTATCCAGGCAGAGTGCCTGCAACGAGCATTGTCCCGTCGAGAGCGATGCCTGCGCCGTTGAGTTCATCGACCCCGGCGCCGCCAATGTAGGTTGCGGTTATTGCAGGAAGGTTTGTAAGCGGCGCCGCCGACGTCATTACCAGCGGAAGGTAGACCTGGAATGTGGTTTGGAGTGTTGAGGAAGATTGACCGACAACCGTTGCGCTTCCCATCAATGCCACTAAAACGAATGCAAGGACGATAGGTCGTGGCAGATGTGTCATGCAGGATACTCCAGGATGTCAAAAACGTATTCTCATCGACCGGTGCAATACGCCCAAACAGATCTACCGTCGTTGTGGTACATCATGTCAAAAACTCACATGTCTGACTACCCGGTGCAAGGTCAGCAGGTCGGAGAGAATGGCAAAGCCGGTGGCGACCCCGCCTGCTCCTGGACCGATGATTGTCACATCGCCGAGCAGATCGGTGATGATCGTCAACGCATTGGTTGCGCCATCGACGCCGGCCAGCGGATGCCTGAGCATCAACCGCATCGGGCGCACAGCAGCTCGAACCGTCGGACCATCGCGCCAGACGCGCGCAATCAGTTTCCAGCGTTCACCCGCAGCCGACGCAGCGACAACCATGTCGCAGGTGATGCCGGTGATCCCTTCACGTTCGACATCTGCCGGAGTCAGATGAGCATTCATCAAAACATTCGCCAGGATGGCAGCTTTACCTGCGGCATCGTACCCTTCCACATCGCCGGTCGGATCAGTCTCGGCGTACCCCAGGCGTTGCGCCTCTGCCAGTGCGCTGGCATAATCCATGCCCCGCTCCATTCTGGTCAGGATAAAATTGGTCGTGCCGTTCACAATTCCGCGTACTTCTTGGATGTCGCACCCCGCCAGATCACTCCAGCCCAGGCGCAGCGCTGGCGTTCCCGACATTACCGTGGCCTCGAAGCCGAGCATAACGCCGCGTTCTTCGGCGAGGCGGCGCAGTTCGGCAAAATGGAGCGCAATTGGTCCCTTGTTGGCAGTAATGACATGCATTCCACGCGCAATTGCTGCCCGGATATACGTCGTCGCCGGTTCGCCCGTCGCCATGTCGGTCGGCGACGCCTCCACCAGTACATCGGCATCTATCGAAGCGATCATCTGATCGGCGCTCCAAGCGCGTGCCCCCGGCAATGCACCGACTGCATCCGATGCCACAGCGCGTAGCAGCGTCGCAGCATCGATTCCGTTTGGTTCGTACACGCACCAGCGCCGGGTGCAGACTGCGACGATCCGGATATCGGCGCCATTACGATCAATGAACCGCTGGCGGTGCAACGACAGAATCTCGGCAAGTCCGCGACCGACGCTGCCAAAACCCACCAGGGCCAGGCGGTATGTCGAAACTGGTGATTTCATCGGCTTGTCCCTGATATACTATTGTGTAACGCGCTGCGTTATAAAAGTCAAGAAATGTCAACTCTATTCAGATGCAATCAAGGGTATCATATCATAGGAGAGGTACTGTTGGTCAGGGGAGAATTATGATGACACAAACCGAATCCGACCGTTTTGTACGAGGGCGTGGCTCTGTGACCGTCACAACCCGCAAAGGGCGCAAGGTGCGCATCAGACACATCCGCCCCACCGATGCGGGATTGCTGGTCGATCTGTTTCACCATCTTTCGCCGGAAACGCGGCGCTTTCGCTTTTTTACCTCCCTGCCCGATCTGCCGGACGACATCCTGTGGCGCGAAGCGCGGCGCTAGGCAGATTTCAACGAGCGGACACAGGCGGCGTTTATCGCCCTGGCGCGCGAGAACGAGAAAGATCATGCGATTGGCGTTGTGCGCCTGGTGCTCGACAAGAACGACCCCGATACCGCCGAATTTGCAATTGTGCTGCGCGATGATTACCAGCGCGAAGGGTTGGGAACAATCATGCTCGACCTGCTCATTCAACTGGCGCTGGTGCGCGGCATCAAGCGCCTGCGCGGAATCTCCCTCGCAGATAATGAAGGCGTCCATCGGCTGATCCAGAAATGCGGCTTCCCGGTGGAAAGCCATACGTCGCACGGCGAAACCACACAGATCA
>JBEPYG010000336.1:0-5239 GCA_041641515.1 Roseiflexus sp.
CCTCGAATGCATCAGAGTCGACCCACAACAACAGGTCGGGCGCGAGCAGGTAACAATCATTGACGAACAGCACGACCGGGACGCTCCCCATCACGCGCTTGAACGTCTGCCGCAGGCAGTAGACCGCCTGATGGAGGCTGCGTCGTGCCAGTTCCGGTTCCGATTCGGGCCAGAAGAGTGTTGCCAGGCGCTCTTTGGCAATCGGCGCCTGACGATGAGCGATCAGAAAACGAAACAACGACCGCGAGCGCACCCCTTCCCACTGATCGATCAACACATCGTTGCAGTAGACGCGCAACGTCCCAAACGTATAGACTGTCAACCCGGTCGTGTGCGACGCCGCATCGGTCGCTGTCGGCATGTCGGGTGATGCCGCAGCAGGCGCTGCATCCGCAGGAGGCGCCGCTGCCACCGACTCCGCGACGGTCATCGTTTCATCAGCAAGAGGCGCTTCCGCTCCCGAAAGATCATCCTGCACATCCGCAGATGACGCCATCCTCTCGCCAGACAGGTGATCTTCGACAATGACCGAATCATCAATCGTTAGGTCACCGGCAGCGATGCGCCTGTGCGCGCCGGGAGGCGCGAGCGCCGCGCGCCACCAGGCAAGGAACCGTTGCACCAGCGACGGTGAACGGTCGGTGAGCATGGGTGGCGGTGGAGGGAGAAGTTCGACATTGATCCAGGTCTGCACGTCGGGATCGGTCTGACCGTGTGTGGCGATATACCGATGGATAGCGATCAGATGGCGCATAAGTTCCGTGCGAACCTCATTGATGGCCGCTTCCCTCTCAGAACGCCCAATGCGCCCCTGTTGCATAACCTGCTGCCAGCGCACCACCTCTGCACACAGTTGCGCTGTGGCCGCCAGCAGCCCGCCCGGTGGTGCGGCATCCGCCATATCGAGGCAAAACTGAGCGCGCTGCAAATAGGCGCCTGCAGTGCGATAATCCCCCTGGTGCAGCGCGATCAGCGCCACACGCCACGCCAGCAGACCACAGGCACGCGGATCATCGAACTGTTCGACGATCACCAGTGCTGCTAGCGCGCGCGCCATCGCCAGATGGGCATGCCCCTGACCGAGATGCAGTTCCGCCTGCGCCGCCAGCGCGCGCCATTGCCCATCCGTGTCATCCGTCGTCCGAAACGTGACCTCTGCTTCCGCAAGCAATCTGAGCGCCCCATCCCATTCTCGTCGCTGCAGCAGATCCAGCGCCTGACGGTATGCCTGCCAGCCGGGTCGGTCACGTCCTGTTTGTCGAGAGCGACGCGGCGCAGCGTGATCGGGAGAGGTCATACGCACTCTTTTCACGAAGTTCCGGTCGATCATCGCATCGCCAGCAGTGACAAAACATCAGGTAAGCCTGCCCACATGCAGGCCGCGAACGATGTTCCACCAAGAGCCGGGCAGAATAAATGCGAACCAGAATGTGTCCGGTTTTTGGTATGCGCCTCGTTGCAGACGGAGTACAGGGGAAGATGGAGTATCTGCAGCGGGGTGGACGCATGATACCTCCGCATATAGTATAACGCACCCCTACACGGAATCAACGTTGAGGTTTGGTTAGAGTTCTGGAGCAAACGGCAATGCCCGCCGTTGCAACACGCCAGCATCCATTGTCCGTCCGGTGTAACCAGACAGACAACCACTCAGAGCTAGCTGGAGGTCTATTGGAGCGCCATCGATGAGGATATTTCGATTCCACGTCTGCCGGGACGGTCGATTGAGGAAAGCTTTGTTCCAACGAGGCAGGCGCAACGTCTCGCAATCAGGACGTTGCGCCGTGCGAATCCCGTCCTCTAGCAGCTATACCCATGCGGGTGGCGCCGATGCCATTCCCAGGCGCTGCCGATGATCTGCTCCAGATCGGGGAAACGCGGAGTCCAGCCGAGTTCACGGCGGATCGTTTCCGAAGAAGCGATCAGCACTGCCGGATCACCAGGACGGCGGGGACCGAACTCGTAGGGGATGGGGTGACCGGTCACTTTTCGCGCTGTCTCGACCACCTCCAGGTTGGTAAACCCATTGCCGTTGCCCAGGTTGTATTTGCGGCTGCCGAGCCGGTCGAGCGCTTCGAGCGCCAGAATGTGCGCCTGCGCCAGATCGAGCACGTGGATGTAATCACGCACACAGGTGCCATCTTTCGTCGGGTAATCGTTGCCGAAGATGACCACCTTCTCGCGTTGACCAAGCGCCACCTGCAACACGATTGGAATCAGGTGAAGTTCCGGCTCGTGGTGTTCACCACGGTTGGGAGTGCCGCCAGCTGCATTGAAGTAGCGCAGACAGGCGTATTTCAGACCGTAGATGCGCTCGAACCAGTAGAGCGTCCGTTCGATAAAGTATTTCGACTCGCCATACGGCGAACCCGGCACAATGCGCTCGTCGGCGTCGATCGGGATTCTTGCCGGGTCATCGAACAGATTGGCAGTCGAAGAGAGAATGAAACGCCCGACGCCGTGTGCAACGGCGTGTTCCAGCAGATTCGCCGCTGCGACCAGATTGTCGCGAAGATACTTGAGCGGCAGCTGCATACTTTCGCCCACCAGCGTAAACGACGCAAAGTGCATGATCCCGTCGAAGCCGTGGTGCTGCTGAAACAGGCGCGCGACAGCATCGGGATCGCGCAGATCGCCTTCTACAAAGGCAGCTTCGGACGGAACCGCTTCGCGATGACCCTGGTAGAGATTGTCGAACACAACGACATCGTGGCCTGCTGCGAGGAGTTCGGCGGCGCAGATGCTTCCAATATACCCGGCGCCGCCTGTCACAAGGATTTTCAAGATGGTCCTCCCTGGTGTGGCGCCGGGCAACGGCGCCAGGTTCGAGCGATAACGACAGCTCTGCAAGGCATGGGCAGCGTAGCCGTGCACTTCTAGTATAGCGTAACCGCATACCATTGCAATCCACGGTACGTGTAACGGTTTTTCAGGTGTAACTGTTCGCAATCCGGGGTTCGGGGGAAGCTCCCGAGATCAAGAATCGGCGGCGGGATAGCTTGCGCACGTGCCATGAGACGTCGCCCCGCCGACGCAAAAACGCCATCTTTGCGATCAGTCTGAACACTTACCTTCAGACGGCGTATGTACAACATGGCTCTTTTATGCTATGCTACGCACAGGTATCTACGATACTGCTACGTTCAGGAACATTGCCATGACCATCACCGACCGCATGCTCATCGGCGCGATTGCGAGCAATCCGGCTGATTTCGACGGAGCTGGCGAGTATCGTTGTTGCCGCACATGCATGGCAATCTACTTCACGTCTGCCAAAAAGCCCGATACCACCCACGAAGGGCACGACACCTTCGCGCTCCCTGCGCTCAACCCCGATGGATCAGGCATCCTGGTGCGTGCATTCCGACGCTACATCGAACGCTGGTCACCAGAACGGCGTGAGCAGCTGGAGCGCTTTGCGCAGCGCAAAGGGTGGGATATGGCGATGGAGTTGAAGTACGGCGGCGGAGCGCTCGAGGATCACGAGGCAGCGGAATGGCAGGAGATCGTCAATGCACGACTCGAGCAGTTGATGCGCCAGGCGCGCCAGCAGATCGAGTCTGACGCACCTGCACCCCAATCAAAATAGCATCACGCTGGCCTCGCGCGCCAGCTGGCGCAGACGTTCCCCTGCAGGCTTGCGCCCATTCTGGTCCATCTGATCCGCCAGTTCGTTCAGACGTTTGACAAATGCCGGCGTGATCATGGCTGGATTCTGGCGCAGCAACTTCGCGGCGCTCTGCGGCGTCTCCGCCTGGAGCAACTGGCTGATGAACCGGTCTTCCGGCGACAGCGACTCCTCGACAATGCTGGTTGCCAGGTGTTCGATGGCGCGCAGACGTTCTGCCAGGTCTGCCTGACCACTGCGCTCGGCTGCCGCCAGATTCGACTGCAACACCAGCATGAATGCTTCGTTGATCTGATCGCTGCGCTCACGCAGCACCTGCCCCGGATCCGCGGCATTGAGCGCCTTATGCAACAGGTCTGCCCCGGCATCGAACATTTCCTGTGCCACGCGGTCCATACGCTCGACGGTTTCGAGAATGACGCTGCGCCGCGCCGTCAGGCGTTCCGCCGTGGCGCGGTCGCCAGACTGCTCCGCCTGATCGATGCGCGCCGTCCATGCCTCGAAGAAACTGTAATCGATGACCGGACGCAGTTCGGCGATCATCCCTTCCAGTTCATCGTCGCTTGCAGCTATCAAACGCTCGACCGCCTCCGCTGGCGCAATGTCCAGCGTTTCGCCGGACAGTTCATCACCCGCGCCGGTGAAACCGACCATCTCCGCCAGGCGCTGGCGCAGCGCCAGCAGAATCTGCGCCGAGTCGGCACGCCCGACCTGATGGCTGGCAGTGATGAACGTGTCGATCGTGGCGAAAAACTCGTCGTTGATCTCGTTGCGATGCTGGTCGACAAGCGCTGCAAGCGCATCATCGCCGCGTTCGGCAGCTTCGGCGAGACGGCCAATCAGATCGACACGCTGACGCTGCGCTTCGAGCGTCTCGCGCGACACGCCATCCGCCTCGAGCACGGCGTCGATCAACGAGTTGAGCGTCAGAAAGCGACGAGGAGCAAGCAAATAGCCGCGTGGCGCATTGGGCGGCAGGGTGCGCATAATGAGCGACGTGGCATCGCCAATGAAACGTTCCTGCTCGTCCTGACGGGCGTTAAGTTGTTGCGGAAAATGCACGAACGCCAGTTGTTTGGCGGCATCGTGGTAAAACAATGGCGCACCAATCATGAACGCCATACCGCAGTTCGGGCATATAGCCAGATTCAACTGCCCGGCGATCAGACGCGCTTTCAATTCGGGATTCTGCGACGCATCGACAATGGTGCTGATCGACGCACGCAGCGGCGCACGGCAGGATGGACAGGACAGCTGAAGCGTCTGTGATGATGGACCGGTGGTCACACGAAGCCCTTTCAGAATCGTGCGCGCCGGACGCACCGGCGCGACGGATAACCAGTCCCTTGTATTATAGCACGGATCGCACCCTGATGATGCCGTATCGCGGTTGCATCCACATATGTTGCGACCTCAGAAGACGCCGAGAGATAGAGAGTGCTTCCAGAAGCTCATCCTCTGCGCGTTCTGCAGTCCATCTGAGCAGGTACGCAACTGTTCACGATCGTCAGGGGAATCCCCCGAAATCAAAAACCGGCGGCGGGATGGCTCTCGCAGGCGCTACGAAACGTTGCCCCGCCGATGCACAGACGCTATAGCTACGATAGGTGT
>JBEPYG010000337.1:0-5228 GCA_041641515.1 Roseiflexus sp.
GCTGTTCCGCTGCCGATGGCGGGGTCGGTCGTGCCGGTGGCGGTGTTACCGTCGGGAACGGGTGAATTGAACGTCCACTGGGTGATGATGGTGGTGGTGGCGGCAGCGCGATACGGTGCAGTGAGCGCACCGGTGACGACCAGCGCCAGCGCGGTCAACGTCAGCAGAAGGCGCAGCGTCATCGATGGACGGTTCCGAGATAGAGTCATACAAAATCCCCCTTCCTGTCCCTGTTCTCACTTCTTCTAAGAGCACGGGCGTTGCGCCTGATAGTAACAAGTTACGTACCCGTCGCTCTCCGCACCGCCACCGGGTACGCGGGCATCGTGTCTGCACACGTAATGCTCGATGGCAGCAGGGCGCTATGCATTGGCGTCCGTCGAAACCATTCTACGGCAGATGTGTCGAGAACTTCCGTGGTGCGCCATTCGGATGGAATGCCGTCGAGACCATAGTGTGCACCTGCCAGGCAACCGTAGACGGCATGTTCCGGTGACCGCCTGAGCGGATCCCTTCACGCGCCAGGCTTCTGTTATAATCTCGATACAACGTTGCCTCATTGTATATGCCGGTGCGCATTAGATTGGATTGATACGGTGGTCCCTATTGTATAAACGAGAGGCATTCGTACAATCCCAAACGATCATGCAGGCAGTCGCGGTGATATGCAGTCATCAACCTGGTCAGCGTTCGCCCCGGAGTTGCACAGGCACTGGCGGGACAGGCGTCGATCAACGTGGCATTCAAACACTCGCCAGTATGCAGGGTGTGCGCATGAGGGTGTCCGACCGCTGCGATACGCAGTCGGATGATGCCGTCCACCAGCATTGACGACGGCGAAAAATACGCCTGCACGATGATTATTAGGCGAGACTATGGATTTCAAAGATTACTACGCTATCCTTGGCGTTCCACCCGATGCTGACGATCAGACGATCAAGAAAGCGTACCGCAAACTGGCGCGGCAGTATCATCCCGACGTCAATCCCGGCGACAAGCAGGTCGAGGAGCGCTTCAAGGAGATCAACGAAGCATATGAGGCGCTGAGCGACCCAGAACGCCGCCGCAAGTACGATCACCTGCGCGAACAGTATCAGCACTGGCAGCAGCGTGGCGGCGGCGAGTTCGACTGGAGTCCCTGGCAGACGGCGCCAGGGCAGACGGTCTATACCTACACGACGGTCTCGCCGGAAGACCTGGAAGACCTCTTCGGCAGCGAAAGCCCGTTTTCGGACTTCTTCGGCACGATTTTCGGTCAGCCGCGCGCTGCACCACCCCGTGGTCCACAACGTGGACGCGACATCGAACTGCCGGTCGAGATTTCGCTCGACGAAGCGTTTCACGGCACAACGCGCTCACTTCAGGCGGGAACACGCCGCATCGAGGCGAAAATCCCCATCGGTGCACGCACCGGAACCCGTGTGCGCCTCGCCGGTCAGGGGCGCCCCGGCATCGCCGGAGGACCGCCTGGCGACCTCTACCTGCAGATCACGGTTCTGCCGCACCCGCAGTTTGAGCGCGACGGCGATAATCTGACGACGACGGTTCCGGTCGATTGCTTTACGGCAATTGCTGGCGGCGAGGCGCGCGTTCCCACGCTGGATGGCTCGGTGCTGCTCAAAATACCGCCGCGCACCCAAGCGGATCAGGTGTTCCGTCTGCGCGGCAAGGGTATGCCGCGCCTTGAGCGTCCCACTGAACGCGGCGATCTGTTCGTGCGCGTCAAACTGGTGTTGCCCGAGGCGTTGAGCGATGCGGAAGTCGAAACTGTTCGCTCACTGGCGCGCGAGCGGAGCGCGCGCAAAAAAGGGTGACCGGCGCAGAGGAGTCATCATATGCAGATCCGTCGTATCAATCCCAAAACACTGGCCACGCAGACCGGTCTGCCGGTCGAGGTCATTCAGGACCTGATCGATAGAGAGCTGATCGGAGCGTTTGCCGAACCCGGCGAGGACGATCTGAGCGAATTGCGCCGTGTGCGCCGCCTGATCGAGACTCTGGGACTTTCCCATGAAGCGATCGATGTTGTGCTGCAGATGCGTCGTCGCCTGGTTGCGCTGCAACGCGAAGTGGCGCAGCTGCGCGCCGAACTTGCGGAACGCCGCAGCGCCGAACGTACTATGGTCTGGATCGAAGCGGAATGGACCGAAGAGCGGGAGTAGCTCGACGTACGCAAGGATTGAGGTTCCATTTGAGATTGGAGATGGTCGCGCACAGCGTTCTGGCGCGCTGTGACACAACGCCGCGCGCAACATGTTTACCTGAGACTGGCACCATTCGGGCGCCCTCGGGAAACACCCCCAGGATGCAGAACCCCTCGTTAGGCGATGCGTTCGCCTTTCAGGCGCACACAAGGGGTGTACCTACAGCGTGATCACCTGATCCGGCGGACTTCCAGCGAGCGCTTCGTACAACTGCGGGAAGCAACCGGCCACCACGCCCTCGACCAGACCTCTGGCTTTCACCTGCCCGAAGCCACACTGCGTGAAATCGCCCTCCCCCAGATCGCGTTCGATAGCGCAGCGATCGCACACCATCAGCAGAATATTCTGCTCCCGCGCAATCTTCGCCAGGCGCTCGCCAATCGGATCACCGCGGCGCAACACGTACAGGTTGTCGTCGAAGAACATCATCCCGACCACATGCACACCATGCACCCCCTGCTCGAGTTGTGGCAGGATCATCTTGCCCAGTTTGTACGTCGCCGACATATCGGTTGCAAAAACGTATGCAACTTTCATCAAGAACCTCCACATTGTATGCAAATGCCAGCATTCAATCCTCCGACTCCCATACCGCCCACTCGCCGAAAGGATCGGGAAACTGCAGCCACCCTTCGCAACCTGCAGCCATCTCGACATCGGTGAGCAGGCAGGCATCGAGGCGCGCACGCAACGTCGTTTCGTCCATGTCCTGCCCGATCAGCACCAGTTCCTGCCGCCGATCGCCCCACTGACTGTGCCACACCTGCGCCAGATACGCTTCATGTTCCGGATCATCCGGCAGTTCGTCCTCCGGCAGCGCCGCCCACCACATACCGCCCGGTTCCACACGACAGGCGCTCCCCGCCTGCGACCAGAGACCGCACATATCCATGCGCGTTGCCAGCCAGAACACCCCCTTCGACCGCAACACACCGGGCCATTCGTCGTGAATCAGGTCCCAGAAGCGCTGAGGATGAAACGGACGCCGCGCCCGATAGACAAAACTCGCGATACCGTACTCTTCGGTTTCCGGCGTATGCTCGCCACGCAGTTCTTTGAGCCAGCCAGGCGCCTGCGCAGCTCGCTCAAAATCGAACCGTCCGGTGTTCAGAATGGCATTCAGCGGAACGTTCCCGAAACGCGCACGCACGATATGCGCATCAGGGTTCAGTTTGCGCAGCAACGCCTCCAGTTGATCCGCGTCTTCCGACGTAACCAGATCGATCTTGTTGAGCACCAGCACATCGGCAAATTCCACCTGATCGATCAGCAGATCGACGACCGAGCGCTCATCCTCCTCACCCACAGCTAGGTCACGATCGCGCAGGTCATCGGTCGAGAACAGATCACGCGGAAAATTGAACGCATCGACGACCGTCACCATCGTGTCCAGACGTGCCAGGCTCGCCAGGCTCACACCCGTTTCATCTTCAAACGTAAATGTCTCTGCGACCGGAAGCGGTTCAGAAATGCCGGTCGACTCGATCAGCAGATAATCGAAGCGCCCCTCGCGCGCCAGACGCGCCACCTCGACGAGCAAATCTTCACGCAGGGTGCAACAGATGCAGCCATTCGTCATCTCGATCAGGCGCTCTTCGGTGCGGCTAAGCGTCGCACTGCCGCTGCGCACCAGCTGCGCATCGATATTGATTTCGCTCATATCATTGACAATGACCGCCACCCGCATTCCCTCGCGGTTGGCAAGCACATGGTTGAGCAGGGTGGTTTTCCCGCTGCCGAGAAACCCCGACAAAACCGTGACCGGCAGCGGACGCGCAATCTGCTGCGCCATAGAACACCTCGTTGTGAGACTTCATCTTCCTCTAGATGATAGTTTATATCATCGATGTTGTCAAACGGTCGGGGACAAGCTAGACCATTTTGGATTGGAGATTGCTGTGATGGGATTGCAGTACGCTCTGGTGAGCGTGCGCGTGCAGCTCGTTCAATTCCAAGTCGCTCGCGATCAACTCGCGCCTCGCGGCTATCGGCGATGACCTGGAGGAGCGTGCCCGCGCACTCCGGGTAAAACTCCGTCGGGGCACGGTGGCGCTGGTCACATCGACCATCCCACGTGGGCGCACCGCACACACGAGCACACAGAGATCTACCCGCAACGTTGCTTTCATTTGAGACAGCAGAGGGATAGGAGGGGACGAAAAACCAGATGGTCTGGAGAGAGGACGCAGCGTGCTGCGTCCTCATTCATTACGGTTCTCAACTGACCGATGCAGGAGCAGGCTGCCGCAGCAGCGCAACAATATCACGCTCGATCTGTTCAGGTGTATCGGTGGGGGCATAGCGGCGCTGCACCCTGCCCTGACGGTCGACCAGGAACTTGGTAAAGTTCCAGGGAATTGTCTGAATGCCCAGCAAACCAGGCTTTTCCGCCTTCAACAGTTTGAACAATGGGTGAGTGTTTGGCCCATTGACATCAACTTTCTCGAAGATCGGGAAACTGACGCCATAGTTCCGTGTGCAGAACTGCTGGATGGCGTTGGGATCGTCGTACTCCTGACCGGCGAACTGGTCGCACGGAAACCCAAGCACCGCCAGCCCTTCATCTTTGTACCGGCGATAGAGCGACTCCAGACCAGCATACTGCGGCGCAAGCCCGCATTTGCTAGCGACATTGACGATCAGCAGCACATTGCCGCGGTAGTTGCTGAGTGGCTGGGGAGTACCGTCGAGCAGACGGGCAGTGATGTCATAGATTCCCATTCTTGACCCTTCTTCAGATAGAACTTATGCAACACATTTACGTTTAAAGTATGAACAGTATCAGAGAGAATGTCAAATCGATGATGGTTGTACATAGGGTGATATGCACTTATGCGCAATACTAGGAAGGCATACAAGATGCCCGCTTCCGTATGAGTGCGGACGATATGCCCGCGTACCGCGGTCTTTCGCGTGCCGGCGCGATGCCTGCACGCCTCTCAAGGAAGGATAGACGGCAGGTTCGTACAGGGGGAACAGGGACGGGACGTCTACACTCCCACGAAGGATGAGGAGCAGGATACC
>JBEPYG010000338.1:0-5152 GCA_041641515.1 Roseiflexus sp.
CGCCCGACCTTTGCGGTCTCGCGCCGGTGACGTGGGTGCTGCCATGCCCCTTGCTAGCGGAATGGTTGAGACAGCCGGTACGCGCCGGTCCTGACCTCAAGGGTCTTAGAGGTGGGCACGTGGAATGTACTGTTTGCTGTTGCCATGAGTGACAGGTTGATCAGTCTGTAAAGATTGTCGGAGATAGTCGCGTATTCCTCTTCGCCATAAAACGGAAGGTCATTCCAGGAGCCCATACCACCAAACACCCACGACTCCTGCGCCACCGCACACAGTCTGGAAGCCTCGAGTGATAACTATCCCTTTCGTGCTACTCCATACATGTCCGGCTCATCTGGCGCGTTCAGTCTGACCCTCATTCCTCTCCAATGCGATCAACCGGCAACAGAACCGTAAAGGTGCTCCCAACGCCTGGCGTGCTCTCGACCTGGATATGGCCGCCATGTTGCGTCACGATATGAGCGCTGATCGCCAGCCCCAGACCGGTGCCCTGTGGCTTCGTCGTATAGAACGGCTCGAAGAGGTGCGGCATATGCTCCGGGTTGATCCCCACACCCGTATCGCGAACGGCAATAACCACGTGCTGAGCGCCGGTCTCACTGCTGCAGGCAAGTTCCGTTGCAATATGGAGTTGTCCACCGTGCGGCATCGCATCACACGCATTGAGCATCAGGTTGAGAAACACCTGTCGCAACTGATCGGGATGTGCAATCAAGCAAGGGAGATTCGGACAGAAGTCGACCGTTACCGTCACCTGCCCGTGTCGCAGATGGGTCTGCACCAGTTCGATCGTCTCTGCCAGCAGGTCATTGACTTCTGTCGGCTCCAATTCATCGCGCGCCGGGCGGTAGAAATCGCGCATGCGCGTGATAATACGGGCGATGCGACCGAGTTCATTCTGGGCAATCGTCAGAAAATGGCGCTGCGGCGTATCGGGAGCAATGTCCTGTTCAACCAGATAGAGACTGTTGCGCGCTGCATAGAGCGGATTGTTGATCTCGTGCGCCACCGACGCCGCCAGTTCGCCGACGGCAGCCAGTTTTGCGCTCTGCAACAGTTGCGCCTGTGCGGCATTGAGCCGCGCCTGCGCCTCGGCATGCAGCGACTGCGTCTGGTCGAGATCGCGTTGCAATGCAGCTGCGCGTGCGCGCTGGCGATGCTCCGCAATCGCAACCGCCGTCAGATCCGCCAGCGCCTGCATGAATGGAATATCGCGCGGATGGACCAGGTGTGGATTCTGATCGCCATACAGCACCAGAGCGCCAAGCCGGGATTCCTCGATCCGTAACGGCGCCAGCAGAGCGCTGCCGGGGGGCCAGAACGCCAGGACTTTCTTTTTCTGGGTGATCTGCGCCTCGTTCAATTCGCTCAACGCCGCTTCGAGTTCCGGACCGGCAACCAGCATTGCGCGTGGGGAAAGGAATGCGCGCCCTGCCAGCCCTCGACCGGGTTGCAGGGACAGTCGGCCGGTTTTTCCATTGCTGCTGGCAGCAAGCCGTAGCCGCATCCCCGCCTGATCGGCCAGAAACAGCAACGCACCGCTCGTGCCCGGAAACAGGTGAACCGCTTCGCGCACGACCAGTTGCAAAATGGTATCTATCTCGTGCGTAATGAGTAACGCGGCGCTAATTGTCAGAATAGCGTTCAGGCGCTCCTGTGCCACATTGACGCGCTGAACCGACGCCGCCATCTGCGCCTCGAGTTCAGCAATGCGTGCATATGCCGCCATCAGTTCAGCCCGTAGATGTGCAACATCGTCCGGCTGACCGTTGACTGAATGCCTGAGGCGCTGTGTCGAGGAGACCGATTGCTGCTTCATGGACCTGATTTGCGCACATTAATCTACTGACATGAACAATCGTATCACATCTTTGCGTCTCTCGCAAATTGAATGTTGCGAGACAATAACGGTTGGTCAAGAAGATTTCTCGTGGAGATTACCACAAAGAAAGTACACTAGCGCCATCCTGTATGGTTCCTGTATCTGTGAGGGCGAACCTATGCCACGCAGAAAACGTCAACATCCGCTCATCAAAGTCGCGCGCGCATATCTGAGCGAACATCAACCAATGTTGAAAGATGCGCCATTGCGCATTCATATGCTCGACGGGCCGCCTGGATCGCCAAGGTATGCTGTTTCGATAGAGCATTGCGGCGCCAATGGATGCCCATACGATGTGCCTCCTGAGGATGCTGCTGATGGACGATGTCCGATTATCGACTGCCCGGTGCGGCATTCGGTGCGGTTGCTCTTCGATCGCAACGGCAAACTGGTCAATGCCTCCGAAAGCGGCATTCACTGGGGCTGAGGCGCTGCAGCGCAAATGAACCTGCGGTGCGCGTCACCTGGTTGGCGAGCTTTCGCCTGCACAAACCCGGCGGCAAGGCTTCTGCCGGGCGGCGTCGGACGCGATTCGTGAGCCAGGACAGACCGCATGCTACTGCGGAAGAACTATGGATACAGTACGTGACTGGATGAGCCAGCCACCAATCTGCATTTCTGACTCCACGACTCTCCCCGAGGCGCGTCGATTAATGCACCGGTACCGGGTGCGTCGCCTGCCTGTGCTCGATAGTGATGGTCGCCTGGTCGGGATCGTCACCGAGGGCGACATTAACCGGATCTCTGACTCGCAGGCCCACGACATGCGTCAGTACAATCTGTACCATCGTGTTGTCGATCTGCCTGTGCGTGATTTCATGACCCGCACTGTGATCACGGTAGGACCTGATGATCCGGTGATCGCGGTTGCTCAACTGTTGCTGCACCATCGTATCGGCGGCGTTCCTGTCATTGACGAGGGGCGTGTGATTGGGGTCATCACCGAAAGCGATCTGTTTCGCCGGATGGTGGAGCGAGAGACGCAGCATTAGCGTGGGAACCGTGAACTGCGAACCGGGAACGGCATATGGGCTAGCGCATCTGACGCTTAATCCGGCGTTCCCGCTTTTTTGCGCCTTGTGTTGCGCCTCGCGCCTCCTGGGTTCACGCAGCGAGCGCGCCTGCGCGACCAATCGCCGCTTCGCTCCAGTGGTCGATCAACATTGGCGTATGCTGTTGCATCCATTCCGAGAAGCGCCTGCCCTGCGCCAGCACGGCTGCGTGGTAATCGGGCGCTCCCTCGGGTGTTGAAATGACCCGACCAAGTTCACCGCGCAGCCAGAGTACTTCAATCAACACGGGCAGCGCAGCGATTTCATTCGGCAACAATGGTGCGGTTCGACCGTAACTGCACACCAGGTTGGTCGCCTGTGGGATGTCGAGCGGACCGCGGAAAACCCCCCACGAGGCTGACTCTGAAGGTAGCGCCTTGGTTGTAAACCCAACGAGCGCATCCGCAAGATCAACAATGCGTGCATCCCGTTCGACCTGATCGAAATCGAGCAGCGCCACGACCCGATCGCCGGCGAATCGCACATTATCGGGATGCATATCGCCATGGATCAACACCCGTGGCAGCGCATCGTACTGCTGATCAGACAGGGCGGAGCGCAGCGCTGACGCGCGCCCGTCGTACCAGGCAAGATCGGCGTGCAGTTCTCCCATCACATCGCGTTCGTACAACCCTTCGGTCAGCGACGTAATACGTGCTGGCGCGTACCGGGGCAGCGCCATGTCTTCTGGCGGCAGCAGATCGACGACAGCCTGGTGATAGAAGGCGAGGGTCGCGCCGACTTCCGCAATTTGCCCGGAACGTCCGGGCTCAAAGTCGGTCCCGTGCACATACTCCTGGACTTCGTAGATCCGTCCGTCGATGATGGTTACTGTCGAGCCGTTCGTATTCCGAACCAGGCGCGCCGTCGGAAACGATCGCTGACAGAGATGATCGATCAGACGATGACGATAGCATACCGAAGCCAGCGAGAACCGATAATGGTTGCGGCGTACTACAAACCGACCGTATCGAGTGACGACAATCGCGGTCTCATTGACGAAGCCGTGACCCGTAGCTGCGACTCTTTCGATCGATCCTAAATCGTAGTAGGACAACACACGTGTAATGTCAGTTGATTTTAGCATTGTTTTATGAAGTGCCGGGAAGCGCATCATCGCGCTGGAGCGCGCCACAGAGACGTAAGAGAGCGACCGGCGCGCGCTGGGGGGGCGCTGTGCCGTCGACCACGACTCGGTGGTTACTCGGCTCCGTGCCCATTGCTCGTGTGAGCGAACGGCAGAGCCCGCGCTGCCTCTGCCGTGCTAATCCCAGCAAACGGTTCCTTATTGACTAATTATTTCAGTTTCCAGTTGACGCACCAACGCCTGGGCGAACGCATCGATTTTGGCGCGTTCTGCAGACGTGATCTTCGACCATGGTACGAAATCAGGCGCCGAGAGGATGACCCTGAGCGGAGGGACAACCAGTCGCACGCCTCGTTCTGCCAATGCGCTGACCAGGTCATCGATGCCGCTTGGTCGTTCTTCGATAGTTTGTGTACCAAAGACCGCTATCGCGATACGCCTGAGGCGGCGCTCCGGAATGGTTTCGACCAGATGCCGCATGCGCCAGCTGGCATGATGGGCGTGCGTAAAGCTGCCCAGTACCAGCAGGTCACACCCTATGGTATCGCTGGCAGTTACAGAAGTTACCGGTGCGCAGACAACATGGGAGGCATACGGCGACAGCCGATCAGCGATGATTCTGGCAACCTCGCGGTTGTGACCAAACCAGGATGCGTAGACAATCAGAACTCTCATGGCATGCACCTCGTTGCACCTGCACCTCATTGTGCTCACTCTGAGCATACCACAGCAGCTGTACCATGCCGGCACAGTCTGGCAACCAGCAGTGAATGTTCCGTTACGCAGTGCGTCATATTGCTTAACCCGGAGTTGTCATTTCGCAATGCTGCAGTGCGGCATGAAAGTGGTATACTTATGACGGTCGATGGACTGTCGGGTTGGGCAAAGGCGGTTGGCGGAGAGCCGCGTTTGCCGAAGCGCACCAGCGCCGCCCGATTGAGCCCAGACCCACGGTGGCCGCCCCCCAAAGCCACCTGCATGCTGGCGTCGGCACCCCCGCCGGCGCCAGTCGCTTTTATCGGCTCTCGGTTCTTGCCGTCCCTTACCTCTCATCCTCACTGCGCAGACGCCGTCGCGCCGCTTCCTGTGCGGCACGGAGGCGCTGGAGTTCGTCGACGGAGGGGAGGTGGT
>JBEPYG010000339.1:0-5130 GCA_041641515.1 Roseiflexus sp.
CATAGCCGATGTACGTCGGCGCAATGAGCAACTGAAAGCGCGAATACATCTGCCCGAACACCGCCCCTGGACCGATACCGCTGAACGGAAAATCGAGCGCCAGAAACAAGCTGTTGCGATAGACCGCCAGCCGATCCTCAGCACGCAACATCGCCGAGGCAAGGGCGTCCTGCCCCAGCGGATGCCGGACCAGCAGGATGCTGCCGGCGACGACACCGGCAATAACTGCACCTGCAACGATAGCATGTCGCCGATCGAAGCGCGGCAGACGGGCGTCGGACCGATGCGCCTGCTCCTGCATGCGCACCAGGAGCCAGAGGAAGCTCGCCGCTGCCAGCGCAACGAATGCGCCACGTGAGGAGGTGAGCAATACGCTGAAAGCGACAACACCAGCAGCAATCCCCCACGCCGCGCGATATGCGCCGCGCGCGTTCCACGCCAGCCCGACAATGAGCGGCATCGCCGGCGCCAGGAACGACGCCGCTGCATTGGCATCGATGAACACCGGCGTCACATCCGGGAAAGGTGCGCTGATCTGGCGCCCAAGCCAGGCGGCAAGCTCCAATTTCTCACCAAACCCAAGATGCCGATACTGAGTCGCCAGCATGGCGCTGTACCCGACGCCCCAAAACGCCAGAACCATGGCGAGGACCGTTAATCGATGGCGTAGAATGGCAACGGTGCCAAGGTATAATAGCATCCCCATGAACATGGGAAACAGCCAGGCTAGGCTCAACGCCGGATCGTAAGCGACAAACGTTCCCGCCACGCCGCCGATAACAAACAGAATCAGCGGCCTCACAAAAGGTGTTCTGTTCAGTATCTGTTGCATAGTCTCTTTAGAGCGCATATATTGCCTTGCCTATGGTATGGTGTCCGGCGGACAAAGCGATGACAGCAGCAGCGCTGCAGATGAGAAAAGTATCATCGTTTCCCATCACAAGAAACTGACAGCCATGCATTATCAGACACGCTACCGACTTTCGCTCTACCTGTTGCTGCTCCCGTTTCTCACCGGCGTTCTCGTGCTGGTGGTCGTTCCGGCGGGGTTATCGTTCGCTCTGGCATTCTCAGCGTATGATGGGCTCTCGCCGCCGGTGTGGCACGGACTGCAGAATTATCGCCGGCTGTCCGCCGACGATCTTTTCTGGCGCGCCAGTGTGAATTCGCTGACATTTCTGGCGCTGACCGTACCGTTGCGCACGTTGATCACGATGGGACTGGCGCTGTTGCTGCACCGTTCGCGGCGTGGCGTTCGGCTGTACCGCGCTGCCGTCTATCTGCCGACCGTCATACCGGGGGTGGCGTATGCACTGATCTGGCTCTGGATTCTCAATCCGGTCTACGGTCCGCTTACCCTGATCCTCAGCGCTTTTAGCTTACCGACAGCAGCTTGGCTGGTCGATCCCCGGACTGCTCTGCCGGCGCTGGCGTTTGCGGCGCTTTTCCAAATCGGTGAAGGGTTCGTCGTGCTGATCGCCGGGTTGCGTCATATCCCGGAAGAGTACTATGATGCCGCCGCGATCGATGGCGCCGGAAGCTTGGCGACGTTTCGGCTTGTGACATTGCCGTTGATTATGCCCTGGCTGCTGCTGATTATCATTCGAGACACGATTGTCAGTGCGCAGAATACATTCACGCCTGCATTGATCATGACCGGCGGTGGTCCGTACTATGCAACGCTATTCCTCCCACTGCTGATCTATCAGACTGCGTTTGATCGTTTCCGTTTCGGGGAAGGCGCTGCGATGACGGCAGTGCTCTTTGTGGGTGTCGGCGTGTTGATTGCGCTGGTCTGGCGCGCGCTTGGCGGGTGGGGATACGACGATGCCGTTTGACCGATCCGTCTGGCGACGTGCATGGTTTCATCTGGCGGCGCTGTGTGTCACGTTCGTCTTCGCAGCGCCGGCGTTCTGGGCGATCATAGCGTCGCTCCGTCCTCCAGGCGCGCCGTTGCCATCCGCGTTCGCGCAGCTGCCTGACTCGTTCGAATGGTCGAACTACCTGCGCCTCTTTGATCTGCTTCCGTTCGAACGCTATCTGCTCAATTCGATGATCGTCGCTGCACTGGCGGTTCCGCTCACCGTGATCATTGCATCGTGGGCAGGGTTTGCCATGGCGCAATTGCCCGAAGGCATGCGCAACGCACTGCTTGCCGGCGCGATTATCGTGCGTATGATGCCGGTCACGGCGCTCTGGTTGACGCGCTTTCTGGTGTTGAACGAACTGCGCCTGATCGATACCTACGCCGCGCTCCTGGCGCCGGTGTGGATGGGCTCGAGTCCGCTGTTTGTGCTGATCTTCTACTGGAGTTTTCGCCGCGTTCCGACTGAGGTGATCGAGTCGGCGCGTCTTGACGGTCTGGGGGCGTTCGCCATCTGGGCGCGCATTGCTATGCCGTTGGCGCGTCCTGCAACCGGCGCTGTCGGTGTTCTGACATTTGTTCAATACTGGAGCGATTTTATCAATCCTCTTCTTTACCTCAAATCCGAGTCACGCTACACGTTGCCGGTCGGGTTGCGGATCCTGCAGCAGATGGATCTTACCAGCTGGTCGTTGCTCATGGCAGGTGCGGCGATCATGACAGCACCCGTCATAGTCTTGTTCATTGTAGCGCAACGCGCCTTTTGGATCGAGGCGCAGGGGTGGGGTGGCGGCAGGAAGAAGGCGTGAAGCGCCGCGCCCGTGATCTGGCACAGGCGAGCTTCGCTCCGGGAGCCGAGAGCTTTAGCTCGACGGCACAGGCGTATACCGGATTAATTGCTGAAAGACCATTATCGGCGGCGGGATAGCTGTTGCACGCGCCAGGAGACGTCGCCCCGCCGACGCAAAGGCGCCATTTTATGATGCGTCTGACCGCTTACAGCGTGAAGGATTACAGTTTGGAAGGTGGAAACGCGGTTGCACAAAAAGAAAGTCCCTCTTCCGCAATGCGAAAGAGGGACCAAAGGGCATCTGCTTCCTATTCGAGGTAGTCGCGCAGGTGCAGCCCGACGTCGGGCGCACGCAGGCGGCGCAGCGCTTCCGCCTCGATCTGGCGTGCGCGCTCACGGGTCATCCCCAGCACCCGCCCGACCTCCTCGAGGGTGCGGCGCTGCCCGTCCACCAATCCATAGCGAAGATCGATAATTCGGCGCTCGCGCTCATTCAGGCGATCGAGCGCGGCAGCAAGATCGCGACGGAGCAGCTGATGCGACGCAGCTTCAACCGGTGTCGGCAGCTCGCTGTCCTGCAAGAAATCACCAAGGGTATGCTCGCCATCCTCACCAACCGGCGTCTCGAGGGACACCGGACGGCGCGACGCTTCGAGCACGCGCTCAATCCGCTCGGTCGGCTGTCCGAGCGCTGTTGCGATCTCCTCAGGTGTTGGCTGCCGCTCCAACGCCTGCGCCAGACGATCAGCCGTGCGCTTGACCTGCCCAACCGACTCGCTCATATGCACCGGCAGACGGATCGTGCGCCCCTGCTCGGCGATCGCGCGGGTCACCGCCTGACGGATCCACCACGTCGCATACGTCGAGAAGCGGTTCCCCTTATGGTAGTCGAACTTCTCGACAGCGCGCATCAGACCGATATTTCCTTCCTGGATGAGGTCGAGCAGCGAGAGCCCGCGCCCGACATACTTTTTGGCGATACTCACCACCAGGCGCAGGTTCGCCTGAATCAGGTGGCGGCGCGCTTCCTGACCTGCGGCCACATCGGCGAGCAGCGCCTGACGCAACTGCGGGCTGAGATCTTCCGCCGACGCCAGGCGACGTTCGGCGGCAGCGCCGCGCTCCATGCGCTCGGCGAGTTCGATCTCCTCGGCAGCCGTCAACAGCGCAACACGACCGATCTCCTGCAGGTAGTGCTGGATCGAATCGAGCGTCGAGTCCGACTCCAGCGTTTCCTCCAGGTTCTCGGCTGCAATTTCCTCAATATCTGTCACGCGCGCCGCATCGTCCTCATTGACGATCTCCTGGCGCTCGTCAAGTTCATCCCACGGATGTCGCTCCTGTATCATTCGGCTCATGGCGCAACTCCATCTAGAGAGACATAGCGCGGCCCCTCCAATATGCCGGGAGGAGCCGCGCCCTCTTCGTATCCTGTATCAGGCGCGCCCAACGAGCCTGGTCGAGCGCTTATGCTCATGTAAAGGGGCGTCGAACCCACCAGGCTCTTGATGACAAGAACCCGACATAATCATACACTTAGGGCGCTTGCCTTGTCAATGATCACGTGCCTTGTCAGTGATCAAAAGATAAAGAGTGCACGAATGCAGCCTCAGCGAGCTGAGGCATCAACTCCCATTCGTTCTATTATACGATAGAAAACGTTGTTTGGATGCGGTTTTGGGGGAAACTCATATAACCCGTCTGTGCGGGCCCGCCCGGGGAAATGACCAATAAACAGTCCATGGTCGGGGCGGAGGGATTCGAACCCACGACCCCAGCGTCCCAAACGCTGTGCGCTACCAGGCTGCGCCACGCCCCGACATGACCTTATGAATCATACGCAAGACCGAAGGGTTTGTCAAATCCGGCTCCTGGTTTTCGATCGCAGCGCCTCCAGCAGTCGGTCGATCTCTTCTGCGGTATTGTAGTGCACCAGCCCGATCCGCAGCATACCGCCGTCGGTCTCGACACCGAGGCGTTCGGTCAGGTTGATGGCGTAGTAGTTGCCGTCCCAGCAGAATATACCGCGTTCTCCCAGATAGCTGGCGAGTTCGCGCGGGGTGTGCCCTTCCATGCGCACAGCGACCGTTGGGGTGCGCCACGCAAAGCGTGCCGGGTCACTGATACCGTAGAAGGTCAACCCCGGAATATCAAGCAGACCCGCGATCAGGGCGCGTGATAGGTCCCGCTCATACGTCTGGATGGCTTCCATGGCGTGGAGTAGTGCTGCGCGACGGTTTTCTGCAGGTCTCAGACGCCTCCCCAGTTCCGCCAGATAGTCGATCGCGGCTGTGACCCCTGCCAGCCCTTCGTGGTTTTTCGTGCCGGTCTCCCAGCGATCGGGAACGACATTGGAGGCGGGACGCACCTTGTACGGATGCAGACGCTCCAGATGCTCACGCTTCCCGTAGAGCACCCCCATATGCGGCGCAAAAAACTTGTACGGCGAGCACGCCAGAAAATCACAGTCAAGCGT
>JBEPYG010000340.1:0-5128 GCA_041641515.1 Roseiflexus sp.
CGTCTGGTTCCTGGCGTCCGGGTTCGGGAACCAGGAACCGGGCGCCTGGAGTCTGAGGGGCGGAACTCGACGTCAGCACCCCAGGCGCCACGACCGCAACAGCACGCAATCAAACGACCTCAGCGCCCCAGAAACCACGACCGCACAATCACGCAATCAAAAAATCAAAAATCAAATTTCAGCATCGTAAAGTGGTATACTGATTGGGCGGATTGCAGGAGCGCACCATGGACACGGACGCATATATGCCAGATGATGTCAGCGCTGAACTGGAACGGCTGGCAGAAGAGCAGATCATCGATCTCGACGCCGATGCTGAAGATCGCGTCCGGCGAGGTCGGCAGCGTCGCACGCGCGTGGCCACGTTGTATGCGCAGGGAAAACTGCAGACCGAGCGCGATTTTTACCACGCGTCGCTGGTGATGCTCTACGGCGAAGAACCGGCGCACTGGGAACTGGCGCGCACGCTTGCCCGTCGCGCAACAGAACTGGGTGACCCGCGCGCCTGGTCGATTATTGCCGCCGCCTGGGATCGATCCCTACTGGCACGTGGTCAGCCGCAGCGCTTTGGTACGCAATTCATTCGCGAAGATGGGCGCTGGACGGTTGGACGTGTGGATCCGAATGTCACCGATGCCGAACGTGCCTTCTACGGCGTTCCGCCGCTCTGGGTGCAGCGTCAGTCTGCCGAACGACTGCAGCGCCGCGAAGAAGACCGCTGATCTGCACGATGCACATCCGCTTCCCGGGTCGCCATCGTGCGTCAGAGGTTCAGTGCCTTGTATCGCGCGAGGCGCTCTGGGGTGACTCGGTCGAGTGATGTCAGCAGTCTCAGTAGTTCAGCCCGTGTATACCCCCGCGCTTCTATCTGAGCGATGTACCCCCAACTCGACGCTGATCCATCGCTGACCATGGCCCGGTATCCCCAGCGTGCATCGGGACGTAACCAGACCTCATACGGTCCTGCACTGGTTTGCTCGGTATCAGGACCGGCAAACTCCTCGACGCGCATGCCAGATGCCGGTAACGTCCTGATCGTCAACCATCGTCCTGGTGTACTGTAGATGACACTGTACCATTCCGGGGTGAATGGCGTATCACTGCCGGATATCTGCCCGTCACGCGCCAGAATGACTTCGACCATATCAGGCGCCGGTTCGGGAAGGACGATTCTTTCTCCGCTTGCCCGTTCGAGCGAGACGATAGCTTCGGCTGGGATCAGCGGTATGCGAGGCGTTCCGATCGTTTCCTGTCGGACGAATGTTCCGCGACCATTCCAGGCGAATGCAATGCCAAAGATGCGTATTTCCTCACGCGGATCCACTTCGCGCCCGCCGTCGAATGCCCAGACTGTGCGGCTCACCTGCTCGCCTTCAGACGGTCCGATCAGTTCACGGATTTCACGTAGTGAACCGGTCGCACCGTCGATCGCCAGCAGGATCGTCGCGCTTGGGTCGCCCGCTTCTGGTGCGTCGGGGGGGAAACCAAGCAGGCTTACGCCGCGAAATCCAATTACTTCGACCTGTGTGCCGTCGTCGAGTTGCCGTCGCCCCCAACTCTGCACCTCCGCCGTGCGCGCCTGCGCCAGGTAGAGGGAAGGTATCGCCCAGGCGCCGCTTTCCAATCGCGCTGCCAGCAAACGCTGCCGCAGGTTTGTGTCGACGCTTGCCGTAACACCCAATGCTTCTTCACCCTCAAATGGAAATCCCAGCGTTGCGCTGTAGGAGGGTGCAACTGCATACCATGCCTGAAGACGGCTATCGACGAGTTGAAATTCATACGGACCGCCGCCCTGTTGATGGACGAGCTGGATGCGATGTTGTCCGGCCTCGCGGTCGATCCAGAGATTGCCGCGCAGGTTGGTGTACGTCTGGTCAACAAACGTCCAGCGAATGAGATACCCGCCCTGCCAGCCTCCCTCGCCTGGCGGTGGGACGTACAGGGTTTGCTCCGCACGCGCGATCAATTCGTGGAGCGAGTAGATGGCAGGAGCAGGAACGGACGACTCCTCGACATCCCCACGGGGCCAGATGATCAGCGCCATCAGGAACAGCACTGCAAGCGGCAGCAGCGCGCGGCGCGACCAGGAGCTTGCGATAATGCGCTGTATGGGTGGACGTGTATCAGGTCGAGCAGCGTTTATCGCCTGCGCCACCACGTCTTCCGGTGGATGAAATGGGCGTAGCGCATCGCGTAGTGTCTCTTCCACGCGCAGCACTGCACGTCGCCAGTCGCGCGCCGCCTGTCGGCACGCCGCGCAGAGCGCTAGATGCCCACGTACCTCAGAACTATCAGATGCTGCCGTTGGATCCATGGTCAGCGCTGCACGGGTTACGCGACACTCCTCCGGCGCCAGATCCAGGTCGAAGAGCGACTGATCGATTGCAGCGTCAACATCTGGCAGCAGCGACAACAACGCATCTCGCACCAGTGCACGCCATTCCTGCCCGGCAATTGTGTGCGATGAGCGATCCTCTGCATCGAAAGAATGCAGGACCGCCATTCCCAACGCAAGCCGTTGTGCATCTGGCAGGCGTGCAATTGCAGCAAGCAACGGCGCGTCTTCGGTTCTGACACCGGGCATGGTTGTCCAGCCTGGTAATGCATTGCGTCGTAGCGGGCTGCGACGCCTGTGCGTATGCTCGAACAATGCGTGCGTCACGTCGAGCACACCGGCAGGATTGCGGTTGCGAAAACTGCGGGCAACCCGCTGCACCAGCGCATGCGCCGATGACAGATCAGAGGTCAACAGCACCGCGAGACGATACAGATCGTCACCGTGCTGGTGCACAATATGTTCGAATGATCTGCGTTCCAAATCACTTCGCCCTTGCATGTCCCCGTGATAACGGTGGTTGTTCGGTCATCCTCCGCGCATATTCGCTCTTCTCGTGGGTGTGCGGGCATTACGCTCGCACTTACCCGAATAACGTCCGCGTGTCCCGACCGGTGCATGAGCATACGTCTGAACAGGCGCTGTCTTCCCTACGGTGAGACAGACCCTCCAGCAATCGGGTCGCCGATGAGAACACGATGATCTGCGGTGGATGTATTTCCTGCACGGTCACGCGCGACCAGACTAATGTGGTACACCCCAGGCGCGAGGTGGTCGAGGACTAAGGTCTGTCCTGCCTGGACAGCAACGCCGTTCACGCTCCAGGATAGCTCCGCAAGCGCCCCTTCTTCACGATCCGATGCGCGCCCATAGAGCAGCAGCGGTACGCCGGTTGGAAGTTCGGTTGGTCCATCGATCCATGCCTGTGGCGGCGCATCGTGTGCTGCGATGACCGGTGCGCTATCAACGCGCAGTGCAGCGCCGCCAGATGGCACGACCTCGAATCGACCCCGCCCGCCGCCGGGAAGCACATTCGGATCCACGATCAGTCGCCCGCCGATCAGATCGACGCCGAGGGTCGTCCACTGTGCGTCGTCGTGTGTATAGCGCACCAGTGCTGGCGTTGCTGCGTTCGTCCAGGAAAGAACCCAGGTTGTACCTTCCTGCGCGAGCATAGCCTGAGCGCTGGTCTCCGGCGCTGCAACGCTCCCGATCGCCCGCTCCGCAACGACCTGTCCGTTGCGCGTCAGGCGCATCTGCGTCACTCCTTCCTGTGCGGGAACGATGGTAGTAATGGAACGATGGGTATGGTCGTGATCGTGGTGCATCGGATTCTCGCCGTAGTAATGCGAACCTTCGGCTTCGACCGCGGTAGCGGCGTATATAGCGAGCACAGTCCCGGCAGCGTCCAGCAATTCGATAGTATACTCGCCGGACTGCGGTGCGTCCAGGGCGACATGGGCAAGCGCGTAGACCGGTTCCAGCACTGCCGCGCCGTCCTCTTGGAATGTTGCACGCACCAGATACCCTGAACCAATCTGCGCGACACCGGCGCCGTAGATGCGCTGATTGTTCAACAGTCCCTGGTAGGTGAAATCTGATACCCACTGAGGACGACAGTAACTCATTAGGTCCTTCGTGTTATCCGGCGCTACGGGACTCCAGACGCGCGCCCGGCTGATGTCCAGACCGTACACATCCGGCCCGATCGAGCCGTCTGCATAGGGGAATGGCTGGCGCGGATCGCCGCTGACACCGCATGGTGCGTGGTAACGCCCCAGGTTGTGTCCGATCTCGTGTGCCGCCAGCTGTCCGGCAGCGTCGGCAGGACTCGTCAGATCAAGCCCGACGGACGCGCGCAATCCGATCCAGCCAATGCCAGCGATGCCGCTGCTGAACCAGCGGTCGCTGCCGTTTGCAATCGGGATCAGACCGTAATAGACGCGTGATGATGGCGCCCCATCTCCCTGTTTGACTGTTGTGATCTGGTTGAGCAGACGCGCCCATTCGTTTTCGTTGCGCAAGTCTCCAGTGAATGAGATCGGAGTGCGCAATCGCACATTCATGCTGTTGATTGGATAAGCGCGCATGATCCAGTCGCTGACTGTATCGCGCGTCGGCGCCGGGTAGGTGCGCCCATTCGGTGTATGGGTATACTGGATCGGCACAATTGTCAGATCGAGACGTGGCACGTTCAGAAATTCGAGTGTGCGACTCACACGATTGTTCGATTCATTCGACTCTGCGATCCAATTGTCAGGATCGACCGTCAGGTTGAGTTGCACATTGTCCGACAGCCATTCAGCTGGCAGGGCGATGTTGAAACTGCTGGCATAGTTGCCGCGTGCGGCGCTCGTGGTGACGGTGCGTGCATCCGAGCGACGCGGCGAGCCAGGCAATGGCGCGCCGTTTCGCGTCGCAGAAGCTTCAACAATCACATTGGGCAGTTCCGTCACACCTGATACGGTCACATACACACGCGCCACAGTTGCGCGCCCGGCGACCAGTGGCACACTGTTACTGCCGTTCTGCACCGATTGGGTGATCTCGACCTGATTGATAACCAGATCGATCGTTGCAGGACGGGTTACAAATGGGAGATAGATCGATGCGCTAGATGCAGGGAGTGTCAGATTCGCGCGTGCTGGCACGTTGCTTGTGGTTAGGAGCAATACAGGCAGCACAATCAGAATCAGCGCCAGGAATGAACGACGTGGGTGCATGCAGACTCCTTTCCTTCGTTCTTCTCTTCCACACGCCAGCTAGACCCTTGCGGTCGGGGACGGGTGCGCA
>JBEPYG010000341.1:0-5106 GCA_041641515.1 Roseiflexus sp.
GAAACACGCGAACATAGACGGTTCTTAGTTCCCGGTTTCTGACTCTCGACATGCTCACTGCCATCGTCACATACTGGCTCGCTGCTCTGGCGTTCGGCATCGCTGGTATACCGGCGGCGCGTTTGCTGTTCGGTGCGCTTCCCGATCGCGGCTACGCCTTCGCCCGAACGATAGGGCTGCTGCTGACCGGATACCTCGCCTGGCTGGCAGCTATGTTCGGGCTGGCGCCGTTCGGCGTGCCGCTGATCGTTGTTGCAGCGCTGGCGGTATTGATCGGCGGAGTGCTCGCGCTGCGCCAGGCATCGCCATCAGTGGCGTCGCCCATTGCTGCCATGCGCTGGATGCGTTGCAACTGGGGCGTGGTTGTGTTCTACGAAGCGCTGTTCGTCGTTGCCCTCGTTTTCCTGGCGCTGCTGCGGGCGCAAGAGTACGGCTTCGTCGGTCCGCACCCCTGGGGCACCGAACGACCAATGGATTACGCCTTCTTCAACGCCATTCGCGTCAGTACCGTCTTCCCGCCGCACGACCCATGGATGTCGGGTTACAGCATCAACTACTACTACTTCGGATATCTGCTCATGGCGGCGGTGTCGCTCGTCACCGGAACACATCCGGCAGTCGGATACAACATGTCGCTGGCGTTGACCTTTGCGCTCACGGCGCTTGGAGTGGCGGGGTTGATCCACAATCTGGTCGCGCTGGCGATGGCAGCGAACCTGCGTCATAGCTCGCCTGCGCCAGCTGTGTCGTCTCCCGGTTCGGATAGACCAGACATCAGAGCACAGCACGCCGACGAGACAGTTCGCCTGAGCAGACTCAAGACAGCATTCGCCGGACCGATCCGCAGGCGTCCAACCGTCACAGAGGGAATGCGCCGCACTGCTACAGGCACACTGATTCAGATGGTAGCGCCAGGCGCACCGGTTGGACCTGCCAATCCACTAAGGTTGTATCGGCTTCAGGCGCCTCCCACTGTTGCTGCGAATGCACCTGCGCCGGCGGAAGATGCAAAACGTCAATCGACGAGTGCCGAGGGGAAAACACCGGATGCGCCCTGGCGATCGTGGCAGAGCTGGATCGCTGCAGTGCTCACCGTCGTGGCCGTGTTGCTGGCAGGTAATCAGGCCGGCACATTGCAGATCATCATCGGTGACGAACGCATTGTGGCGCTCGATGGCGTGCAACTAGCATCGGCAATGGTTCAGACCCTGAGCGGCGCCGATACGATCACACTGCCATATCCGGCGCGCACCGGCGACTTCGGTGAGATCACAACGTTGAACCGCGCAGACCGGATAGCCGATTTCAACTGGTGGTGGCCCTCGCGTGCAGTGTGGGACGCGCGCCCCAGCTGGAATCCGGAATCGCAACAGATCGACATGGTGCGCGGCTATGCGATCACAGAGTTCCCCTTCTTTTCATTCTGGCTTGGCGACATGCATCCTCACGTGATGGCGTTGCCGTTTGGCGTTCTGGCGTTGGCGCTGGCACTGGGGATGCTGACGCGCTCTGAGCCGCCACGTCTGTGGCGCAGCCGGGTCGAACTCCTGCTGTGCGGCGTCATCCTTGGCAGCTTGTATATGATCAACAGCTGGGATCTGCCGACATATGTGCTACTCTTCCTGGCAGTGCTGGCGATCAAACCCGGCGCACAATCGGAGGATGAACGCGTCGATCCAGCCTTCACGAGACGACCATTCATCACCCATCTTGCGCCGCGCTGGCGCACCTTTCTGGCGAACGCATCGTTGATCATCGCAACGATTATCGTTCTGATCGCACCATTCCTGCTCACCTTTACGTCACTGGTCGGCGGACGCACGCCGCTCATCGATCTACCGCTGCTCAGTGGCATCACCCGCATCCTCGGTTTTGTCAGCAGCAAGACTGGTCTGCACAGTTTCCTGATTATCTTCGGCGTCTTCCTGGCGCCGCTGATTGGACTGGTGGCAGTGCTGGCGCGTGAAATGGCGCGCGCACTTGTGATTGCTGCCGGCATCGTTGTTGTCATCGGCACGCTGATCGGATTCCCGCTCGCAGCACTTCTTCCATTCGGACTGGCGGCAGTGGTGATCGCCATCCAGCGTATCGACCATCCGGCAGACGCGTTTGCGATGGGAATACTCGCGCTGGGAAGCGCCATCTGTCTCGGGGTCGAACTGGTCTACATCCGCGACGTCTTTGAAAACCGGATGAACACCATGTTCAAGTTCTACTACCAGACGTGGCTGATCTGGGGGGTAGCTAGCGGGTATGCCGCGTGGCGACTGGCGCACATCGTCGGAACGCGCTGGCAGATGCAGCCGCGCCGTATTACCACCCACATCGTACTACTGGTTGCGCCACTGATCGCACTGCTCCTCCTGATGAGCGGGCTGACCTACCCCTGGCTCACCGCCGGCAAAGCATTTACCGAGGGGCGGCACGTCGGACTGGAAGGACGCACCCCGCGCGAGCGCACTCCAGAGGGCGCCGAAGCAATCGCGTGGGTGCGTGCCAACACTCCCGGTGACGCTATCATTCTCGAAGCTGTCGGACCTTCCTACGATACCGCCGGTATAGGGTACGGCGGCGTCTCATCGAGCACAGGGCGGGCAACGGTCATGGGATGGGAGGGGCACCAGCAACAATGGCGCGGCGGCGATCCGGCATTACTGGCGCAGATTGCGCCACGTGCCGCAGATGTAGCGACGATCTACAGCACGACCGATGTGGCACAGGCACGCACGTTGCTGGCGGCGTATGGCGTAGACTACATCTACGTCGGTGAAGCTGAACGTCAAACCTACTCTGCGGAAGGGCTGGCAAAGTTTTCTCTTCTGGGAAACATTGTCTTCCAGAACAGCGAAGTCACCATCTATCGCGTCCATGCCTCCTAGCGATACCCCGCCGCCTGCATCTCGAATAGGCGAGCGTAGGTTCCACCGCGCTGCACAAGGTCGTCGTGTGATCCAATCTCGGTAATGCATCCGCCCTCGATAACGGCAATACGGTCAGCCATACGCACTGTCGAAAACCGATGAGAGATCAGCACTGCGATCTTCCCTGCAGTCAATTCGCGGAACCGCTGGAAGATCTCATACTCGCGTTCGGCATCGAGCGCAGCCGTTGGCTCATCGAGCACAAGCACCTCACCATCGCGCATAAACGCACGACTCAGAGCGATTTTCTGCCACTGTCCACCCGACAATTCGAAGCCGTTTTCGAACCAGCGCCCAAGCATCGTCTCAATCCCGGCAGGCAAAACTGCCACAACATCGTCTGCACCGCCACGCTGAGCTGCTTCAGCGACCCGCTGTGCATCGTCGAGATAGTCGATTTGCCCAAACCCAATATTCTCGCGCGCCGTCAATTGATATCTGACGAAATCCTGGAAAATCACGCCGATCCGACGACGCAACTCGTTGAGATCATAGTCGCGCAGGTCTACCCCATCAAGCAAAATCTGCCCTTCGGTTGGATCGTAGAGGCGGGTCAGCAACTTGATCAGTGTCGTCTTACCTGCGCCATTCGGACCGACAAGCGCCAGTTTCTCACCCGGTGCAATCGTCAGATTGATGTTGCGCAGCGCCCAATCGTCGCGTCCCGGATAACGAAACGAGACATGGCGAAACTCGAGTCCGTGCTGTAACCGTGCTGGAACGGTCACAGGCTGTGCAGCTTGCGTCATTTGCGGCTGAAGGTTTAGAAACGTGAAAAGATTGTCCATGAACAGCCCATGCTCGTACAGGCGAGCGACATTGCTGAACAGACTCTGGAAGGTACTCTGGCTCTGGCGAAACAGGGTCAGATAGAGAGTCATGCCACCCAGCGTAATCGACCCGGCAATCGTCACAAACACAATCCACGCATACGCGCCGTAGTAACTGAGGCTGGCAAGCACTCCCCATCCCACACTCATCATCGAACGACGACGGGCAAGACTGACATCCTCACGGAAGAATTGCCAGAATGTGTCACTATAGCGCTGCAATAACGGCTCGCCCAGATTGAACAGTTTGACTTCTTTGACGCTGCTATCAACAGTCAGCACGTGTTCGAGATAGTTCATACGGCGAAACTCTGGGGCACGCCAGGTCAGCAGGCGAAAATAGAGATTGCTATAGCGGCTCTGCGCCACAAAAGACGGGATCGTCGCGCCGAACAATACCAGCGTGATCAATGGACTGAATGCCAGCAGTAGCGCCGCAAACGAAAGCAGCGTCAGCACATTCTGAATCACGCTGTACGATCCATTGACGATGCCAAGCGCACGAAAATCCGCTTCACGTCGGGCATTCTGGAGTTTGTCGTAGAAACTGGCATCCTCGAAGTACTGGAGATCGAGCGCCAGCGCTTTCCGAATGATCTGGGTATTGATCGTGTGTCCCAGGCGAGCATTGAGCACGTGCTCATAGAAGGTGCGCATTTGGGAGGCAACAGCGCCAATCAGCAGCAGCCCCAGTTCTAGCCCCAGATAGGGAAGCGCGTGCTCGAGACCGATCAACGGATCGACACGCGCGGTAAACGAGTCGACGACCGAGTCGACAATCAGAGCGCCAACCCACGCCTGTGCCGCCGGAAGCAAAGCTGCAATCAATGTCACCACAGCCATAATGACCGTCGAGCGCCGGTCTGCCTGCCACACCAGGCGAAACGCACCGGGAATGTTACCGAACGCACTGCGCACCTGTGCTATACGTTCCGACCAGGTTGCAGCTACTTGCGGCTCAAAGGGACGGCGGGCGCGCCGTCCTCGAGGACTTTCGTGCATGGTTATCCTCATCGAGACACCGACGCGCCGGGCAGAACGCCGGGCGCGCATCGGGAACTTTGGTGATCGGTATCATACCACGTGCAGATGACGAGATTAGGAGATTATGCGATTGCTTTATGCCAGCGTTCCACGTTGAGATGACGCGATTGGGCGGTTACGTGATTGCCGTGTGACCAGATTCCACGTTTGCACGTTGCACATTTCACGTTCGCACGTTCCACGTTCGTACATTCTACATTCGCACGTTTGCACATTCCACGTTTGCCCGGTTGCACGCTTCACGACATGCCTGCTCTGTGTCCTCTGTGGCGCCCGACCCCGTTCACACACCTGCAAGCCCCGTGCGGTCT
>JBEPYG010000342.1:0-5072 GCA_041641515.1 Roseiflexus sp.
TCGACCTGCTTACAAAACTCCCGATGTGCGGCGGCAACCAGACGAACAATTACTGCCGTCGTTCGACATAGAACCGCCGTTGAGTGATACCTTCTTCGTCGGCTGGCACGGTGCGCGCGAAGTTATGCGTCGTCTCTGGCTGACGCGTGATAATGCATTCTTCCCGGCAGCGCGTGCCGCAGTCTTGGCGCCGACCCGCCGATCGCCGCTATGCTCGCCGCCTATGGTCTGGCGCTGATTGTCAGCGTCTTCACGCTGCTTCCTGGCGGCGGCGGGACGGTCGAAGCCGCGTTGACCGTTGCGCTCCACGCTCAGAGTGTGCCGCTCGAAGCTGCGTTAGGCGCTGCCATTCTGTTTCGCCTGATCAGTTTCTGGATGATGCTCCCGCTCGGCATGCTCTGCTATCGTCTACTCACCCGATCTCCCGGCAAATCGTGAATCTTCAACTCTCTTGCCCGGTGCGTTTCTTGCGCTCGATGCCTGATTGCACCGGTTGAATGAGTCGCACGCTTGCCGCCAGCAGCAATGCGACGGCAATCAGCGCAAACGTGGTATAGAGCAGCCATGGGCTTGGGACGACCACGTTGGTGGTACTGGTTCGCACAATCTCGAAGAACGCGCTGCCTCCGCTCGAGAGTTGCGATGCCGTGGCGCCAAGCGCAATGAAGGGATGCAGTGCAATAACACACCGGCTGAGATAGATGAACCAGATTGAGTCCAGCAGGCTTGACGGCGCACTGGAGCCCAGAATCAGGGTGACAATGACAATCAGAAATGGAATGCCCAACAGAAGCGCGATGACCGTACCGATGGCAAAACTGGTTGCTCCCAGGGAGCTTTGCAGCAGGGCAGACCAGAATAATCCGATCGTCGCATAGAGGATAGCCGTGACGAGCAGTCCGATAATCGCAATGAGCACTTCGGTCAGCCCGATGCCGCCAAACAGGAATGCCAAGCTCATCACTGGCACAATAGCAAGGATCAGGAGCAGTGCGAATGCCATCGCGGATACCAGTTTGCCCCAGACAATCTGCCACGGTGTGAGCAACGATGCCACCAGCAGATCATACGTCTGACGCTCTTTCTCGCCGGCGATGCTCCCCGACGTCAGTACTGGCGTGATCAGACACACTTCGATCAATGCAACAGTTGCGATCGTGAAAAACAGCGCCTGCCCGATCCGTCGTCCTGCGTTGAGGTCGTTGCCGGTATCGCGCGCAATCGCGGCATAGAGCAGGAGTGCGACGCCTGCCAGGATCAGCAGATAGATGGTGAGTAGAATGTATGCGCGCGCGCCGCGCATGCGACTGCGCAGATCTTTGACCAGGATCGGGTTGAGTTCCAGCATAAGCATTCCTTTTCAAACGATGCCTTTGGTGACGTGCAGAAAAATATCTTCGAGGTCGCCAGACTGCTCGGCAAAATGAGAGATGCGCACTCCCTCGGTAATGAGCATCGCCAGTACATCGCTCAGTGCGTGCTCATCGCCAGCAAAATCAGCCAGGAGCGTATGCGGTCCTGTCTCATCGTCGAGCGGCGCTTCTGCACTTTCGGAGGTCTCTATGCGCGCACCTTCGCGGCGCAATTCCAGCACATCAGGGTGGGTGCGCAACATCTCTTCAGCACGCGCCGCTCCTGAAACCACCCGAATTTCGACAATGCGGTGCGGGCGCATGGTGCGCAGAATCTCCTGCACCTCGCCTGCAGCGAGTAATTTGCCCCGCTCGATGATACCGATGTGGGTGCACATCTCTGCCAGTTCAGTCAGGATGTGGGAACTGATCATGATCGTCTTCCCCATCGCGCGCAGTTCCTTGAGCAGTTCACGCAATTCGATGCGCGCTCGCGGGTCGAGACCGCTCGCCGGTTCGTCCAGGATGAGCAGGTGAGGATCGTGCATCATGGCGCGTGCCAGGCTCAAGCGCTGTTTCATGCCGCGTGATAGCGACATCACCGGCTCATCGCGCTTGTGCCCGAGATCGACCAGTTCGAGGAGTTCACCGATCAACTGCTGGCGCCGTTGCGCTGGGATGCCATAGGAGCGTCCGAAAAAATCGAGGTACTCCCACGACTTCATGTTGTCGTAGACGCCAAAAAAATCGGGCATAAAGCCGACGAGTCGCCGCACAGCGCGCGGTTCGCGGGTGACGGATACGCCTGCAATGTGCGCTTCTCCCGACGTTGGCAACAACAGCGTCGTCAGAATGCGCATGGTCGTCGTCTTGCCGGCGCCGTTTGGTCCAATAAAGCCGAAGATGGCGCCTTCGGGGATGGCAAGATTCAGATGGTCTAGCGCAAGATTCGTCCCATACCGGCGTGTCAGTTCATGGGTTTCGACAAGAGGGGTCATCAGACTGCCTTCTTACGTGTATACTGCCTGTCACCACGATATACCTGTTCAGACTGATGCTTACGTGTCGGTCTGAGAACGCAGGCGTCTCGTCCGTACGCGGTGAGCGTGGGCGCGATGCCCGCACCCCTGCAAAATATGATACCAGTTTTGGCGCTCGTGGTACAATGAACTGCCTGTGGTAACTGTCCACACGTTGCGTACCCCTGGTTTCTTGCGTCGGCGGGGCGACGCGCTATGGCGCTTGCAGCAGCCTGTTCAGTCCGATTCGTGCGCTCGGGGACTTGACTCGAATCCCCGATGGTGAACCGTTGCTGCCTGTGATATCGATGCCGCACGAGGAACCGCAACTCTTTTTCTTCTGCGAATTGAGCGGAACGGCGCTTCTGAGCCTGCTGGATCGCCTGGACGTACTGAACCTGTTGGCGATGCGCTCCTGTGGCGTCGCTTTGGCTCTGCCTGTTTTCGACGATGCATATGCAGCGGCGACGCGCGTGCTCAACGCGCACAATATTCCGGTTGTCGCCTGGCTGACGCTGCCTGCCGACGAAGGTCTGGCGTTCAATCTCCAGAACTATCCGCGTGCTGCGGCGTGCTACCAGACGTTTCACGCGTGGGCGCAGACGCATGGTCTGCGTTTCGCGGCTGTTGGCTTTGACATGGAGCCGCCACTGAGCGACGCTTTGTTTGTCGGATGGGGCGGCGTGCGCGAAATTGTGCGGCGCATCTGGCTGGCGCGTGATAATGCGCTCTTCCCTGCGGCGCGCATGGCGTATCTTGAGTTAATGGCGGTTGCCCGGCGCGACGGGTACGAAGTACACGCCTACCAGATCCCGCTGATCGCCGATGATCGTCGCGTTGGTACAACCCTCCTCCAGCGTGCGCTCGATATCGTCGATTTGCCTGCTGATATCGAGGTCTTGATGTGTCTGAGCGAGACTGCGCCTGAGTGGTTTGGCAGCGCATTGATTGCAGTCTACGGACCCTCCGCCGATGCGCTTGCGGTTGGGAGGTCGAGCAGCAGTGATACGGCGCTTCGATGGGACGATATGCAGCGTGATCTGCTGCTAGCTGCGGCGTACACCGACACCATCTATGTCGCTACACTGGAGCAATGTGTCGTCAGCGGATATCTCGAGCGCATCGCCGCACTCGATTGGGGAACGCCAGTTCGGATTGCAGTATTTCCCTATGCCGTGCTGTGGAGCATGCGGCTGCTGGTGCTCATTGGACTGGTCATTGCCCGGTACGGAAAAACGGCGCTTGCCTGGTTGGGATGGCTTATGGCACTGATCCTCTGGTTACGCGGGAGGTATGCGACGGCTCAACCAGCGCCCGGCAATCGCCAGGGTGCAGACGAAGAGCGCAACCAGCCCAAACGCCAGCAGCGGTGAATGCGTCACCAGATCGCCAGCAAATGCCAACAGCGCCAGCGCCGGCGCGACTCCGGCAAGGGACGCCAGCGTATAGGTTCCAAACGTCAGGCGCGAGTACCCTGCCGCAAACGACACCAGTGGATAGGCTGGTCCTGGCAGCAGGCGCAACAGCATAACACTGCGCCACGTTACCCGCTGCGCCAGGCGTTCGATTTGCTCACGCATTGCTGGCGATATTCGCGGCTCGATCAGTGAGCGTCCCCATCCTCTGGCGAGCCAGAAACCGATGCCGGCACCGATCAGGTCAGCGATCAGGGTATACACGAAACCTGCGACCGGTCCAAACGCCAGTCCGGCGCCGATCTGCAACACTGCGGCGGGTGCGATTGGCGCCACCAGCAAGAATGCCAGTGCGACGATCAGTGCGAGCGGACCGAGTGGACCGAGGGAGAGCGCCGTGTCACGAATGAATGCAGGGTTCAGCAGGGCGCCGGATGTGCGGAAAAGCCAGAATGCGGCTCCGGCAACGCTCACCAGCAATGCGCCGATGAACAGGCGACGTGGACTCAGGAATGGCGGAAACCGAGCTGGAAAACGTTCCACGCTATGCTCCGGCGTTGTATTGATGCACAGCGACTTCTTCCGCGCGCGGAATGTCTGAGTCATCGACCCGATCCAGCACGTAAACTGCTAGGTCGCAGATGCCGCTTTTGATACGATACTGGCGGCGCAGCGAGAAATACGGTTGCATCAACGTGCGGTAGGCGTCGTCCTTGCGGATGTACGCGCCGCGATCCAGCCAGTGCATTAGATGCCCCGGCACATTCCACGGACGCGGGGAAGGAATGTCTTCCATCACAAGCAGTGTTGATCCGGGACGAAGCACGCGGTGCAGTTCAGCAATGGCAGTACGCACCAGGTCATCCGGCAGATGGTGAAACACACCGAGGACGAGACCGCCATCGAAACTATTCGATGCGAAGCCAATCCCAGCGCCGCTCATTACGGCATAGCTGCCCAGACGGTGACGAGCAGCATAGTGAATGTAATGTTGGGCGATATCGACACCCGTGTATGATGCTGGCGGAAAGCATTGTGAAAACTCACCGGTTCCGCAGCCAAAATCGAGGAACCGACGCTGCCCCGGGTCGCGCCAGGGCTGGAGTTCCCGCGCAATGACATCTTTCTCGGCGTCGAACCCATCCTCGACCACGCGGCGCTCGGCTACGGCGTGATCGCCCTCTTCGCCTACCTGCTGCTGATGTTCCTGATGATGACGTCCTTCGACCAATGGGTCTGGTTCCCGTTCTGGCTGGGCACCGGCCTCGTCTTCACCGTGGAGCGGG
>JBEPYG010000343.1:0-5067 GCA_041641515.1 Roseiflexus sp.
CTGTTCATCTACTCGGACGCGAAGATCATGAAGGAGAAGCCGCAGGTTGCCGCATTCATCAACTTCTACCTGACGTATGTCAATGACGAAGTGCTGGACGTCGGCTACTTCCCGGCATCGGAGCAGGCAATCAATGTGGCGAAGTTGAACTGGCTAGGTGCGATGAAACCATAGGATGGGTTTGCACGTGAGGCGGGAGAAGTTCTCCCGCCTCACATTCCGTGATTGGAGCACGAACCTGAAAGATGTCGAAGAAAGTAACCCATTCATTGAGTAGAGAGCAAGTGAATTGAGCACAGAGCAAATGGTTATGTACTATTTTGTCGTCGGCAGAGCAACGCCTCATTGCGCGTGCGAACGTCATACGTCTACCGGTTCTTGATAGAAGGCTCCCCCAGAACCCTGATTGTGAACGATTACCGCGCAGTCTACTAAAAGTTTCTTGTCGTTGCAGCAGTTAGAGCGTGCTATCATATATGTAAGCGTATCTATCGGCCTAATCATTTCAAGGAGTTCAATTTCTATGGAACAGGAAGCGCGTGTGCAGGCAGAGAGTTCCATTTCAGCGCCGTTTGTTCGTTCGTTGCGACTTCAGAGGAGGATGCGAATCGGTGAGCGTATTGTCGAGTCTATCGTTTTCATCTGCGGCGCTCTTTCAATTTTCACGACGACAGCAATTGTGGTTGTCCTCTTTCAAGAGGCCTGGCTGTTTTTCGGCTCTCCAGAAGTCGATGTCGCCGAGTTCTTCGGCACTACCGTATGGCAGCCGGAGACAGGGAGGTTTGGCATCTGGCCTCTGCTCAATTCTACATTGTTGACGAGTATCATCGCACTGCTGGTTGCAGTGCCTTTGGGACTGGGGGCAGCCATCTATCTGAGTGAGTATGCATCGCCGACTGCACGTGGCTACCTCAAACCGATTCTTGAAATCCTAGCGGGTGTGCCAACGGTTGTCTACGGTTACTTTGCATTGACATTCGTAACGCCGGTTATTCTGTTCGGATTGCTGGGTCGAGGAAACGTTGAGGTGTACAATATGCTTTCGGCAGGTCTCACAATGGGGATTATGATCCTGCCGCTGGTTGCCTCAATGAGTGAAGATGCCTTGAGTGCTGTGCCGCGTTCGCTGCGAGAAGGGTCTTACGGTCTTGGCGCAACACGCCTCGAAACATCGTTGCGTGTCGTAGTGCCGGCAGCATTGTCCGGCATCCTGGCGTCGGTGATTGTTGCAATGTCGCGCGCGGTCGGTGAAACGATGATCGTCGCGCTGGCAGCCGGCGCCGGTCCGCGTTTTACCTTTAACCCATTGCAAGCTGCTGAGACGATGACCGGGCATATTGCACGGATTAGCGGTGGTGATATCAGTTATGCTAGTATCCAATATACTAGTATCTTTGCTATTGCCCTAGTCCTCTTCTTTATGACATTGCTGCTCAACCTGTTAGGTGGCTGGATTGTGCGTCGCTTCCGGGAGGTGTACGAATGAGTGTATCGTCTGCAGATCCGCGAGAGCATTCAACCGGATACCTGCCTACAGGGAATGATATTCAGCGCAATATCGCTTCGCGCAGACGCCGGGGGCTGGTCTGGCAGATCGTTTTTCTTTCATCGCTCCTGATCGGTTTATTGGCGCTTTTGACCCTACTCTATACCATTGTCGATGATTCGTTCGGATATATTGCCGTGCAGACCAAGATTGATCCGGAGGAGTTGTCGGATCGTCCGCTCGAAGAGTTATCGAAGGAAGAATTGATCGAAATCCTGCGCGCCAATGTTTCTGCCGGTCTGTTTCGCCGTTTCGATCGTGATGAGCCGTTTGCCGAGCGATCGAAGGAGAGCGTGCTTCAATTGATCGAAGAACGCGTGATTGGCCGTGACGTGGTTGCGTCTTATAAACTTACCGAGTCGCTGCTCGAACGTGAGCGTATTGAGGCAACTGTACGGGAACGCTTCCCACGTGCTGAACTGGAGTTTCATTCGTGGATCAATTATGATTTTCTCACCCGCCCGATGAGTAGTGTTCCTGTCCTGTCGGGTGTTGGGAATGCCATTCTTGGTTCACTGTGGGTGATCGCGATCACGATGCTGCTGGCGGTCCCGATCGGTATTCTCGGCGGTGTTTACCTCGAAGAGTATGCAAGCGACACCTGGTATTATCGGTTGATCGAAACGAATATCAATAATCTGGCAGGCGTGCCTTCGATTATTTACGGCATTCTTGGTCTGGCAGTCTTCGTTCGCGCGCTGGAGCCGATCACCAGTGGTGCCGCGTTCGGCGTGACCGACTCGAACGGACGCACCATTCTCTCTGCCGGCCTGACTATGGCGCTGCTTGTGCTGCCATTGATGATTATTAATGCGCGCGAAGCTATCCGAGCCGTGCCGCAGTCGATCCGTCTGGCATCATACGGGTTGGGGGCGACACGATGGCAAACGATCTGGAATCATGTGCTCCCCAATGCGCTGCCCGGTATTCTGACCGGTACGATTCTGAGCATGTCGCGTGCAATCGGCGAAACGGCTCCGTTGATTGTTATTGGCGCTTCGACGTTTATCGTGTTCAGTCCGGATAGCGTCTTCGATAAGTTCACGGTTATTCCGATCCAGATCTATAATTGGACGTCGCAACCTGGTTCACAATTCCGGAATATTGCGGCTGCAGCAATTATCGTGTTGCTCACTACGCTGCTCCTGCTCAACGCCACTGCAATTTTGCTGCGCAATCGTTTCAAGAGGAGTTACTGATGCAAACCATAAATCTCTCTGCAGGAGATACGTTTCAGGAAAATGGGAAGTACGCTGTTGAACTGCAAGATACGCATATTTTCTACGGCTCGTTTCGAGCCGTCAAGGATGTCAGCCTTAAGATCGAACGACAGAAAATAACGGCGTTTATTGGTCCGTCGGGGTGCGGGAAGAGTACCGTGCTGCGTGCTATCAATCGCATGAACGATCTCATTGCCGGTTCGCGTCTTAATGGTCGAATCCTGTTCCACGGCAAGAATATTTATGATCCTGATGTAGACCCGGTCGAGGTGCGGCGGCGGATCGGTATGGTGTTCCAGAAACCCAACCCGTTCCCGAAGAGCATCTATGAGAACATCATGTTCGGTCCACGCATTAATGGCTGGCGTGGCACGAAGGCGCAGGCAGACGAGTTGGTTGAGCGTGCGTTGCGCGGTGCAGCTATTTGGGACGAGGTGAAGGATAAACTCCACCAGCCTGGCACCGCTCTCTCTGGTGGTCAGCAACAGCGCCTGTGCATCGCACGCGCGCTGGCAGTGCAACCCGAGGTCATTTTGATGGACGAACCCTGCTCGGCGCTCGATCCTATTTCGACGTTGAAGATCGAAGAGCTGATGCTCGAACTACGGCGTAACTACACTATTATCATTGTGACCCACAATATGCAGCAGGCGAGCCGGGTATCGGACTATACCGCCTTCTTCCTAATGGATGCCGACCGCGCCGGTCAGCTTGTCGAATACGGTCCGACTGAACAGATCTTCACCTCGCCAAACGACAAACGCACCGAAGATTACATCAGCGGGCGCTTCGGGTAAGGGATGGGCGCACTCCACAGCATGGCGCACGACTACGAATACCTGCGCCGCACACTCGATGCCATGGCGCGTCGGGTGCAAAGCGCGCTGCACGAAAGTCTCCAGGCGCTGCGGCGCTCCGACACCATTGGCGCCGACCAGATTATCCACGACGATCCCGACATTAATGCGCTGCAGCAGGATATTGAAGACCTCGTCGTCCGCTTCATCACCCAGTGGCAACCGGTTCTGCGCGATCTGCGCCGCGTGCTGACGATCCTCGCCGTTGCCGGTGAACTCGAGCGCATCGGCGATTATGCAAAACAGGTGGCACGTCGTGTCCGCCAAGCACACGATGAGCCATATGCCCTGGTGATGACCGCCGATCTGCTCGCGATGGGACAGATGACCGAGCACATTCTGGCAGATAGCATCGCAGCATTCCTTGCGGAAGATGTCGCGCACGCGCGTACGATCGCTGCCGCCGATGATCAGATTGATGCCCGCCGCCACGACCTCACAGCTGCCATACGCCATGCGGTCGCGAGCGGTGTGGCCTCGTTCGATGCTGCGGTTGCCACGCTCGACATCACGCAAACCCTCGAACGGATTGCCGACCGCGCGACCAATATTGCCGAGCGTACAATCTACCTTGCGACCGCAGCGCACGAATCGCTCAACGCGTAAGGATCGGGGCAGACCTCTCCCCCCATTCGAGGGCGGAGGTCTGCGTCGGTGTGTCGGGTGGCAGCGGGGTCAGTGACAGGACGTGCACACTGAAGCGACGCCGAGCCGGTTGACATACGGGGAGGGTGCGTTCGCGCCAGAGGAAGGTCCAGAAGTCGGAGCGTGCGGGATTGAACTGCACCTCAGAACGCGCAATAATGGCGCTAGGAAAGCCGTATTGCGCATCGTATGTGATGCGGCGCAGCGTAAAGACGCGGTGGCATGGGCAGTCGTGCGGCGATGGCGCGCAGCGCGAGGCAGGAATGTGCTCGATATCGCTGGCAAGCGCAAACAATTCATCGACTGTCAGTGGATCGACCCAGAGCGCATCGCAGGTATTCTCGATGACGCGGCGCACCCACGCGCCGCGCACTTCGAGGCGTTGGACGCATACATTTCCCAATGCCTCGATGCGCACTGCGATATAGTACGATGAGTACGCCTGTGTGTTCCAGCGCGCGCGAGCTTCCACCCACTGCGATCCGTCGTGCGAGTCAACAGCCGCTAGCCCCATGAGTTGGAGGCTCAGCACACATGCCAGCACCACGCACAGCAACGCACCAACTCTCGTAAGACCGGCAGAAGGAAGCATAAACCGCGCTACCGTGCAATCTCACGTGCAATGACCAAGCGCTGGATTTCGCTCGTACCTTCGTAAATCTCGGTGATTTTCGCGTCGCGGAAGTAGCGCTCGACCGGATACTCCTTCGAGTAGCCATTGGAGCCAAAGACCTGAACCGCTTTGGTCGCCGTCCACATCGCAGTTTCGGAAGCGTACAGTTTCGCCATCGATGCCGCG
>JBEPYG010000344.1:0-5064 GCA_041641515.1 Roseiflexus sp.
GGGCGCGACCAGCAGCTCGAACGGTCGCTGCGGATCGGCCAGAAAGGCGTCGAGGGCGGCTAGTTCGGCCTCGCTCCCGCCGAAGACATTGGCGGCATAGTGATCGACGATCTGCTGCACAGGCGCGCGCAGGTTGACAGGCAGCGGGCGCAGCAGGGTCTGGTAGACAGTCACTACCGCCTCACCGCCAATTTTGCGCTCCCAGACCGCACACTGCCCTTCGTGATACTCACGCTCACACCAATGCCGCGCGCGCAGGTAGGCAGCGATGTCGTGCGCACGAACAGCGTGTCGTCTTATGCTGTCGTGAATGGTTGCGTTCACGGCTGTAGACTTGTATCATTTGTTCAAACGAAGCATCGCCACCACTCGCTTTTGTATGCAGGTTGTTTGGTTCAAACGTGATCTCCGTCTCCACGACCACGCTGCGCTCAGCGCCGCCGCTGCGCGTGGTCCAGTGCTGCCGCTCTACATCGTTGAGCCATCGCTGATCCATGCACCTGACTTTGCTACTCGCCACTGGACGTTCATTAGTGGTTGTCTGCATGAACTGCGCGCGGCGCTGGCGCGCCTCGGTCAGCCGCTGGTGGTGCGCACCGGTGAAGCGGTGGATGTGCTTGATCGGCTGGTAACGGAATGGCCGATTGAAGCTATCTGGGCGCACGAGGAGACCGGCAATCTACTCAGTTATGCGCGCGATCGGGCAGTGCGCCGTTGGGCGCGGGCGCGCGGTCTGCCATTCTATGAGTTGCCGCAGAACGGCGTGGTGCGCCGTCTACCCTCGCGCGACGAATGGCACGAGCGCTGGGAGGAACGGATGACAGCGCCACAATCTATGCCGCCGTCTTCATTGTTGCCGCTGCCGATCGATCCCGGCGCAATCCCGTCCACCGCCGATCTGGAGTTACCACCCGATACGCTCAGCGAATGCCAACAACCCGGTGAGGCGGCAGCGCTGGCAACGCTTGACGACTTCCTCAGGCGCCGCAGCTACGATTACCATCGCGCTCTGTCGAGCCCAATCACTGCGTGGGAGGGTTGCTCGCGCCTGAGCGCCTACCTTGCGTGGGGGGCGTTATCGGTGCGCACGGTCGTGCAGGCGACTCGGGTGCGCATAGCTGAACTGCGTCACGATCCTGATCCGTCGGCGGCAAGCTGGGTACGCGCGTTAGCTGCCTTCGAGTCGCGGTTACACTGGCGTTGCCATTTCATCCAGAAACTCGAAGATGAACCGGAGATTGAGGTGCGTAATCTGGTGCGCACGTATGAAGGCATGCGCGAACCGAACGAGCGTCCCGACCTGATCACCGCCTGGTCTGCCGGACGCACCGGCTATCCATTCGTTGATGCGTGTATGCGCGCGCTCAACGCAACCGGATGGCTCAACTTCCGCATGCGCGCCATGCTGGTCAGTTTCGTGTGTTACGACCTGTGGCAGCACTGGCGCGAACCGGCGCTCATTCTGGCGCGTCGCTGGATCGACTATGAGCCAGGTATTCACTACCCTCAGATGCAAATGCAGTCCGGGACGTCGGGCAATCCCACGATCCGCATCTACAATCCGGTCAAACAGGGCATCGATCACGATCCAGAAGGTATCTTCATCCGGCGTTGGGTTCCCGAACTCGCCCACGTGCCGACCGCTTTCATTCATACGCCCTGGCTCCTGGATCGCGTTGGGCAGGAGCGGGCCAGCTGCCGGATTGGACGCGACTACCCGGCGCCGATTGTGGACCACGAATCCGCCTGTCGCCGGGCGCGCGCGGCAATCGCTGCGGTTCGCGCCCGCCCTGAGACAGCGCTCGAAGCGGCAGCGGTTCGCCAGAAACACGGCTCACGTCGTCCGCCGCCGGAACGTTCGCGCGCGCCAAAGCGCAGTTCTCCTCGTCAGCTCAGGCTGGATCTGTGAGAGGGAGTTCTTCGTATACGCTAATGCGCTCAGGACGGTAAATGCCGCGATCGGTCACGATGGCGCTGACCAGCTGAGCCGGAAGACGATCCCCGGTCAGTGCATCAGCAACCGGTCCGCACGGTGCGAGAACATAGATCGGTCGTCCTCTTTTGCGCACAGTGGTAATCATTTCGATCTCATCGGGGAACAGACCGATGACATCGCCGCTCGTCGATACGCAGACGCCTGCGATCACGCAGATTGTCGCTTCATCCCTGCGATCGGCAGCGACGACAAGTGGCGCCGTTCCCTGTTCGCCTGCGTCCTGGAGCATCCAGCGCAGCGCCGCTCCGGCGCCAGTGGTCAGAAGACGGTCGTTCTCGTCGAGCAGCGCAGCGGCGCGTCGTCCGCACCGTTCTGCGGCGCGATCGAGGCGCGCGATGACGTTGGCTGTGAAAGCGGTCAATGCTTGCACAGCGTCGTCACCGTTCACCAGGGCGCTGTCGGTGAGAGTGAGCGCCTGATCGAGGAGTGGCGCGTGCTGTGGGTGGATGACGCCGCGCAACGTTTCAGCTGCCTGGATCACCGCGCTGCGCATCGCATCCGACGGGTAGCCGCGCCGCGCGCGGAGCGTCAGGATCAGCGCATACAGCGCCAAGCCTGCGGCATCGGCATCGAATCCGCGGTCGAGGCCCGCAATCGCGCCGAGCGCTTCCTGGCTATCGACAATCGTCGAGGTCACGCCTGAAGGCGATGTCCAGACAAGGGCATCGTTATCGCAGAGGCGCTTGGCGGCGTAGAGGGGTATGTCGGGCACGGCTATCGGACACTCCTTGCAGCGCGTTGTTCGAGCCACAGATAACTGCCGGCTGCCGTAAGCGCCGCTACGACGAATGCCACTGCCATTCCAATGCGCATATGCACTACCGCGCTTTGTTCAGCGCGTAAACGCGCCGCGCGCAGATCGGCGGACGGCAACCCTTCGATGCCATTGCGGAGCGTCGCCGCTGCGGCGCGCACCAGTTCCTGATGCTCAATAAACAACCACGCGCCGGAGATGCCGCGCGCGATAATCAGGGTCAAAAGACCGACTGCAATTGCCAGTATCAGGCTCAGTGCGACGCGACGCAGCCAGGCGCGATACGAATTGAGCGTCGGTTCACCGGTCATCTGCTGTGCCATCGGTCAATGCCTCGTACACTATCTGTCAAAGCGTGGACGACGTAGCGCTTTGTCTCCGAAGGGGTCCGCATCCCTCGTTTGATATGCGGGCAACGACCCTAACTGAGGTTCTCACCCGAACTTCGGCGACTCTTAGCAGACAGATCGTGCTGTCGATCAGTGCCACAGGACACCTCGACGGATCTTGGAGCGGGTTCTGGTTCGACAATCTCACCAAACCTCAATCAGCTAACCAGATCACACATCGCTTGTCGCCTTCGTCTCGGCGGCTCGCCGGAATCTCGGGGCGGGGAACGACGGAAAGCGCATCGGTTGAGTCGATAGGCTTCGTCCTACCCCCTAGTAGGCGCGGGAACCAGCTTGGCCTAAAGAAACCGGATCTGTAGCGCATCGGGTAGTGAGTTGCACTCCTGTAGGGGTAAGCGTGCGACTTTAGTTGCCACTGATCATTCGTGCTCAGACGCTGTCCCACATCCCAACCCTATAGCAGGTACGTTGCCACCCCGAAGAGTGTAGTACATTTGCGACCTGATCGTCCGATGCAGTGTTGCACTATGTCTGCAAGTTGGTGCGTATGAGCTCCTTTGCATACACATTGTAGCATATCTATCGCTATGCCAACGACCAAATACTGGTCGTTCACGCATGCTGGTGTACACGCGCTCATCAGATAGAGACGTAGAAGAGGCGCACATACACTAGGTGTGACGATCATTGCCGGTTCCGCAATACGATGTGTTGATATTGCACATGGATCGTCAGGGGAGGTGAGCCATCACACAATGAGCATTATTGCAGAAAGATAGGCAAAGAGCACAAAACGACGCACAGTGCGGCATACAGGGCGCGCGCCGGGAAGCAGCTGCAACGCCGCTCCCTAGTAGACTAATGCGGACACGGAGCGATCAGCCGAGCACCCGCCACTGTGCTGGCGGTGTCACTGCAGGCTGCAGCGTTATCGGCAATGATGCGCCTGCACGTCGCGCCACCACGTCGAGTCGATTGCCGACCGACCGGAACAGTGTGCTCCCCTTCCAGCCTGGAGCCAATCCCCGGGACACAAGCGGGCGGTGGGACTAACAACTTGGATGCACAGTACCTGGCTGAACTACAGTGCCATCGTTGGACCGGATTGTTCGCGCTCGGATACCGAGTGTGTTGGCTCCGGTGACACCGGAGAATGCTTCCTTCTCTACAGAACACACCGCAAAACATAACACTGCCGGGTATCTCAGTATGGGCACACCTGGTGATGTGGCAGGGAGTGCAACCCGGTATAGTTGCAGCGAGCTGTTGGACTTGAGGCCTTGGTCGCACGCTCGCGGAGTAAAAGAGATAAGGAGGAAAGCAATCCTATGGTTCGCAAACTGATCCTTTCGCTGGTCGCCATCGCCGTGTTCTTCAGTTTGAGCCTCAATGCAGCCGCTGCGCCGATCGAAGCGCCTGCTGCAGCTCATGCGTACAGTACGACCAGCACGTCGGCGTACAATCCGGGCACTGATTGCCTTCCCGTCTTTGTAGCGGCGGTTGTTGGAGGCTTTATTGGGAGCCTCGCAGCAAACTTCGCCTATGATGCCCTCGATGGCTACAACTCTCAGGCGCCGGCACTCGGTCCAAGTGCTGAACTAATGTTCGATTACTAGGCATCTGCACTCTGCGGGGTGGGTTGCTGCTGGCGCTCACCCCGACAGTCCTGGCATTGCGTTGGTCAATGCCCAGTACATCGAGCAGCATCGTCTCGGGTTGTCTTGTTTATTGCGGCTATCTGCCACCGAGCCGGTGGATGTACACTGGAAAGGAGAGGTAACAGTGAAGCAGCAATACTTACCGCAGTGCTTAGACCGCTCGACGCCTGAGGCGCTTGGGTTGCCGCCAGCGTTACGCTATGTTGCCAGCAGAACCGTCACGCTGCACTATCGCTACACCAACACCCAGCGCGAACCGGTCGACCTATGGCTCGCGCTGCCGCCAGAATTGCCGACCCAGCGTGA
>JBEPYG010000345.1:0-4987 GCA_041641515.1 Roseiflexus sp.
TGATGGGGTTGGTATCACTCCACTTCCGCCATCACAACGCCGAGAGTCACACCCTGCCCGGGTGCGACGTGGATCTGCGTAACGCGGCCGGCGCGCGGTGCACGGATCTCGTTCTCCATCTTCATCGCTTCCAGCACCAGTAGCGGCTGCCCGAGCTCGACCAGTTCGCCAGGCCTGACGAGCACACGGGTGATCAGCCCCGGAATTGGCGCCTTGATCCGCCCATCGCCGCTTGCCGGGCGCGCGACCGTAGCTTCCAGGTCGCGCACTTCCACCTGATGCAGGCCGAAACGTGAGCGTATCCAGTGCAGGTTGGGATCAACCACCAGTTCATATGGTCGTCCATCGACGATGAGCCAGTCGAGGAGTTCGGGACTTCCCGTGTCCGGCGCCAGCACATTGACCGTTTGCCCGTCGACCCGCACTGGGATCTCGCTGGTCATCCGGCGCAGCGGCGGCGCTTCGACGACAAAGGTGTGACCATCGATGGTAATGCTCAGTTTGCTCATAATTGTTCCCTCTACTGTGGCAGTTTGCGCGAGTCGCGATGCCAGCCGGAATGAGCGCGGTCCGGCAGGGCGCCGCTGGAGTCGATGCCGCGCCTGATGTACGCCAGCGCTGCTGCAATCGCCAGGTTGCGAAGGTGTTCGGGAGGAACCTCAGCACCCGGTAGCGGTCGACGGGTAAACTCCGAATCATACGTGCCGGCAGTGAATTCGGGAGCGTCCAGAATGCGCTGGATGAACGGCAGGTTCGTCTGCACGCCACTGATCGCAAAATCGGCGACGGCGCGGCGCAACCGCCCCAACGCACCCGCGCGTGTGTCGTCCCAGGCGACGACTTTCGCCAGCAGTGGGTCATAGCGCACCGGAACGTCGCAACCACCGTAGGCGTAGGTGTCCACACGCACCCCCGGTCCGCCAGGGAAGCGGAAACGGCGCAGATGCCCGGGGCTTGGCAGGTAATGGTTCCAGGGATCCTCCGCGTTCACCCGCACCTGGATGGCACATCCACGCAGCGCCACGTCGTCCTGCGACAGCTCAAGCGGCTCACCGGCGGCAATCTGGATCTGGGTACGCACCAGATCGATGCCGGTACGCATTTCGGTGATCGGATGCTCAACCTGAATGCGCGCCTTGACTTCGGTGAAGTAGAAGCGCCCCTGGGAGTCGAGCACGAACTCAACGGTACAGGTACTGGCGCATCCCAGCAGACGCCCGATCGCCAGCGCCTGTCGCCAGAGTTCTTTTCGTTGCGCATCGGTCAGGCAGGGTGCAGGCGATTCTTCGACGACTTTGCGATGGTTGTGCTGGATCGACCCATCGCGTTCGCCCAGGTGGATGAGATTCCCGTGCCGGTCGCCGACGATCTGCACTTCCAGATAGTGTGCCGGAAGAAACGCTTCTTCCAGGTAGAGTCGTTCGTCGCCAAAAGCGGTGAGCGCCGCCGAATGCGCGTGCTGCACCATGCTCTCCAGCTGTGCCGGTTCGCGCACCAGGCGCGTGCCATGGCTGCGTCCGCCGCTATAGGCTTTGAGTACCAGCGGGTAGCCGAGGCGTTCAGCCGCGTCGCGCAGCGCCTCCCATTCCGACGCGCGGTAGGCGTGCGGTGAGTGGCGCGGTACAGCGATACCGGCGGCGCGTACCGTTTCGAGGGTGGCGATTTTGTCGCGCACCTTCTCCAGCGTCGTGCTCGATGGTCCAATGAACGTGATCCCTGCGTCCTCGCAGGCGCGGGCAAACGCGCTGTGCTCAGCAAGGAAGCCATAGCCAGGATGGATCGCATCAGCGTTGCGATCGCGCGCAATCTGAACGATCGCCGCCGCGTCGTGGTAGAGCGCGCCCGAACTCAGTTGCACACATTCGTCTGCCAGGCGCACGTGAAGCGAACTGAGATCGGAGTTGTCGTAGAGCGCGACCGTTCGGATGCCCATGTCGCGGCAGGTGCGAATGATGCGAACAGCAATTTCACCCCGGTTGGCAACGAGAATTGTGCGAAACATGGGTCTCCTCTCAGGACGGCGAGATACCGTGCTTCCGTGGCACGTGGCGTTCACGCTTCGACAGGGTCACTTCCAGCGCCTTGATCAACACCCGGCGCGAGTCGCGCGGTTCGATCACGTCGTCGATCAGGCCGCGCGCAGCTGCAACATACGGGTTGTTGAAGCGTTCCTGATATTCCTCGACCAGTTCGCGCCGCTTCGCTTCCGGGTCGGGTGCGCTCTTGACCTCGTTACGGTACAGGATGTTCACTGCGCCGGCTGCGCCCATCACTGCGAGTTCGGCGTTGGGCCAGGCGTACAACAAGTCGCCGCGTAATCCCTTGCTGCTCATCACACAGTAGGCGCCGCCATAACTCTTGCGCAGAATGATCATCAGTTTGGGGACGACGGCTTCCGAATAGGCGTAGATCATGCGTGCACCGTTGCGAATGATGCCGCCGTACTCCTGGTTGGTGCCGGGGAGAAAACCAGGAACATCCTGCAGCGTGATGATCGGAACATTGTAAGTATCGCAAATGCGAATAAAGTGTGCAGCTTTGATCGATGCCTTGATATCGATGCAACCGGCCAGCACCATCGGCTGGTTGGCGACAATGCCGACGACATAGCCATTGAGGCGACCAAACCCGACGACCATGTTTTGCGCCCAGAGCGCGTGCACCTCGAAGAACCGCCCATCATCGAGAATACTGGTGATCACCTGGCGCACATCGTAGGGTTTGGTCGGATCGACCGGCACAATTTCTTCCAGTTCCGGGCACCGTCGCTCTGGATCATCAACCGGACGGACGTAGGGCGGGTCGTCCTGATTGTTGAGCGGCAGGTAACTGAGGAGTTCACGCGCCATCGCCAGGCATTCCTGATCGTCGCGCGCTAGGAAGTGGCTGACGCCGCTCTCCTCAGCGTGGACGCGCCCGCCGCCAAGTTGATCCTGGGTGACATCTTCCTGCATGACAGCGCGTACCACTTCGGGACCGGTGATAAACATGTAAGCGTTCTCGGTCATGAAGATGAAGTCGGTCAGCGCCGGTGAATAGACTGCGCCGCCAGCGCATGGTCCCATGATCAGCGAGAGTTGTGGAATGACCCCCGAGGCTTCGCAGTTAGCGTCGAAGATGCGCGCATATCCGCCCAGGCTGTCGACCCCTTCCTGAATGCGCGCGCCGCCGGAGTCGTTGATAGCGATGAAAGGACAGCCGTACTTCAGCGCCATGTGCATCGCCTTGACGATTTTGTTGGCGTGCATTTCGCCGAGTGAACCGCCCATTACCGAGGCATCCTGCGCCGCGACGAAGGCGCGTCGTCCGTTGATCAACCCGAAGCCGGTAACAACTCCGTCGCCGTACCGGGAACGCTTTCCGCCGGGGTACACCTCATAGCGCGGCATCACCAGCGTGTCGATCTCTTCGAACGTACCCGGGTCGAAGAGCAGATCGACCCGCTCACGCGCCGTCAGACGCCCTTTTTTGTGTTGTGCATCGGCGTCCTGCGCTGTGCCGCGAGCGATCGCTTTGCGCTGGCGTAGTTTCTCGATATACTCCTGCATACTCGTCATGGGACAACTCCATCTCCAATCCGTCTTGCTTCTGCAATGGAACCAGCAGCGTTCATCGAGGGCCCGATATCCGCTGTGGCAAGGGTCAGCACAAACCTTCCCATCTGCCGCCACCAGCCACGATTGACCTGTGCATTCAGTTCGGGGCAGCACTGTACCATCACCGGCGCCCATCCATCGACGGCTGGTTCGTCTGGCAGGCAGACGATCTGGCGCGTATCGACCGTCAGACCGCGGCGCAGCGACTTGAGCGCAGCTTCCTTGGCGCTCCAGATGACGGTCGTCAGCAATGGCTGCGCCGAGGGCGGCGCGTGACGCACCCGTGCAATTTCGGCATCGGTGAAGAAATCGGTCGCGAACCCGGGGTCGCGCGGCTCGACATACTCGATATCGGCGCCTGGCACGTATCCTGGTGCGGCGGTCAGCGCACAGAAGGCGTGATCATGGCTGTGGCTGATCGAGATGGCCAGTCGATCAATAATCGAAGCGTAGCCATTCTGACTAAGGAGACGCGGCGCACCATCCGGATCGGCAGTGATGACAATATCACGCAGTGCGGGACGCCGTCCGGTAACCAGTTCAATATAGTATGCCGCCAGATGCTTGGCCGTCCAGCGCCCAAGCAGCCAATCGCGGCGGCGCTTTTCGCGAGTCAACGATCGGAAGCGCGCCTCCTCGACGCTGCTGAGCATTCCCTCTGGAGCTTCAGCGCGGGCAAGTGCAGGGTGATCGGCGAGCGTCTGAGTCAGCCAGTACATCATGGTGTCTAATCCGAACGGCGAGGCGTCAGGGTACGGCGGAGAAGACTCCTGACGCCTCGCATAGGATGAGATTACACAGTGACTTCGCCCGGCAACCGCGAGGTGCGGTAGCCGTGCAGGTCGACGTAGACGTTGCCGTCGGTATCGACCACCTGCACGTCATACGACGCTCCGCTGTCGATGGCGGTGACGAGTGCATAGAGGCGTCGCCCTTCGGCGCGTTCCGGCTGCCGGTAGATTGAGACGCTCTCAATGGCAGCCGGCAATGCCATCGCCCGTTGGGTCGCCATCTCCCACATTCCTGCGGCCTGGAAGCAGAGTTCGATCAGCCGCGGCGCGATCAGCATCGGCATATCGGGTGCACTGTTTGGCGGCAGACCATCCGCCATCAACGCCACCGCCCGATCACCCATGATGCCGATGCGCTCCATCACCTGGTACGCCGGTCCGTGGAAGTAGACACGGTAGATGCGTTCCCGGTCGATGTCAAGCGCTTCGGTCGATGGCGGCACGAAGTCGATCTTTCGCTCTTCGACCGGCTCGGTCGTGAGGTAGACCTCACCGACGAAGTGAGTGTCGAAGCGCGGCGGCAGTTCGGGTCGTGGTTGCACCATGCCGCGCAGTGTCGTCTTCGCTACCAGCATCCCATTCCCGGTTGGGTGAACTGTC
>JBEPYG010000346.1:0-4943 GCA_041641515.1 Roseiflexus sp.
CGTCGATACCATCGTTGAGGTCGGTCCACGCCAGGTGCTGTCGGGGTTGATTAAGCGCATCACACCACACGCCAAACCGGTGCCGCTGACCGATGCCGAGGTGGCTCGGCTGGTGGCGCAAACAGAAAGCCATGAGGAAGGCTCCGGCATCTGATGTAGGTGCGGGAGCGCCTGATTGGGCGAGTGTCGCGTAGACTGCCTGGTTGCTGCTACGTGACGGGAGAGGCTCTGCCATGAGTAACGGGCAGCGAGTCGTTGTGACCGGTCTGGGTGCGGTAACGCCGTGTGGCAACACGGTTTCGTCCATGTGGGAAGCGCTCCTTGCCGGACGTAGCGGGATCGGTTCGATTACCCGCTTCGATGCTTCCGGTTTTACGATTCGGATTGCCGGCGAGGTGCGCGGTTTTACGCTCGATCCGGCTGTTGATGCGCGCGAAGCTCGCCGGATGCCGCTCTATGTGCGGTATGCGCTCAATGCTGTGCTCGAAGCGGTGCGCGATGCGCGTCTCGATATGGCGCGCGAAGACTCAGAGCAGGTCGGGGTGGTGTTCGGCAGCGGCGCTGGCGGTCTCGACCTAATCTTCGATAATCACGACGTACTCCGCGAACGTGGTCCCCGGCGCGTGTCTCCGACGCTGATCGCCAATATGATCCCGGACTCGGCCAGCGGCTATATTGCGATTCAACTGGGAGCGCAGGGTCCGAATATGGCGGTTGTCGCGGCCTGCTCCACCGGCGGGCACAATGTGGGGGAGGCGTATGAACTGATCCGTCGGGGTGATGCCGCTGTTGTGATTGCAGGCGGGAGCGAGGCGCCGATCCACCCGACGATTGTGGCGTCGTTCTCGAATATGCGCGGCCTGGCGGAGGATAATCTCAACCCCGAACGCGCCTGTAAACCGTTCGATGCCCGTCGCGATGGGTTTATTCTTTCAGAAGGGGCCGGTGCGCTGGTGCTCGAAAGCCTCGATCATGCGCTGGCGCGCGGCGCGCCGATTGTGGCGGAGATCGTCGGCTACGGCAATAGTTGTGATGCTGGCGATATGATCGCCGCCGATGACCAGGGGCGCGGCGCAGCGCGTGCGATGGCAATGGCGTTGCGCAAATCCGGTCTTTCACCCGATGCAGTGGCGTATATCAATGCCCACGGCACCGGGACGCCGCTCAACGATCTTGCCGAAACGCGCGCGATCAAGTCGGTGTTTGGCGATCATGCGTATCGCCTGGCGATCAGTTCTACCAAATCGATGCTCGGCCATATGATGGGCGCAGCCGGCGCCGTCGAAGCGCTGATCTGTGCGCTGGTCGTCCGCGATGGGCGCATTCCGCCAACTATCAATCTCGAAGAGCCCGACCCCGACTGTGACCTGGATTATACGCCGAATGTAGCGCGTACTGCCGATGTGCGTGTGGCGCTGTCCAATTCGATTGGATTGGGTGGGCATAACTCGGCGCTGCTCTTGCGGCGCTTCGAGGGATGAGAGTGGTCAGTCGCTCCCGATTGCCAGGTTGTGTTCCGGGCACCAGCCATCATACCCGCCAACGCTTACGAAGCGCCAGCGCGTCCCCTCGGCGTCGACCGGATCGCGATCGAGCAGTGTTACTTCCAGCCCATCACTGAGCGGGATCGGTTGGGTAGGCGCGCGGAAACTCGGCGTCGTGCGCAGCCACCCCGGTCCGCCAGGCGGCAGGTTGACAATCCGCGCTTTTTGGGGTGTGGGCGTGTTGGTTGGCAGCGGTGCGATCGCTGCAGAAAGCGCAGTCGGCGGTGCGCTGGAAATCGCAGGAGCTGCAGGCGTCAATTGTTGCAACCCGATAACGGCCAGCGCGATCAGAAACAGCACGGCGACAGCCGCCAGCGCCATCCGGAACGATCCGCTTTCGGGTATGAGTCCTGCCTGGCGTGCTTTCCGCTCCCCGACGCGCGCGTGAAACCCGGACTCCGTCGTCGCCGCTGGTCGAGCAGTTGCGGTCGCGCCGACGGTCGCGCGATGGGCGCCGGTCGGCGCGCGGCGTGCGGCAGTGTCGCGCGGAGCAGCGGATGGTGACAAACTACAGAGATCGGCGACGAATTCGCCGTAGGCGGCGACACTGCGCGCACTGCCGGCAAACCCTTCGCCATGGGCAAATCCGGTGCGCACCCGATTGATTTCGAGCACGCGATCACGCTGCTTCTCGGTCAGCAGTCCGACGCGCTGCGCCAGGGTTGCGCGCATCAGCCACGTCATCGTTCCTTCGTCGATCGCCTTGCGTTCCGCGTCGCTCAACAGCGGGCTGCGGCGCAGTTCGGCGTCTAGGTAGTCCGATAGTGCGCTGTGGAACGCCAGCAACGCTGCACCAAGCAGGTCGCTGTCCTCACCGGCGCGCTGCACTAGGTCAAAGCCGCGTCGCACTTTGTCCTCGACACGTGTCACTGTGATCCTCCTGACACCGATGCCCTTCGTACCTGCTGATTTCATTGTACCAGTGCAAAGGGCGTCAGCGAGACCCACCGCAAAACCCTGGCGCCTTCAACGTGTCACGTCTGTGAAGGCGCCCACAAAAGGTGTCCCAACCGTTCATGTCTGCGTGTCATGCGCATCGTCTAGGCCGGCGCACGACTGTGCGCCTTGCATTGTCCTGGCAGGTAATCATAGCACACATGTTCTTGCTTGGCAACAGAGCTATGATCATCGAATGACATCGACACCGCCCATGTACGGACGCAGCGCGTCGGGGACAACGATGCTGCCATCAGCCTGCTGGTAGTTCTCCATGACTGCGATTAGGGTGCGCGGCAAGCCCAAGCCCGATCCATTCAGTGTATGGACGTACTCCGGACGCGCTCCCGGCGCCGGACGGTAGCGAATGTTTGCAGCACGCGCCTGAAACGCCTCGACATTCGAGCAGGAACTGACCTCGAGCCATTCACCCTGCCCCGGCGCCCACACCTCGATATCGTAGGTGCGGGTTGCAGCAAATCCGAGGTCGCCGGTGCAGAGTTCCTTCGTGCGGAAGGGCAATCCTAGCCGGCGGCAGGTCTCCTCCGCATCGGCGCGCAATTTTTCGAGTTCGTCGTAACTCGTCTCAGGACGGACGAACATATACATCTCGACTTTGTCGAACTGATGCCCGCGTTTGATGCCGCGCACATCGCGACCGGCGCTCATTTTTTCACGGCGGAAGCAGGGCGTGTAGGCGCAATAGCGCAGCGGCAACTGATCCGCCTCCAGAATCTCGTCGCGGTGCAGATTGGTCACCGGCACCTCGGCCGTTGGCACCAGCCACAGGTCATCCTCAACATCGCGGTACAGATTGTCGCGGAACTTGGGTAACTGACGCGCTCCCCACATGCACTGCTCTTTGACCACGAACGGCGGATAGACCTCGGTGTACCCCTGTTGCAGGTGCAGATCGAGCATCCACTGGATGAGCGCGCGTTGCAATCGCGCTCCCAGCCCTTTGAGCACATAGAAGCGCGAACCAGACAGTTTGACGCCGCGCTCGAAATCGATGAGATCGAGAGCTTCCCCCAGTTCCCAGTGTGGTTTAGGGGTGAAATCGAAGGTGCGCGGTTCGCCTTCCTGCGCAACGACCACATTGTAGGTCTCGTCCGGTCCATCGGGAACTGCCGGGTGCGGCAGGTTGCGCAGTTCCATCAGCGCTGCTTGCTGTTGCTCTTCAACCGCCGCAAGTTCGCGGTCGAGCGCGGCGATGCGATCACCGACGGCGCGCATCTCGGCGATCTTCGCTTCACGCTCGACTGTATCGTTCATCTTGCCGATTTCTTTCGAGACCGCGTTGCGCAGCGCTTTCAGTTGCTCCACGTCACGCAGCAGCGCACGGCGGCGTTCGTCGTATGCCAGCACAGCGTCGATCTGCGCCGGATCGACGCCTGCCCGCCCAAGCGCTGCTTTGACCATGTCGGGTTGCTCGCGGATCAATCGAATGTCCAGCATGGGCGATTCCTTTCAGAGCAGCACATAGCTCCACGAGACCATCATACCGTTTTTGTACGGCGCGACGCCGAAGAACGTTCGGTTGTCGCGTGCGAAGACCATATCAATCCAGAGCCGGTCGCTGTCCCACAGATTGAGTTCGTGGAGACGCGCCACCGGCACCCATTCCAGGTCGCCTTCCGGGTTTCTGGTGAATGGCGTTCCGCTCCAGCGGTCGATACGAAAGACGAAGGCGAACCAGTCCTCTTCATTCTTGCCGAAACCGGGCCAGTTGAGCGTCCCGCGCAGCACCATGTCTTCTACTTCGATGCCGGCTTCCTCGCGGATCTCACGCTTCATGCCGCTCACCACATCTTCGTGCGAGTCGAGTTTGCCCCCCAGACCATTGTACTTCCCATAGTGCACGTCGTCGGGGCGCGCGTTGCGATGCACCATCAGCACCGATGCGCCGTCCGGCGACATGACGTACCCGAGTGTTGCCAGAATGGGTGTGTATGCAGGCATATGCGTCGTGTGCATTCCTTTCAAGAACATGCATCGATGTCACCACAGCGCCGAAATCCCTGCGGCGCCAGACAGGTATTCGTCGATTCGGCGGCGCGATCCAGGGTCGATACCGTTGGGCAGGTCATCGAATGGAAAAAAGCGCGCTTCGGCGATCTCGATCGAACGCGACGGACCTGGCTCGCTCTGTGCTGTGAACACAAAGACGACAATATAATTGACATAATTAAAGTGAAAGGCATCATAGACGCCGAGCACTCGCTGAAACCGGGCGGGCACGCCCGTCTCCTCATAGATCTCGCGGCGTGCGGCTTCTTCGAGCCGCTCGTGGGGATCGACCGCGCCGCCTGGCAATCCCCACGGCGTTGCGCCGCCACGGTGACGCACCAGCAGCACCTGTTCGTCGCGCACCACCAGTGCACGCACGCCCAGCAGCGAAGGACGGGCGATGTGCCAGAGTGCGCCGCGCGCGGCGTGTGCCAGGCGATAGATCAGCGAGAT
>JBEPYG010000347.1:0-4940 GCA_041641515.1 Roseiflexus sp.
CAGGTGGTGTTCCATCAACCGGCAAACCAGGATGGTTGTCGTTGCGCCTGTATCGGCGTAGATCAACTCCTCGTGTGGAGCAAGATCCCGTTCTGGACGGTGATGATCAATAATGATCGTCGGGATTGGCGCATCACCCAGCAGGGAAAGGCGCGGAACCGTCGCGGTATCGACCAAGATCAGACGTGTGACCGGTTCGCGTGGGAGATCGTTCAGGCGAACGAAAGGAAGTTCTTCGCGATAGAGCGTGACAAACTCGCGCACATTTTCGTTCAACTGTGGGTTGAGCACAGCTAGCGCACCTGGATAGAGGCGCGTCGCTGCCATCTGCGATGCGAGTGCATCAAAGTCGGTGTTGCTATGGGTGAGGATCAGTTCCATAGGTTGGTCATTGTGCGTTCGAGCCACTCCAGCCAGGGCCACGTGCGCTGCCTGCTGAATTCAGGAAGCGGTATACGCCGCATCTCAAGGTCGAGCAGCGAGAGGGTGCAGTTCTCTGCAATCCGACGACACTCGACCCAGCCGGCGACATCGCGCCCGTCGTGGAGTGTGACATACACAGCGATTGTTACCGGTCCGACATACTCCCCGTACTGGCGATTCACTCGGTCAGGATACATGTCACCAAACCGAATCTGCCGGTACGCGATCCGTTGTGTGCGCAGAACATACGCAACCTGGTCGTCGTATGTTCGGATCAGCGGCGGTTGCAATGCCAGCAGCGCTCCGGTCGCAGCAATGCACATCAGCGTGCAAACCGCGAGAACAAGTGTCGAACGCACAACCAGGGATCGATCGACCATCACAGTACAATTTCGCGCCCCGCTTCGGCGCTCTCCAGCACCGCCTCCATCATCTCTTGGACAATCAGCCCGTGACGCAACGGCGCCTGACATGGAACGCCATCGAGAATACACGCAACGAAGTGTGTGGCGATGGCAGTCCATACCCCCTCCCAGTCTTTGGGAATATGGAACGTGCTATCGACCGGCGCACCGGCAATGGTGCGGTACACCGTCAGCGGATGATAACAACGCACACCGGCTTCCGTCCCAAACAATTCGATCTGAAAATCATCCGGCTGGTGCGCTGCCCAGAAACTTTCCACCTGCAACCCTGCGCCGTTGGCGAAGCGAATAAACCCGCCGGCGTAATCGTCGGCGGCATACTGCTGCGCCCGGTCTGGTCGTGGTTGATAGTCGAAATACCCGATTCCACGCGGGCCGAATTTTGCTCCGGCAACCGCAACTGCGCTCACGGGTCGCGGCATGCCCATCATCCACCAGGCAGCATCGAGGACATGCACTCCCATGTCACGGAACGCGCCGCCGCCTTTCTGGACGAACCCCGGACTCCAGTGCGGGATGCCACTGCGCCGCACACTCCGCGCACGTGCATAGTATACCTCGCCGAGTTCACCGCGCGCGACCATGTCCCCTACGATCTGGGTTTCGCGGGCAAAACGGGTCGAAAGCGACATCATGTTGACGACCCCGGCAGACTCGGCTGCTGCAACGAGATCGCGCGCCGGAGCGACGGCGTCTGCCAAGGGTTTGGTGACGAGCACATGTTTGTCGTAACGCACCGCTTCGAGTGCGATCGGTACGTGGAGTTGATTGGGTGTACCGACAAACACCGCATCGATTGAGCGGTCGCGGCACAGTTCGTGATAATCGGTATAGAACGTCAGCGGTTCGGGAAGTTTGAGTTCTGCTGCTAACTGATGCATGCGCTCTTCAGCGATATCACAGAGCGCAACAATGCGAGCGCGCGGCGTGTTCAGGAAGCCGCGCGCGTTGGCTTTGCCGATGCCCATGCCAACAATGGCGACTCGTACTTCGTCCATGAGATGGTGATTGCTCCCTTTCGTTTATTCCAGTTTGAGCGACCTCCCGATGATCTCTTTCATAATTTCGGTTGTGCCGCCGTAGATCGTTTGCACGCGGGCGTCGAGAAAGGCGCGTGCGATCGGATATTCACGCATGTAGCCGTAGCCGCCATGCAATTGCAGGCAGGCATTGACCACACGTTGCTGCAGCTCGGTCGTCCACCATTTTGCCATCGCTGCCGTCTCGGTTGTGAGCGTGCCCTGATTTAGCGCCAGCACGCACTGGTCAACAAACACCCGTCCGATCTGCACTTCGGTCGCCAGCTCTGCCAGGGTGAAACGGACTGATTGCAATGCTCCAAGTGGGCGTCCAAACGCTTCACGCTCACGGCAATAGCGTATCGTCTGCTCCAGCGCCGTTTCTGCGGCTGCAACGGCGCCTACCGCAATCGCCAGACGTTCACGTGGAAGCTGTTCCATCAGGTAGCGAAATCCCTGCCCTTCTTCACCGAGCAGATTGTCGCGTGGAACATACACATGACGAAAAAACAGTTCGGCAGTATCTTGCGCATGCAACCCGATCTTCTCCAACCGTCTGCCACGCTCGTACCCCGGCATCCCACGTTCGACAACCAGCAGACTGATCCCTTTGGCGCCACGAGTCGGGTCGGTCTTTGCCACGACAATCACAAGATCGTTGAGGATACCATTGGAAATGAAGGTCTTCTGCCCATTCAACACATACCCGTCGCCATCGCGCAGCGCCGTTGTCTGGATCGCTGCCAGATCACTGCCTGCGCCTGGTTCTGTCATCGCGATCGCCGTAATACAATCGCCGCTGACGCAGCGCGGCAGCCATCGCTGGCGCTGTTCCGGCGTGCCATAGTGCAGCAGATACGGAACAACGATGTCGGTATGCAGGACAAAGCCAGGTCCGGTTGCTCCGGCGCGCCACAACTCCTCGCCGATAATGACATTGAAACGGTAATCGCGCGCGCCGGCGCCGCCATACGCTTCCGGTACATCCATGCAGAGAAACCCCTGGCGTCCCGCTGCCCGCCAGAGATCACGCGGAACGGCGCCGGCGCGCTCCCACGCTTCATGGAACGGCGTAATCTCGCGCTCGACAAACGTGCGGAACGCGGCACGAAAGAGGTTATGTTCTGGATCAAAAAGCGTGCGTTTCATCAGATGAGCACACCCGGCGTTGTCGCAGGTGTACGGGTTGTAATCTGCTTGCCCAGACGACCAAGCGCATACTCGATGCCTGCCTGCAGGTTACTGCGTGTTACCATGGTGCTCAGATCGATCCCCAGGTGAACTATCGCCTGTGCGACCTCTGCTGAGATCCCTACCAAGACACAGTGTGCACCGAGGAGCGAGGCGGCGCGCGTTGTCTGAATCAGATGATTGGCAACCGATGTATCTACGACCGACACGCCTGTAATGTCGATGATTGCGATTTCAGCTGCATAGTGCTGAATGCCGCTGAGCAATGCTTCCATGATCTGCGCACTGCGTTGACTGTCGATCGCGCCGACGAGCGGAAGCACGATGATTTCGTCGTAGATCGGCACGACCGGTGTCGACATGTCGCGAATCGTCTGGATGAGCCGTTCCTGCTCCTCGATGGTTGCGCGCAGCTGTTCACGGCTGCGCTCGAGTTCCATCCGTTCCTGAACACGTTTGGTAACCACGTTGGTCGAGAAAACAAGCCCGCCAATCGAACCATCTCCGGTAAACCAAGGATAGCACTTCCAGGTGACCCATACGGTCGAGCCGTCTTCCTGCACCCAGGGATCTTCTTCCGCCTCTTCGAATGCGCCGGCCAGTGAGCGACGATGAACCTCTTTCCAGCGTTCGGGCAAGTTAGGAAAGACATCGTAGTGAGATCGACCAATAATGTCTTGATCGCCTAGTTCATACTCCTGTAGCCAGCGCTTGCTTACCAGGATGTAGCGCATGTTCGTGTCGAGGATTGCAACTGCCCCTGGCGCATGCTCAACGAGAAGGCGTATTCGTTCTTCACTGGCGCGCAGTTCATGCTCGATCTTCTCGTAGCGCTGAATCTGCTGCTCCAGTTCTGCCACACGCGCGCGCAATTGCTCAATCTCAGCGTCAGACATACCTGCCTCGTAATAAAAGGATGCAAAAACGCAATAATAGAGAGAAGACACGAAGGTGACCTAAACATATCTTCTCCGCTATTATCACTATTTTACAACCTTTCTATTACCATTTCACAACACGTCGAAAGGAGCAAAGAGGCATTACGCGGGTGCGACGTATTGCAGGTAGCGTTCGCACATGAGTGCGAGCACAACTTCCCCCGGCATATTCCAGATTGTTTCGTTAAAGATCTCGACCTCGATGAACCCGGTGTACCCGGCAGCATCGACTGCCTCACGCAACGAGCGCAGCTCGATCACGCCATCGCCCATCATGCCGCGTCCATTCAGCACGTCTGGCAACGGGGTGATCCAGTCAGACACGTGATACGCAGCGATGCGTTTGCCACAGCGCCGGATAAGGTGGTATACCTCCACGTCCCACCAGACGTGGTAAGCATCGACCACCACGCCGACATGTGGCGAGTCGAACCGCTCCGCCAGCGCGAGAGCTTCTCCCAGACTGGTGATTACGGAACGATCGGCAGCGAACATTGGGTGAAGCGGCTCAATGCCGAGAGTCACGCCATGCGCAATCGCATCGGGCAAAATGGCAGCAATTCCTTCCTCGACCATCTGCCGTGCTGCACGAAGATCGCGGTCCGGCGCCGGTCCGCACACCAGCACCAACACGTCGGCATGCAACGCGGCCGCTTCTTCGATTGCCCGGCGATTGTCGTCAATCCGCGCCGTCCGTTCGGCGCGCGTCGCCGCGGGGAACCATCCGCCGCGGCACAAGCTCGAGCAGTGCAACCCGGCATCGCGTAGCAAACGGGTTGCTGCTGACACCCCCATCTCAGCCAGGCGGTCGCGCCAAATGCCGATTGCCGGAATGCCCATGCGTGCGCATCCATCGACAGCTTCGCGGAGTGACCAGTGTTTTGTTGTTGCCTGGTTTAAACTCAGGCGTGAGAGGTCGGTTGCCATAGGTCACCCCTCGATCC
>JBEPYG010000348.1:0-4915 GCA_041641515.1 Roseiflexus sp.
TCGATAAAGGCATCGGTGAGTGTGAACGACCAGCGGTCGGCAACCTGGCGTAACTCTTCCAGCGTCGTAGCCGCCAGCACTGCTTGAAGTGCGGCAGGAACTTCCTGATCCGCCTGCTGGCGAATGTCCATCAGCCATGCCAGACGTTCCCGCAAGACCGCCGCTGAGGGGTCAGCTGCCAGCGTCTGCGCTGCTGCCAGAAAATCGTCACTCAGCACCAGCGGCTCCCGCTCGACAAATGCCGGCAGATCCGCCCGATCTGACAACGCCATCAGGTGCGCTAGAACGGACTGGAAGTCGCTGTGATGCTTCGGTTCGGTATTCATGATGTTCTCCATCACATGCGGAATACGCCAAACTGCGTCGGTTCAACCGGTGCATTGGCAGCTGCCGCAAGACCGAGCGCCAGCACCGTGCGCGTATCAGCCGGGTCGATCACACCATCGTCCCACAAACGCGCAGTTGCGTAGTAGGGACTCCCTTCGCGCTCATAGGTTGCCAGGATGGGTGCGGTAAACGCCTCACGTTCGGCAGTGCTCAGGTCGGCGCCGCGTGCGCGCAGCGCATCGAGGCGCACGGTCAACAGCACGCTTGCCGCCTGCTGCCCGCCCATCACCGAAATACGCGCATTGGGCCACATCCAGAGTTGCCGTGGCTCATAAGCGCGTCCGCACATCGCATAGTTCCCGGCGCCGAATGAACCGCCGATGACCACCGTAAACTTCGGAACCTGTGCGTTCGCAACCGCCATGACCATCTTGGCGCCGTCCTTGGCAATGCCGCGCTGTTCGTACTCCTTCCCGACCATAAAGCCGGTAATATTTTGCAGGAAGACGAGCGGAATGCCGCGAGCGCAGCACAGTTCAATGAAGTGTGTTCCCTTGAGCGCACTTTCCGAGAAGAGCACGCCATTGTTGGCGATGATACCGACCGGTGCGCCGGCGATGTGTGCAAAGCCGCAGACCAGCGTCTCGCCGTAGGTCGGTTTGAACTCGTGCATCCGGCTGCCATCGACGATCCGGGCAATCACCTCGCGCACATCGTAACTGGAGCGCGGATCACGCGGAATGATGCCATACAACTCACGTGGATCATACAGAGGCTCTTCGGGTTCACGCCACTCCCATGGCGCAGTGCGACGCGGACCCAGATGTTCCACGATTGAACGGACAATCGCCAGAGCATGGAGATCGTTTTCGGCCAGATGGTCGGCGACGCCGGAGATGTGGGTATGGACAACCGCGCCACCGAGTTCTTCAGCGCTGACCTCCTCCCCGGTCGCCGCCTTGACCAGCGGTGGACCGCCAAGAAAGATCGTCCCGGCGCCACGCACGATCACCACCTCATCGCTCATTGCCGGCACATAGGCGCCACCAGCTGTACACGACCCCATCACTGCTGCAATCTGTGCGATTCCTTTGGCGGACATGCGCGCCTGATTGTAGAAAATGCGTCCGAAGTGATCGCGGTCGGGGAAGACCTCCGCCTGGAGCGGGAGGAAAGCGCCGCCGCTATCGACCAGGTAAATGCAGGGCAGATGGTTCTGCTCAGCGATCTCCTGAGCGCGCAGATGCTTTTTCACCGTCAGCGGATAGTACGTACCGCCCTTCACCGTCGCATCATTGGCGACGATCATCACCTCACGTCCGGCGACGCGCCCGATGCCGGCGACGATGCCGGCGGAGGGGACCGGCTCATCATAGACCTCGTGCGCTGCCAGAGCGCCAATCTCGAGAAAGGGCGCCGCTGGATCGAGCAGGCGTTCGATCCGGTCGCGCACCAGTAACTTTCCACGCGCCACGTGGCGTTCGCGCGCCTCGGGGGGACCGCCCGCGCGCGCCTGCGCCAGCCGGGTGCGCAGATCATCGAGCAGCACAGCATACGCCTCCGCATTGGCGCGGAAGGTTGCCGAGCGAGAGTCAACGAACGACTTAATCGTGGTCATGGTTTGATTCGTCAGGTACAACGACATTGCGCAGAAAGCGAGCGCTCTCTTCGGGCAATGCCGTATTGATGAACATGCCGGTGCCCATCTCGAACCCGGCAGTCTGCGTCACCCGCGGGATGACCGTCACATACCAGTGGAGATGGCGCGCCAGGCGCTCACTCTCCGGCGCCGAACGAATGACGTAATTATAGTCGGGATCGTTCAGACCGTAGTAAATCCGGCGCAGCACGTCGCGCAGCACGTGCGCAAGGTCTTCGATCTCATCGGCGGTTGCGTTGAGAAAATGCGCAGTATGGCGGCGCGGCACGATCCACAGGTGGAACGGCGAATACGCAGCATAGGGAATGAACGCCACAAAATGGCGACTGGCAACGACGATGCGATCCTGTTGCTGTTCTTCGTCTTCACGCATGCGACAGAGCACACACTCGCCATAATCGTCGAAGTAGCGCCGTGCCTCCTCGTTGCGCACGCGGATGTCGTGGGGAACGACCGGTAACGCCACCGCCTGAGCGTGTGGGTGGAGCAGCGATGTTCCGGCAGTCGCGCCATGGTTTTTGAAAAACACAATATGCTCGATGCGCGGATCGCGGCGATAAATTGCCGCGCAGGTCTGAAACGCCTGCAGGGTGGTTATCAACCCCTCAACCGGTTCCAACGCCGCGCAGGTATTATGCCGCCGGGACTCGACCACAATATCGTGGTAGCCAAACCCTGCCAGCGAGCGATTGATGCCATTCAGTCGCCGCTGATACTCATCGTATTCCAGCAATGCCGGGAAGCGATTGCGCACCACGCGCACCTGCCAGTCGCCGGTGGCGGGCAGGCGAAAGCGCTCCAGGTCGAGTTCCTCGTTGCCGGGGCAGAACGGGCAGTTGGGATCGTATTCGGGACGGTCGAGGATGCTGCCGCGCGACGGCAGAATGAACTGTTCGGGACGCCGCGCCCGTTCGGTGGCAATGATGACCCACTCGCGCGTTGCCAGATTCTGTCGGATCTCGGGCATGACCCTTCCTGTGACCGGACAGTGCATTCCTGTGCCCGTAACGAGCTCCAGAGGGCGCAGGCCACGCAACTCGTATCAATTATACCCTTGAACCGCATGTTCGAGATCAGCAATTGCGCGGGCAAGTTCCGCAACGATCGGATGATCGCCGAGCGTGTCACGAACGACTGCCAGGATTTCGCTGTAGTACCATAGCATACGATCAGGACCGCGCTTGAAGCGTTGCCACACTGCAGATCCAACCAACGCCAGGTCGGTAACGATCGAATGAATGTTATGCAGCGCATCAGCTGCTTTCAGCGCAGCAACTGCTGAGTCGCCATGCCGTAGATGGGCAATCGCCTCGGTCTTGCGTTCCTCCCACGAGCGCTCGACGCCGCCGATCCGCTTCCGTTCCGAAACGGCTTCGACCAGACGCGCGACATTTGCGCCGAATAACGCTTCCAGTTCTTGCGGCGCAACACCGCAATCTTCAACCACATCGTGCAGTAACCCGGCGATGACCACATCCTCATCAAAGCCATAGCGCAGCAGAACGACCGAAACATGGACCACGTGCGTAATGTAGGGAATGTCGGTTCCCTTGCGCACCTGCTGCCGGTGCGCGCGCGCGGCAAACTGGAGCGCCCGCTCGTACTGCGGAGAAAGTGCAAATGTGTTCATTGGCAACCTGAGGTGTGGAACATGCCTGCTCGGCGAGCGGGCATCCTGGCATCTTCTACGCTGGTCACACCATACTACGGGAAACGGTGTGATTCTCAATTATAATCCAATTCATCGCTCTCCCTGATCAGGAAAGAACATCTCCACAATTGAAGCATGCGTGTTGTGACAGTGTAGCGTCCGGCACACGAGGGCGCGCCGATTATGCAGTTGGCGTTTCCCCGCATCTGATACGCGCTTCAATCTCATCGATGGCGGGTAGCAGATCCCAGATACCTTCAATGACCAGATGCGCTCCTGCAGCGTAGAGTTGTGAGCCAATGCGCGTGTGCACCTCGACTCGCTCCTGGGGAGTGAGTGCATGCACATCAGACTCGCTCAACCCCAAAAAGCTGCCGGTGAGGGTCACACCCACCGTCCACATGCCGGCATTCAATCCCTCCTCAATATCCACCGGCGTGTCGCCGACTTTGACCAGTGCCGCCATCGGATGCACACCCAGATGCATGGCGTTCTGAAAGCACATCCAGGGCGCCGGACGACCGGCAGGAACATCATCGGGGCAGACGATGCTATCAGGGAGATAACCATGAGCAGCGGCAGCCGGTGCGAGCATGTCGATCATTGCCCGCGTATACCCGGTTGTCGAGCCAACCTTGATCCCGCGTTTGCGCAGATCAGCTAGCACATCGATCAGTCCCGGAATCGGTTTGGCATACTCCTGAAGGATCGACGTCTGGAGCGGAATGAACTGTTCGAACAGGGTATCGATGTCGTGGGTGGTTGGCGATGCACCATGGACAGATCGCCAGGCGGCAGCGACAGTTGGGCGCTCGAGAATGGTGCGCAGGTGATCCTTTTTCATCAATCCCATGCCTGCGCGCGCGTCTTCTGGACTGATGATGACGCCGTGCTGCTCGAAGAGACGCAAGAAGACCACAACCGGCGCCCATGAGCCATAATCAACCGTTGTACCGGCCCAGTCGAGGATCACTGCCCGAATCGGACCACAATAGGCGCGTCGTACCATCGGTTGCATTGTTGACCTCTTTTTCTAATCGAGGGTTCGGGCAATGCCCGCGCAAACACGAATCGGCGGCGGTATGGCTGCTGCAGACGCCGTGACACGTCGCCCCGCCGACGCAAAAAGACATGAGTTTCTGCAAAGAGTAACTGTTCAGATGTCGGGTCAAGTGTCGTCTGGATGCGCGGAGGTCGTCTGCAGCGATGTGCGTGCGGGCAAGATACCCGCGCACCCAGGAGACACATGAACATGCACTGCAAAGATCCCACTTGAC
>JBEPYG010000349.1:0-4885 GCA_041641515.1 Roseiflexus sp.
GCCGCCGCTGGCGTCACCGCTGGCAAAGGTAGCGGTGACGCCGCCGATGAGGGCAGCTGTTCCGCTGCCGATGGCGGGGTCGGTCGTGCCGGTGGCGGTGTTACCATCGGGAACGGGTGAATTGAACGTCCACTGGGTGATGATGGTGGTGGTGGCGGCAGCGCGATACGGTGCAGTGAGCGCACCGGTGAGCAGAAGCGCCAGGGTGATGAAGACCAGCGCCAGGCGCCGTACCGCCGAGAGACGATGATGGGATGATGCCATTGGTGTTTTACTCCTTCCTTCCTATCTCCTTTGCATTTGTGTCGTGCACTGTGTTGCGGACAAAGACCTGCACGAAGCTGCTCCGTGCGTGCAGGACGACCCTCTCTCCAACTCCGGTCTCACTTCCTTCGTGTCACCTTTTTCTCGGGAACGCGGGCAGTTTTGTCTGCACGAACGCGGTCGCAGGCGGGACGTGCACATGTCCAGGCGTGTTGTGCCTACATGTGATCTTCTTCCCTCTGCATCAACAGGAAAACCTGCGACAGGGGCGCCTGCCGCTCCCGCCGGTAGCCGGTGTGACGGTGTATTCCCCGCTGCAACCGGCACAACCCTGCGTTCTCCCCCACCGACAGATCTCCATGCAGCTTCGCAGCACACCGCGTTATGAGCGTGAACATTGGCCTGCATACTCGAGCTGCTGTCCTGCATGCAGCTTGTCGCATGCACACCTGGCAGTGATGTTCGCGCCAGACCGATCACAACACGCGATCGGCTCTGGTCCCATCGATCGGTGGATGGAATCCAGCAAGGGGGATAGACCTCTTATGTTGCGACTTTCTACTGGCTCGATGCGATTATACCCGGAGTTCGGTTAAAGACGAAGCGCAGAAATGTTAAGAAACACGGATAACAGTATTACAGTATTTTCAGACGACCCTTTCTTGACACTGCTCGTATTGAAGTGCTATGCTGATCAGGCGCGACGCAGCAGCTTTCGTGTCAGGAATCGTTTCATGTCGGGCCGCACTGCACTTTTCCGTCTGATCATTGTCGCCTTTCTCCTTCTGACGGCGCTGATCGCCCCGGCGCGCAGGCTCGTTGCACAGGCAACCGGTAGTATCACAGCGTCACCAGGCGCTCTGAGCGAAACAGTTCTACTGGGACAACAGGTCACGCGACCGCTGGTCATCACCAATCCTGGATCCACAACGGTTACTGCGCTGCTGTACGAAGCGCGTACACAGCCGTTGCTGGCAACAACCTACGCCATTGGGCCCGCAAGCGTTTCTCTGCCGCAGCAGGCTCACTCGCTCGATCCCCGTCTGGCGGCGCAACTGGACGAACCCGCAGAACGCGGGTCGTTCATCGTCTATTTGCGTGACCAGGCAGACCTGAGCGCTGCGTATGGCATCACTGACTGGTCAGAACGCGGGCGCTTCGTCTATCGGACGCTGGTGGAGCATGCTGAACGCGCACAGCGCACGCTGCGCGCGGAATTGATGGCGCGTGGTCTGGAGTACCGACCATTCTGGATTGTCAATGCCATTCAGGTGGAAGGTTCACTCGCCGATGCACAGGCGCTGGAACGGCGTGCCGACGTAGCTCTGGTACGCGCCGATGTCAGTGTCATGGTTGCGCCACAGGCGGTTCCTGCAAGTCTCGACACGCGCTGCAGCACTGACGGCAACCCGGTGTGCTGGAACATTCGCGCCATCGGCGCCGATCGCGTATGGAACGAGTTTGGCGTCACCGGTCAGGGTGTGACAGTCGCCTCGATCGACACCGGCGGCGAGGCGACGCATCCGGCGCTGCGGGATCAGTATCGTGGCGCGCTCGGCAATGGCGAATACGACCACAACTACAACTGGTACGACCCGCAGGGGACATTCCCTGCACCCACCGATCAGAACGGGCACGGGACGCATACGATTGGCACAATGGTCGGCGGGCGCGCAGGCGGCGAGCGGTTTGGCGTCGCGCCTGGCGCGCGCTGGATTGCTGCGCAGGGATGTGAGGGTTCGTTCTGTAGCGAAAGCGATCTCATCGCTGCTGCGCAGTGGGTCCTGGCGCCAACCGACCTCAACGACCGCAATCCGCGCCCGGATCTGCGACCATTGATTGTCAACAACTCCTGGGCTGGCGGCAGCGACGATCCTTGGTATGCCGGATACACTGCCGCCTGGCGCGCAGCTGGTATCTTTCCGGTCTTTGCAGCGGGCAACGGCGCCGGCGCCTGCCGCTCGATCGCGTCTCCTGGAGATTATGCCGATGTGGTGGCGGTGGGCGCCACGAACCGCAGCAATACCATCGCCTCATTCAGTCTGCGCGGCCCAGCTGCCGACGGTCGGATGAAGCCGGACTTCGTTGCTCCCGGTGATGGCGGCATCTACTCCACCCACCTCAACGATAGCTATGTATCGCTGCGCGGCACCTCGATGGCAACGCCGCATGTCGCTGGAGTCGCAGCGTTGCTCTATTCAGCAAATCCATCGCTGATCGGTAATTTTGAGGCGACCTACGCCATTCTGCGCGACACAGCGCGCCGGATTGCGGATGACCAGTGCGGCGTCGTGTCCGGTGGGGGCAACAATGTCTACGGTTGGGGACTGGTCGACGCGCATGCTGCCGTTGCCCGCGCGCGCGTCGATGTGCCATGGTTGCGCCTCGCATCGACGACGGCAACCCTCAATCCGGGGCAGAGCGCAACCATCGACGTAACCTTCGATGCCAGCCGTGTCGCTGCCCCAGGAACCTACACAGCGCGCATTCAACTCTATGCCGGCGATCTGACCCAGCTGCCGACGACCGTCGAGGTGACCATGAATGTGACCGCTTCGGGAACGATCGTCAGCGGCGTTGTGCGCGATGCAGAGACGGGTGAGGCGCTGCACGCAACGGTCAGTGTCAACAGCGGCGCCGGTGTGACGACTGCTGCTGACGGAACCTATACGTTCATTCTGTCGCCAGGCGTCTACACGCTCACTGCGACTGCGCTATCGTATGCGCCGCAACAGCGTACAATCACGGCGCCGGTGAGCGGACCGGTCGATTTTGCGTTATGGCTCGATGCGCCCAGGCTCACGCTTTCAACCGACTATGTCACGACGACACTCGATTTCAATGCTGCTGCCGAGCGAACCGTGACGATCACAAACACCGGTACCCGCCCGCTGACGTTTGAGTCGAGCGTCGAGTATGCGTCCTTCGGCATCTATCGCAGTGACGAACCCGGCGGACCCGTCTATCAATGGATTGACCTCCCTGCTGACGCGCCAACGCTCGAGTTGACCGACACAACCCGGATCGACGATATTCCTCTGGGGTTCGACTTTCCGCTCTACACCCTGATGTTCACCGAAACGTCGGTCACGTCGGACGGAACCCTTTCGTTTGGCTGGTCCTACTCGTACACCGGTTTGCTCGAACGCTGCCTGCCGGCGACAGAAGCGTTCTTCTACCTGCTGGCGCCGTTCCGCAGCGATCTCGATCCGTCGCGTGGCGGTCAGGTACGCTATGGAACGGTCGATGACGGCGCAACCTTCGTCGTCAGTTTCGAGCGCGTGCCGCTGGCGCAGGGTCCTCCGGATCAGACGTATACGTTTCAAACGCTGCTGCACCGCGACGGGCGCATCACGTTTCAGTACGCCGACCTGAGCGCGCTTCCGGAACGTCTGGGTGTTGGCGTTCAGCGGACCCTGAGCCAGTTCCAGCGGGTTGGATGCGGCGCCGATACGCCTGTCGCTCCAGGTCTAGCTATCGAATTCAGACCTCAGTTCAGCCCAGAGAAGTGGTTAACTGTAACGCCGGAGCGGGGTGTAATTGCGCCAGGGGGGAGCACGACGCTCCGGATCGTCTACCGCTGGCAGGCGCCGCCCCAGGGTGCGCGCCTGCGCACCGCAGTTACGCTGCTCAGTAGCGATCCACGCCGCAGAAGCGCAACGATCATGGCTGAAGCGGCAATGCGTCCGGCGCCCTATGTCGTCTGGCTTGTGATCGCAGCGCGGTAGCGCCCCCGGCGCAGTGATGCGTGGTATAATACTTCTGCGTCCTAGATGCGAACGATATGTCTCCATTGCACCCATTCACTGTACATCTGCCGATTGGACTGTTGCTCGGCAATGCGATCATGACAGCGCTCTATCTCTGGCGCGGTGATCGTTCGCTCGAAACGGCGGCATACCATTGTTTGTGGTTAGGATGGCTGCTGCTGCTCCCTGCAGTCGCCACCGGAACGATCGATGCAGCGCGGCAGGTGTTCGACCCTGTGCGTCCACGCGATGATGCACTGGTCTGGGTCAATGCCCACGCGCTGTCAGGCGTGGCAGTAATGGTCGTCTACTGGCAGGCGTGGCAGTCCCGGCGACGGAACCCGACGATCCTGGATGATGCCAGGACGCGGCGCGGGTATCTGGCGCAACTGGCAATCGGTGCAGCGCTTGTAGTGCTGACCGGCTGGCTGGGTGGACAACTGGTCTATTCCCTGCGCCTGGGAGTAGGATGAGGAGTGATCTGTGATTGGTCTGTTTTTCTATTTGCTGCTCTGGATCCCGCTCAATCTCTTGCGGTTGATATGGTCCGACTGGAAGATCGAAGGGCGCGGGAATCTGCCGCCGCGTCCGCAAGGGATGATCCTTGCAGTGAATCATCTGCACTGGAGTGACATTCTCGTTGTTGGCGCATCGCTGCCGCTCTCACATCGTCCCTGGTGGGTCGCGAAGGTTGAACTTTTCAGCCATCCGATCACAGCTTGGTGGTTCCGTACCATGCACGTCATTCCGATTCGGCGCGGTCAGCGCGACCTGGCGGCGCTCGAAGCCGCCGAAGAAGCGCTCAGGCAGGGCGCTGTTCTGATCATGTTCCCCGAAGGGCATCGCAGCGATACGAAGCAATTACAGCAGGG
>JBEPYG010000350.1:0-4880 GCA_041641515.1 Roseiflexus sp.
ACAGAATCAGACCGGTAAATCCGATGCCAAGCAGCGCTCCAATAGCCTGTAGCCAGAGACTGAGCCGATGCACATCACGACTGGCCCGCGCCCATTCCACCAACAGACTCTCGTGTTCACGGCGGAGGCTCGTTTCGGCTCGATGTGCGCGGAGTGGTGTCAGTCCGAGCAGCGCATCGAGATAATAACGGCTGAGCCCGCCAATATGCGTGCGTAAGCGCAGATCGGTCTCCGCCAGCACTGGTTGTGACAGCAGCGCAAGCCCTAGTGCGCTGGCAGCCGAGAGCGCCGCCGGGATTGCACTCGCTGGCGCAAACCAGATCAAACCGATCATGGTCAGGGTAATCTGACAGATCTGGCGCACGCCGGTGGCGATCAATCCTGGCAGTAAGCGCAGCTGACGCAGATCATGCGCGCGCTGGGTCATATCCGACACCAGCCGGCTGTGAAAGTAGTTGTCTCCTAAACGGGGTATCTTGCGCAGAAGTGCGATCCGAAGCCGTGTCTCCAATCGACGACCGCTGCGGGTGATGAGCGTCGCAATTGGCAATTCGAGCAGTAGCATAACCACTGCAAAGACAATCAGCGCCCCGGCAATGATCGTGCGCTGCTCCGCCGAAAGGTTCAGATCGGTGTCGATCAATCCACGGAGCAGAAGTGCTTCGATAACCAGACCGCCAGATATCATCGCAATCGACAGCAGCGCAATCACCATGGACAGCCCGCTGTCACGCCACAACATCTGCAATGCCGTTCGCTCGGGTTGAGGCGCCGGTTCGCGCATCGTCTGCGCCAGAATCGCCGGTGGTTCGATTGTCTCGTCGCTTCGCCGACCGGCAATCCGCACCAGCACCGCACCACGAAATTGCACCAGATCCTCATCAGCAACCGGACCCGGTTGCACCAGCCAGAAAGTTGCTGGAATCAGGTCCGCCGATCGCTCCTGACCGGCACAGAGCTGTTGCAATAGGTTACTCGCCTCGATGCCGCGCTCGACACCTCCACCGGCGGACATTGTCGTCACCATCCGGGTTGCCGCATCAAGGGTAGCTAGGCCTCGCCAGCCTGGATCGGCTACAGCGCCTTCGATCAGAGCGGCAATGACGGTCTCTTCCACGCCAAGTCTGATCAGCCGTTCGCGCAGTGGTGAGAGAAATCCTTCACTGCCGGCCCACTCACGCCATTCGGCTGCTGTAACAGTAGCGGTATGCAGGTAGAGTTCATCAAGCAACCGTGACGGCGTTATCCAGCGCCGACCACTGGCCGGGTCCATCACCTGCACCAATCCACCGATCCGGCTCCAGATCACAACAAAGTGGGTCAAGCCGTTCGGCTGGCGCACAATCGCCAGCGCCGGCAGCGCTTGCGCCGCCGGTACGAGCACATGGTCGACCGGAATGATAATCTGCTCGGCAATCAGCCCCAGCTGATTCGCCACATCCTCAATCGTATCGATAGACGTACCATCGACATCAGTTTGACACGCCTCACGTAAGCGAGCATAGTTGACCGGAACGCCGAATCCTTGCAAGAGACATGCCAGTGCTGCAGGACCGCAATCCATTGCCGAGGTTTGAATGATTTCTGGTGCTAAGATGCGCTGTTGCACAGGATTCTCGCTGCCCACCGGGTTGGTGCTACGATCCTTCACCCAACACAATCATCGCCGGCGACACCCGTGCAGTTTCAATCGCAACCTGCCCGATCTCGGCAGCAACGAGGGTGACCGGAAACGCTGCCTGTGGCATCAACACGGCTCGCACCCGACCATCACGCTCAATGCTCGATTCAATCACAACTGCCGGAATACTGGCAGTCCCGTTAGCCAGTCGAATCTGCGCCATCTGACCACGGGGCGGCGCCGGCGTGCCGGGAGGGAAGTACGCAATCACTTCATTACGCCGCGCTACTTCTACTATGCCGGTTGTTTGATAGAGTGACAATCGCGCGCCAAAAAACCAGAATGACCACGCACCACAGATCAGCAGAGCGCCGACCAATGCGACCAATCCCATACTGGATCGATCATACTCAAGCGCGCGGAGAGTACGTGAGAAAGGCATACCCATATCTGTTCACCGGTTTCCATCGAGCACCGCTGTACGCGGCGGCACATACCCTTCCGGCCAGATGGTTGCAGCGTTGTATCGTGCGCCATCAAAGAACGTGTTCACCAGCAACTGCGCCCGTTCCGCTTCTGTCAGATTGCTGAAGATTTGTTCGTTGGCTTCTTCACTGTTCGATCCGGTGCTTTCAATTCGGGCATCAGTGAAATTTGCGCCATAGAGCGTGGCGCCGCTCAGATCAGCCCCGCGCAGGTCGGCGCCGACAAGAGTCGCATTGTCGAGGGTTGCTCCTGGCATATACACACCGACCATCAGTGCGCCGTTGAGATCGGCGCTGGTCAGATTGACGCCGATCATCTCGGATCCGCTCAAGTTGATCCCCGAAAGAATGGCGTTTGCGAAGTTGGTGCCATCAAGTTTCGCTTTACTGAGATTCGCGCCACTCAAGTTGATCCCTCTCAAATTAGCCCCATGAAGATCGGCGCCTTCCATCACTGCGCCCCGCAACTCAACCCCGCTCAAATTGACTCCAACCAGTCGCGCACGCGCGAGACGCACGCCGATCAGGTTGACACCACTGAGATCAACTGTAGTCAAATCAGCGCCGATCAGTATCGCGCTTTCCAGATTGGCGCCGGTCAGCAGCACACCACCCAGGCTCGCGTTGCTCAGGTCGGCGCCGGTCAGGTCGGCGCCGGTCAGGTTGGCGCCGGTCAGGTTGGCATTTTTGAGATTCGCACCGACGAGAGAGGCATGACTGAGATCAACCCCGCTCAGATCGGCGCCGCCCAGGTTGGCAGCACTCAGGTTGGCGCCGGTCAAACTGAATGAGCGCAGATCACGCTCACGGAGATCGGCGCGAAAGCATGCTGGTGGGCAGCCGGCGGGCAAAGTCGCTGATGTACAGGCGCTCAGCGTCAGCCACCAGCTGATAAACCAGATGAATGTCGCTATAGAACGTCGCTGTCGTTTCATAATCGGCTATCCTCAACGCTCGATGGCAGTGCAAGGGCGCTGCCATCTGCTTGCTGATATTATTCTGTCAACCTGTCATGGTGGCAGTACAGACAGAAAACAAGTCCTGGACAGAACCATGCTGCACAGATGTCATGAGCAGAACCGCCTCACTCCTATGGGGTAGCAACCGATGAGGAGACGGGTGTGGACGTCGGCGCGGGCGCTGACGTTGGCGTCGCATCATCGAGCTCGACTGTCGCCTGATCGAGCGGCAGGATCAGCGGCGCATTGCTTGGCAGCAGCATCACCCGAATATTAGATGCAATTTTGGCGATGTACTGGTACGTCAATAGATCAGGATTGTCTTTCAGCACAGCTGCGATGAGAGACAACGCTTCGGCTTCGGCCTGAGCCATACGCAGCACACGCGCAGCTTCGCCTTCAGCCAGCACACGGATCTGCTCAGCTTCGTATTCTCGCTGGACAGCTCGCTGGAGTGCAACCTGCTTCTGCTCGACCGAGGCGGCATATTCAGGTGAAAATTCAATCTGGCGCAGGAGAAATTGTTCGAGCACAATGCCCTGCTCGCTCAAAACAGCGCTCAGTTCCTGGGTGATCGTCGCTTCAAGCGTCTGGCGCTTGATGCTGTTGACTTCATCGACAGTAAAGCTAGCTACTGTCCGCCGCACCAGCCCCTGCAAAAGCGGACGGATCAGGTCGCGTTCGTAGCGATCCTGCCATGCAATATGCAGCTGAACGACTTGATAGGGATCGAGCCGGTAAATCATAGAAACGTCGATGGCTATCTCTTGCCCATCGGCAGTGCGCGCTGTAATGGCGTTGTCGCCCATAGCCTCGCCTTCAAGCGGGTTGCGCGATAGCGTATAGGTCCTGGTAAGCCGCGGATAAAGTTCCACCCGTTCAAGCAACGGAACGATAAAGTGCACACCCGACTCGAGTCGCTGGTCACGATAGCCCTTTGGCGAAAGCGCCGATACAACGACGCCCATCTGCTGGGGCGCAATAAAGATGATGCTCTGGCTGATCAGGAAGAGCGGAACTAAGACCAGTAAGGGCCACCAGAAGAGTGGCTTCCTGACCCGCTCCCATGCTGCACCCCACCCCTGGCGCATGATGATGCGCACGACGGTGAATCCGGTTGAGATGATGAAGAGGCTGAGTCCGATCAGTAATACCAGATCAAGAAACGAGTCGATGTTCATAGATCACCTTGCTTACGGATGGGCGATCACCACTAAAGTCGGCGCCATTTGCCGTGCGCACATGAGAGCTTGCTGTAAAAGCTCAGGGTCGAGAGCAGCAAAACTTTCATCGAGAATGATAATATCCGCTCTTTGTAGCAATGCACGGGCCAGAAAAAGACGACTACGCTCACCGTGCGAAAGTTGCCAACCGCCCTCGCCAATCATCTGCTGCATACCGGCCGGCATACGCGCTAGGAGATCATCGAGACCGAGTGCAGCGCATACTGCTTCAGCATCACGCAGATCATGCTCGGTCGGCGGCCAGCCTCGCCCCATTAACAAATTGAAGGCGAATGTCTCGGTGAAAATATGGTTCTCATGGAATTGCGGCGCTACAACAACCCGCCGTCGCCATTCAAGATCGCCGATCGTCTGCCGGTCAACGCCATGCAAGAGCAAGAGACCCGTTTGCGGTTGGCGCAGACCCGCCAGAATGGCCGCCAATGTCGATTTTCCGCTGCCTGATGACCCTTCCAACAAAATGCGATCACCATTATTAATGGTGACATGGCATTGCTGCAGGACCGGTCGTTGCCGCTCGTGATAGCGGAAACCAAGATCACGCCCGATCAGCAGAGTCGATCCAGAGGGA
>JBEPYG010000351.1:0-4870 GCA_041641515.1 Roseiflexus sp.
ATACAACGAATGAATCGGCAAGAAGTTGCGCCTGCCCGCTTATCTGTTACAGATACGCCAACATTTCGATCACATCTTGTGTGCCACGACTGGCTATGAAGCAGGTATGATTCTTCTACGTACAGGCGGCCCTGCCGCACCAGCGACGAGCAGGCATTCATGATGGCGCAACACACCATTCTCATCGTCGATGATGAAGCTAATCAGCGGCTCATGCTCACGCAGGCGCTGCGCACCAACGATGAGCGTGAGATTGCCACGGCTGCGTCGGTATCGGAGGCGCTGGAGTGGCTCGATCACCATACCGCTGACTTGATCATTACCGATTACAATATGCCTTTGGCAAACGGCTTGGCGCTGATCGCGCACGTGCGCCAGCGCGCGCTTTCAGCCCGCATCATTCTCATTACGGCATACTATTCGCCAGAGTTACAGGAAGCAGCTCAACAATTGGGGGTCGATCACTTTCTCACCAAGCCGGTTCCGCTCTCGCTGTTGCGTCGGCTGGCAAACGATCTGGGTGATGCGTCGTCCCCTGCGTGACATCGGGACGACGAAGGCAGAAAGAGAAAAGCGAAGAGCGCTCTTCGCTCTTCGCACGTGCATTGCACAACCGCACTACGCGCAGTGTCAGGCGCCTTTCCCCGTGTGATGCACCACCTTCAACGTTGTACACCTCTATGTGCATCCCTGCCGATGTTCGATTCCTCTCACCTCATCCCTGCGGCGGAAGGAAATGGATGATGCGCAGGAAACTGTCCGCCTTGAGCGATGCACCGCCGACCAGCGCTCCGTCGATGTCGGGTTGCGCCATCAGATCGTCGATATTGTCGGGTTTGACGCTGCCGCCGTACAGGATGTTGATGGTCGCCGCCACGTCGGACCCTGCCATATCGCCGAGGACCTGCCGGATCGTTTCGTGCATCGCCTGCGCATCGGCCGGAGTGGCGGTGTCGCCGGTGCCGATTGCCCAGACCGGCTCATAGGCGATGACAATGCGACTGATCTGTTCAGACGTCATACCGGCGAGCGCAGCGCGCACCTGTGCCACCACGATGGTCTCCGCCTGACCGGCGTCGCGCTGCGGTTTGGTCTCGCCGACGCACAGGATTGGCGTAAGGTCGTGCGCCAGCGCTGCGCGCACCTTCCTACCGATCAGTTCGTCACCTTCGCCGAAGATAGCTCGTCGCTCGCTGTGCCCGACAATCACATAGGTGCATCCCAGGTCACGCAGCATCACCGGAGAGATGGCGCCGGTAAACGCTCCCTGCGGCTCGATATAGACATCCTGCGCTCCCAATGCGATTGGCGTGCCCTGCACCAGATCACGTACCGTTTGCAGCGCTGTGAATGGCGGACAGACCAGCGCCTTGCGGTCGCTGAGATCGCCAAGCCCGTGCAGCAGACCTTCGACCAGCTCACGCGCTTCACCGGTTGTTTTGTACATCTTCCAGTTGCCTGCGAGAAGTGGCGTTCGCATGAAACCTCCTCATAATGCGCTGAAGTACAGGTTTGCCTGCAGCAAACATCGTCGTAGAGCGGGCCCGACATCGCCCGAGCAGTGGACATCTGCCGCGGTGTACTAGCCGCCAAACAGCCTCAGGACAAAGAGCCAGATAGCGAGAAGATTGCCGGGAAGCACGAATGCCAGCAGAATGCCGATACCTGCAGTGACGCCGAAGACAACCGGACTCCATGCTAGCACCTTTGCGCCATCGAATGGTCCGGCGGGAATCATGTTGAACAGTCCAAGCCAGGCATTCAGTGCAACGCCGGTGTAGAACAATTGAATGACCCAGGAATCGCGCAGACCGGCAAGGAACGCAACAGGCGCCGCAATGAGAAACACCACCGCAAGCGCCATGTTGGTCGCCGGTCCTGCCAGCGCAATCAACCCACTCTGGCGCGGGGTCAGGTAGCCACGATGCCAGACGGCGCCAGGAGCGGCGAAGAACAGACCAAGCGGCAGGAATGCAACCACAATCGAGATTGCCAGCATCTGCACATTGGCTACGAAGTGCGCCTCTGCGCCAAAGCGCCGGGCCACGATGCGGTGTGCGAGTTCGTGAAGCACGAACCCCAGTCCGCACACCACGGCTGCAATGAAAAGATTCGTCAGAAACCGGCTGCTTGCCAGGTTTGCAGCGCCGGTTTGAAAAACAGCGTAAGCGACAGTGGTGCCTGCCCACGCTTTGAACAATTCAACCGTATCATTGCTGCGTCCCGCAAAAATGCCCTCGTCAGGCGTCGAAAACATAGTGACTCCATCCAGTTCAACGTTCCGGGTAGTGCTCTGTCGTCCAGGCATGTCCGCCGATCAGCGGGACGAAGCGTACATCACACAGCCGCTCAGTGCGGAGTGTATCCCCTTCGCGGCGTAACCGCAGGAGAATCTGCGCCTGCCTCCCGCCGACCGGAATCACCAGGCGCCCGAACGATGCCAGTTGTTCACGCAGCGGTGCAGGCACCCAGGGTGATGCTGCCGAGACCAGAATGGCATCGAAGGGTGCGTAGTCCGGCAATCCCTGTGTGCCGTCACCGGTGTGGACGGTGACGTTCTCGTAGCCGAGTGTGCGAAGCAGCGCCGCTGCACTGGCCGCCAGCACCTCGCGGCATTCAATCGTATGAACCTTTGCTGCGATCCGGCTGAGCACGGCGGCAGCGTATCCAGAACCGGCGCCGATCTCGAGGACGCGATCAGTTGGAGCGAGCTGGAGCGCTTCGAGCATGAGCGCAACCATGTACGGTTGCGAAATGGTCTGCCCTTCGCCAATCGGCAGCGCCTGATCACTGTAGGCGTGAGAGCGTTCGTGCGCTGGAACGAACAAATGACGTGGCGTCTGCGCCATTGCGTCGAGCACTCGCTGATCGCTGATGCCACGTCGGATCAGGAGATCGATCATGGCGCGGCGCTCGTTTGTGAAATCCATGGCTGCCGCTCCTTTCGATCCTTATTATACCCGCTTTCACCGGCTTAAGGTTACGCTGGTTACGAACTGGTTGCGTCCTCCTGCTACACTCGAACTGGTGATGAGCAGATGCGCAATGACGCACGATATGCAGGAAATACGCTCATGCACGTTCTTCCAGGAGATGCCGATCTCACGCTCTCCGACAGCGAGTTGATCAAACGCGCCCAGAACGGCGACCAGGCGGCGTTTGCCCAGATTTATCATCGCTATGCTCAGCCGCTCTACCGCTATATTTATTTTCGTCTCGGCGATGCCGATCTTGCCGAAGATCTCCGAGCTGAAGTCTTTCTGCGCGCCTTCGAGAGTCTCGACCGCTATGAGGATCGCGGCTGGCCTCTTTCCGCCTGGCTCTATCGTATTGCTCGCGATCGCACAGTGGATGTGATTCGCCGTAGCCGTTTGCGACAAACCGTGCCGTTGGAGAGCTGGAGCGGCGCCTGCGATGGTCCGGATCACGAAGTAGTGATGCGCCTTGACTGCGAAGAACTCCGGCGTCACTTGGGCGATCTCACCGACGACCAGCGGCAGGTGATCGCCCTGCGGTTCCTGGCCGATCTATCGATCCAGGAGGTGGCGCAGCGCCTTGGCCGTTCTGAGGGTGCGGTGAAGGCGCTGCAATATCGCGGGTTGCAGTCGCTGGCGCGGCGCCTCATGAGCAGTGTGTAGGCGTTTGCTGAGACGCCCCACTATTACCCATACTGGTGATGACGCTGCCAGACGCACTACTATGATGCTGCCATTTTAGATTGTAAATTGCTGTGATGGCATTGCAGTGCGCTCTCATAAGAGTGCGCATGCAGTTTGTTCTTACGCAGCTGTGCGTCTCCTGTCGCCTGCAGGTAATAATGGTTATCTGCACTACAAGCGCAACTGCTCACGCGACTTCCAGAAACGCGGGCATTGGAGCTACAGACAATGCGAAGCAGTGGAATGGAGGTGAAGCGCTCATGTGCGCATCATCGTTTGATGCGCACGGCGCTCACTGCCGCAACGAAAGCATCCCTGGGAATGCGGGCGAGCCGCCCGCGTGCCCGGCGGCTCTTTTCACCTCAGCTTCCCACGCGGCTGTACCGTCTACCGCTCGACGAAAACAATGGCGTAAATGGTCGCACTTACCGTAGAGATGGTATTTTTGTGTCGGCGGGGCGACATCTCATAGCGCTTGCGAAAGCCATACCGCCGCCGACTCTTGATCTCGAGAGCTTCCCCTGAACCGCCAATCGTGATCAGTTCCCCAACAGCAGCCTATCGGCCATCGGCCATCGCCTATTACTACAGTTGGAGGTTTGCTCTCCGTCGAGCTGATGGTCGCCTGATGCCGTCGAGCTACAGCTCTCGGCTGCCAGGGCAAAGCCCGCCTTCGCGAACTTGCGGGGATGCTGTTCTGGACAACCATCAGCCCGTAAATACAAACACGTTGAGTCGTATCACGCGAGCTCGCGGGGATGATGTCCTGGACAACCATCAAGCTTGCGGTTACGTCTGGCGCCGCGTGCCTTCGCGAGCTCCACAGGCCACGGAGGCGGCCTTTGCGCGCAAGAGCCAAGGCGTTTCCGCCCACGGAAACGGATCATCCGGCGAGCTGATGGTCGCCTGGTGCCGTCGAGCTACAGCTCTCGGCTACCAGGGCAAAGCCCGCCTTCGCGAGCTCCACAGGCCACGAAGGTGGCCTTTGCGCGCAAGAGCCAAGGCGTTTCCGCCCACGGAAACGCCTCGGCAGGTGAAATGCAACTGTCGCGCTATCGACCATCAGCTATGCTCACCTGAGCTCCCTAGCATCTGCGCTACGATGCCCCCGTCCTGGGGAGGCGGGTGAGACGTTCACGCACGCGGCAGCTGCACCACAATGCCCCGCGCCCTGGGGAGGCGGGCGAGACGTTCACGCACGCAGCGGCTCT
>JBEPYG010000352.1:0-4843 GCA_041641515.1 Roseiflexus sp.
ACAACACCTGCCGACCCTAACATTCCTGCCCCGCCTCAAACCGGTCGCACCCCAACAGAACGCGTCCGTGAGGAGCCGATCGGTCTGTGGGCGCAACTGTTGACCGCGTTTCGCGATCTGAGCGGTGCGTTCGATGCATTCGCCAACGATGCTCACCCCGATGTACGCGCTCTGGGGCGTGCTGCGCGCGCGCGTCGTCCGCCGCAGGCAAATGATTACTTCGTCATCGGCGATCTCTGCGCTCGCCTGACGGCTCAGAGCTTGACGCTCAGCCAGACGTATGCCGCCAAGACGGTTGCAGCGTACAGTAGAGCCGGGGAGGTGTCGAGCCGGGAACTGCCTGCCGCTCGACGCGCCATTCTTGCCTTTGCGTTCTGGATTGCCGATGCTGCGCGCGTCCTGGGTAACTACGAATCGCTCGAAACCGCTCTGTTGATCTGCGAACAGGCACGGCGCCTGATTGCGGGCGCCGGGTTGGGCGACGACGAACGGCGCTTGCAGATGACCGAGGATCGCCTGCGCGAGCAGGTGACGCGCATGTTCGAGAGTGAAAGCGCAGCAACAGATAAGCGTGCCAACGCCGAACGGGAAAGCCGGATGCTCTGCGACCAGGGGCAGGTCCTGTTGCGCCAGGGACGTCCCCAGGAGGCGCTTGATCGCTTCGAAGCGGCGCTGGCAGCGTCGGATGCCAATCAGAGCGCCTGGCTCTGGCGCGCGATGGCGCTCACGGACCTCGGTCGTTTCGATGATGCACTCGCCAGTTATGATCGGGCGCTGGCGCTCGAACCGGAGAGCGCTGGCGTGTGGAACAACAAAGGTTCATTATTGATGGAACTTGGTCGCCTGAACGCGGCGCTGGAGTGCTTTGAGCGCGCCATCGACCTGGCGGCGCCGGTTTCGACTGTGAAGGCGGTGTACTGGCTCAATCGCGGCAAGGTGCTCTATATGTTGGGGCGCTATGCTGAAGCGCGCGATGCGCTGACGTATTCGCATGAGCTCGAGCCCTCGCCCGAAAGCGCAGCAGGCATTGCTGCATGTCGAGAGCGTCTCGAAGGTTCTGCCGGGTCGTAGTCGTATGATCTGGATTCACTGGTTTCGCCGCGACCTGCGGTTGCGCGACAATCCGGCGTTGTACACCGCTGCTATTCGGAGCAACGGGCATGTCATCCCGCTCGTCATTCTCGAGGATGCTATCCTGCGTGCTCCAAGGACTGGTGCGGCGCGTATAGCGTTTATGATTGATGCGCTGCGCGACCTCGATGCTAGCCTGCGCGCGCGCGGCAGTCGCCTGGTGGTGCGGCGCGGACGAACGCTGGACGTGATCCGTGATCTGGTGCGGGAAACCGGTGCAGCTGGCGTCGCCTGGAATCGTGACTACACCCCCTTCGCGCGCCGGCGTGATGCGCAGGTTGAAGCATTGCTGCGTGATCTGAACGTCGAAACGTCGATCAGCGAAGAGGCGGTCATTCTCGGTCCCGACGATGTGCGCACCGGCGATGGCCGACCATATACTGTGTACACGCCCTACTGGCGGCGCTGGCGCGCACTGGTGGAACAACGTCGTGATGAGTTGCAGCACGAGCTCGAGCCGCCGCTGTTCCGTCAGGTTTCCGATCATGGTGCGGATCTGGCGATCCCAGACGCAGCAGACCTCGGCATCACACTCTCCCAGCACATTCCCCCTGGCGGTGAAACCCCCGGCAATGCGCGACTGGCGGCATTCGTCGATCTAGGCGCCGCTCACAGCATTGCGAGCTACGCAGATGGACGCGACCTGCCGGCAGAACCGGCGACCTCGCGTTTATCGCCCTACCTGCGATTTGGGTGTGTGGCGCCGCGTGCCGCGCTGCGCGCAGCGCTGCGCCTGCTCGATCGCGTCGGTGACGGTCAGAACGCTGAACGAACCGCCCGATCGATTGAGACCTGGATCGGGGAGCTGGCCTGGCGGGACTTCTACTATCAGATCCTGTGGCATTATCCGCACGTGTTGCAGCGATCGTTCAAACTGCAATACGATGCGCTATCGTGGGAAAATGACCTGGCGTTGTTCGACGCCTGGAAGGAAGGGCGCACCGGCTACCCGATCGTCGATGCCGCGATGCGCCAGTTGAACCAGGAAGCCTGGATGCACAACCGGGCACGCATGATCGTCGCGTCTTTTCTCACGAAAGACCTGCTGATCGACTGGCGCTGGGGCGAGCGCTACTTTATGCAGCAACTGGTCGATGGCGATCACGCCGCCAACAACGGCGGCTGGCAGTGGAGCGCCGGTACCGGCACCGACGCCCAACCCTACTTCCGCATCTTCAACCCGGTCAGTCAGGGGCAGAAGTTTGATCCACAGGGTATCTATGTGCGCCGGTATCTGCCAGAACTGGCACAGGTTGCTGACCGGTATATTCATGCACCATGGACTATGCCGCCCGCAGAACAGCGGCGCTGCGGCGTTGTCATCGGGCGCGACTATCCGGCGCCGATCGTCGATCACGCAGAACGACGAATGCGCACACTGGCGCTCTATCGCGCAGTATCATCGGTTGCGCTTTAGGTTCGGCAATGCTATAGTTAGCATGTAACGGAGCGTCAGGCGTTGACGCCCAACGCCTGACCTGTGATGTATTTCGGATGTTTGTTTGTACGTTGACAAGCGATTGGCTCCCTGAACAGCGCAATGGTTCGATATTCCTGCAGTGGTTCATTATTCGCTGGAAAGATATGGCCGGGCTGTCACATCATCGAACAGCCTGCCCGCACAATCGGCACTGCAGGTTTCACCGCGCATTCGCTGGCTTTGGGCTATCCACAGGCGGATGATGTGCAATAATGTCGCAGACGGAAACGAACGCTCCGTACACAGGCGGTTCCGTTCAGATGGCATCATCGCACGTCTGGCGTTCTGGTTGTACCAACGCCCCGCTGCGGAAGGCGCCTGGCTCGCGTCCGCTTTTCGGAGTCGACGCTTGACGACACCAAGTGTCAGGAGAAGATTAAACGACCCATGGCTACCGACAATCTGCGTCTCGATGTCGCTGTGTTTATCGACTTCGAGAACGTCTATGTCAGTGTTCGCGACAAACTCGATGTCAACCCGAACTTTGAAATCATCATGGATCGCGTCGCGGACCTGGGACGGGTGGTGATCGCCCGTGCATACGCCGATTGGTATCGCTATCCGCGTGTAACGAGCGCCCTGTACGCCAACGGCATCGAGCCGATGTATGTGCCAACCTATTACTATGATCGTGATCTGGGGCGGACAGGACGGGCCATCAAAAACAGCGTCGATATGAATCTCTGTATCGACGCAATGAAAACACTGTACACCAATCCGAACATCGGCAAATTCGTGCTCGCCACCGGTGACCGCGACTTCATTCCGCTGGTGAATGCGATCCGTCAGCATGGCAAGGAAGTCATTATTATCGGGGTGGGTGGCGCTGCGTCCGGGCACCTCGCGCAGAGCGCCGACGAGTTCATCTTCTACGAACAGTTGCTGGGCAAGAAGCCACAGCCGTTGCAGTCCGACATACCACGTATCCGTGGAGCGGAGCGAGGACGCGACCTCGAGGAGGTCGTGGAACCAGTCCCATCCATGCGGATGCGTCAGGAACCGCAACCGGCGGAGCGAACGCCATCGCCTGAGCCTCCGGCGCCAGAAACGCTGCACGAGGAACCCGACATCTACGATATGCTCGTGCGGGCAGTGCATCTGGCCCGCGAGCGAGGGTATGTCTGCTCCTTCGGTTCGCTCAAACTCGTGATGAAGGAGTTGATGGGCGGCGAGTTCAAGGAGAGCAAGTACCGCGACTCGACCGGCAAGCCATTTGCAAAGTTCAAGGATTTTGCGCTCGAAGCCGAGCGGCGCGGTAAGGTGCAGGTCTTTACCAGCGGCGCTATTGTCGAAGTCTTCCTGCCCGGCGAGGATCCGTACAAACTCTCGCAGTTCGCACAGGATCTCAAAGAAGAACCGCCGGTCAGCACATCTACGACACCTGTCCACGTCGATGCCCGCATCGATGGACGCCCGGTGTCGAGCAGTCGCCGCCGTCGCCGCCGTAGTGGGGCAACACGCCCGACGACCACGCCCGAAACATCTTCTGCACAACCGCAGCCTTTTGACTTGCACGAGGACGTGACGGATGACCTGATGGCGGAGGCGCTGCACGATGTGGTGAACGGCGAAACTACCGCCACGGACATTGTCTTCGAAGAATTGCTCGACCGTCTGGAAGCCGAGCGTGAACGACAGGCGGTGCTCGCATCGCTTGATATGCAGATCGATACTGTCACGCCAGCGCTCGATGAATTGCCCGATCTGCCGGATCTGGAGACACAAAGCGGCGATCTGGCGACGGAACCGATTCTGGAAGCGCCTGATCTGGCAGATCGGATGATCATCGTCGATGCACCGGTCGAGCCATCCGAGTTGTTTGAAGCGCCTGCAACGCCGACCGGCGAAACAACAACGCTCTCTCCGGTGATGCGTCCTTTCACCGATGCTGAATGGCAGATGCTGCGCAACGTGGTTGCGTCAGCAGAACGGCCATTATCGTTTGCGCAGATCCATGATCTGCTGCGAGGCGCCCGCAACAATGCCAGCATCTTCCGCACGAACGAAGAACTGCGGTCGCTCATCAAGCAGGCGATCAACACCGGCATCCTCCGCCGCACCGGCAAAGGCGCTCGTGCAGTGTATCACCTGGCGCCGCAAGAAGCGCTCGCAGAGGCGGATGGCGGCTTCAGCAGCAGCTTGGAGGATGCAGACGCGCCGGTCGCTGCGGAACCGATGTCCGCGGCGGATGGCGGCTTCGGCGGCAGTTTGGAGGATGCAGACGCGCCGGTC
>JBEPYG010000353.1:0-4829 GCA_041641515.1 Roseiflexus sp.
CATATTGAGCGGCGCGATGCCGTCGAGCGGCGTCTCGAGATGGCGCATCAACTCGCGGGGTGTCAGCCCGTTGACCAGGCAGGCAGCCACCAGTGCGCCGGCACTGGTACCGATGAACACATCGAAGTCATTGACGCTAAAATTGTGGAGAAGGTCGTCGAGCGCGCGAAGTGCACCGATTTCGTAGGAAGCACCGGTGATTCCGCCGCCAGCCAGAACAAGCGCTGTCTTGCTCCGTCGCGATGTGACGCCACTGTCGCTCATAGCTTCTCCTATGCATGCGGCAGCAACGACCGCAGCGTGATGATCGGATACCCAGGCATCAATTCCAACACAAATGCCACAGCGCCTTCCCTGGATGCTGGAACGCGCTATCCCCTCCCGCAGATCGTATCACCTGAGGAAGAGTTCTGTCCCGACCGATTCGTTATTTCTTCTGTTGCGCGAGGAGTTGCTCAACGAGTTCCATCAATGCATCGACCTGCTCGTGCAGCCGGTCGACGTCGCTCTTGCTTGGGAGACTGGGCGTCGCCGACTCGGATGCATCTACCAGCAATGTGCGCAATCGTTGGACCTCATCGTCGTTGAGCCTGCCCGTTTCACGGAGATGCGCCAGACGCCGTTCGATCTCTGCATTGACGAGCCCTGTACCGCCTAACGCCCCCAGCACTGAGCGCTGCAGACCGCTCAACGTCCCTTCACCGGCGCGGATCAAGCTGGTCAACAGCGATGTCGGCAATCGCCCCTGGTCACCGCGCGTCTGCAGCGCGACCTGCGCCAGGATCTGCGCCGTAATGTCCTCACCCGTCTCGTTGTCGATCACCCGGACCTGCTCTCCCGCCTGTACCAGCGCAGCAATGCCTTCAAGCGTGATGTACTGTTTGCGGTCAATGTGGTACAGTTTGCGGTTGGCGTACTTTTTGATGGTTTGCATGGGTGCTCTCCGGATCATACACTTTCATTATAACACACCGCGTCAGGGACGCAGTGAGCATGTCAGTCATGTTCCACACGTTTGATGATCACCAGCGTTACGTCGTCGTAGAGCGGACCTTCGGCGTGGCGACCAAGCGCCCCGGTGATAGCTTCGAGAATGGACTGGACGTTGCCGGTTCGCACTGCTGCAACCGTCTCGATCAATCGTTCGACGCCAAACGGTTCTTCTGCAGCATTGATCGCTTCAGTGACACCATCGGTGTAGCAGACAACGACATCGCCTCTGGCGATGCACACCTCACGGTCCTCCAACGTTATCTCGTCGAGCACACCAAGCGCAATACCGGGGGTATGCAACGTTTCGACCGCACCATCGGCGCGAAACAGGAGCGGCGGGTTGTGCCCCGCGCAACAGTAGCGCATACGTCCGGTATGCGGTTCGATAATCCCGTAGAAGACGGTTACGAACATACCAGCTTCGGTATCACGGGTTATCCAGCGGTTGGCGCGGGTCAGCGCCACTGAAGGCGCCGACCCGTCGAGCGCTGCTGCGCGTACCAGGCTGCGCGCGAGCGCCATGAACAGCGCCGCAGGCACGCCTTTGTCGCTCACATCGGCGATGACGAACCCCAACGGCTGCAAGTCGAGGCCGTCGTTGATTGACCGATCAGCATTTCCATCGAACGTTTGCTGCACAGGAAGGTACCAGTAATCGAAAAAATCCCCGCCGACCATCCGCGCCGAACGCCAGTCGGCGATCGTGTCCCAGCCCGGCAGATTGGGTGCGCGTGACGGTAACAGGGTGCGCTGAATATCGCGCGCCACTCGCAGTTCTTCCTCGAGCCGCGCCGCCTGCGCTGCTTCCTGCGCCAGCAGTGCGCTTTCGAGCGCTCCAGCGATCTGTGAGGCGAATCCATTTGCCAGGGTCAGGTCGCGTGCCGTGAAATGATGGGGGGACGGACCATAATCGAGCGCCAGGACACCCAACGCAGCGCCGCGCGTCCAGAGCGGCGTCACCAGGAATGAAGCGCTGCCGAAACGCTCGATGATGGGGGCGCAGAGGTGACCGTGCCCGCTGGCGGAGTCGAGCGCCAGCGGCGCAACTGTGCGCACCACTTCAGCTAGCAGCGGTGCATCCTGCTCGGCAATTGGGCAGCCGACGAATGTTGCGCGGTCAGCAGGGCGCAAGCCGTAGGCTGCCAGTGGCGTAAAGGAAGCAGCAGGACGATCCCAGATCAGACAGTAGCAACGGTCACATCCAAGGAGGAGTGGTGGCAGGCGCACCACGGCGGGCAGGAGCGTATCGAGCGATGGTGCGCGCGAAAGATTCTCGGCGACCTGGAGCAGCGCGTTGAGCGTCCATGCTTCTTCACGCTGCGCCTGGAACGCACGCGCACTCTTGACTGCCACCGCGACCTGATCAGCAAGCGTGCGGGTAACAAACAGATCGCTGCGCTGGAAGCGTCCTGCCTCAGTACTTTGAATATCGAGCACACCGATCACATGCTCAGCATAGCGCAGCGGGACCGCAAGTTCGGCGCGCGTGCTCGAGTCATCGTTGATGTATCGCTGATCGGTCTGGACATCATTGACCAGTGCAGGTTGACCGGTTACTGCCACACTCCCAACAATCCCTTCGCCAGGGTGAAGGACAAGCTGGCGCAATCGTTCGAGCGCCTCACCTTCAACTGTGCTGGCGCTGAAGTGCAGGCGTCCATCCTCACCCATGAGAAAGATATGGACGGTATGGTAGCCGAACCGTTCACGAATCAATCGGACAACCGAAGGAAGCAGCTGATCCAGGTCGAGAATCGCCGTGATGCGTTCGCTGACATCCTGAATCGCCTGAAGTTGCACAGCGCGTTCGTTGGCAGCGGCGAAGGCGCGCGCTTTCGAGATCGCGACCGCCGCCTGATCTGCCAGCAATGAGAGCATCCGCAGATCGTCGGCGTCGAATGCATAGGGCTGATAACTCTGGATCGAAATGGTGCCGATGACCTTGCCGCCATCGAGGAGCGGGACATAGATTCCGGAGCGCGGCGGACGTTCGCTCTGATACCGCGGGCGCGCCGGCAGGCGATCCATCTCGGTGGCGAAGTCCTCGACCAGCAGTGAACGTCCGGTCTGACGCATCCAGCCGACCAGCCCATCGCCGCTCGGCAGATCGACCGTCAGCGGCGGCAGGCGCACCCGATCCTGGACGCGCACAACCAGTGTATACCGGTCGCTGTCCGGGTCAAACAGCCCGAGATGAAACGACGACGTATCGACGACTTTACTTGCCGCGCGGTAGATTAACTCACTGAGCGCCTCGACGTCGAGTTCGGCGCGGATGATCTCGCGACTAGCTTCGTTCAGCAAACCCAGTTCACGGATGGACGCGCCCTGATTGCGCAGGTTCATTGCGGCCTGACGCACCGCCAGGCTGGCAACGATCAATCCGGCTGCTGCGAAGACAAAGTAGCCGATCCCCAGGCGGGTATAGATGGCAGCGAACAACGCTGCCAGCGGCAATGGCGCAATTTCGGCAGCTAGCACCGGCATCCATGCCGACTGCCACCACGTCAGCACACCAGTGGTGTTTCCCTGAATGTACTCGCGGATCGCGCGATTTGTCTGGATGAAAGTGGGATAACAGAGTATCAGCGCCATGAGCGACAACGCCTCACCGGGGGCGCCACCGGCAAGGAGGCGAGCCAGTGCGCCGCCAGCCAAAACGGCGCCGGCGCGCACACCGCTACGCAGCAACGGTCGAGCAAGCAGCAGGTAGAATGTGCGCGGACGGTTATAGATCAACGGCAGGAACACACCGAAGATCAACCCGGAGAGACCGGCGATCAACGCGCCGTCGGAAGGACCGAGCGCCAGTGCAGCTGTCAGAATGATGATGCCGGTGAGGCTGTGAGGGTCGGCTGGCGGCACACGAAAGGCTGCAGCTTCGATCAGGAGCGCCAGGATGATGAACAACGCCAGCACTCCCCAAGGGGCAGCGCCGGGGCTGCTGAGGATGAGCGCGGACCAGCCGGCTGCTCCCACAACCAGACAATACAGAATGAGAAACCGCTCGCGATTCACGCGTGTTCCTGACCGAATGCCGCAAGCGCCTCGTTGCGCGAGGAGTGAATGGCAAACAATCTGGTAAAGCCAGTCAACTCGAACACCTCACGCACCTGTGGTCGCAGATTGCAGAGGCGCAGTTCACCATTGCGCGCCAGCAGTTCTTTGCGCGCCAGCAAAAGCGAACGCAGCGCCGTACTGCTGAGAAACGTCACATCATCGAAATCGAGCAGAACATACTCTGCCCCACCGGCAATCGCCTCGTGGACTGGCGCAAGCGCCGTTGCTGTTCCGACCGCGTCGAGCCTGCCGCTCAACCGGAACTCGTGCGCCTGGACACGGGGAAGAATGTATTTCACCATCGTCAGGAGGTTGCCGTTAGCGTCGTCGAAGTCGAAGCGCACCTCGTCCATCAACTGGTTCATCAGATAGAGTCCGAGCCCGCCGGGTTGCCGTTCTTCCAGCGGCGACGAGAGATCCGGCGGAGGAACATCATCGGGATTGAAGCGCCGTCCATAGTCGCGCAGCGTGATGATCAGGCGGTCATCCTCGATCCGCCACGCCAGTTCGATGATGCCAGGGTTGCCGGGATCGTACCCGTGCTGAATAATATTCGTTGCCGCTTCATCGACCGCCAGTTCGACCTGCCACGCGGCGTGATCGTCGAGACCGGCGCGTTGCGTCGCCTCTCCGACGAAGGCGCTGATCTGTGCCAGTGATTCGAGCGTGGCTAGGACCGTCAACGATTCCATGAATGCCAGTCATCAGGCAGTGAGCGCAGACCGTGCGCATCGGGCGCCGCTGCAGCGAGGCATGACAATCGGACACAGGACGTC
>JBEPYG010000354.1:0-3227 GCA_041641515.1 Roseiflexus sp.
CAGCGTGTGCCGCCGCAGCCGGGTTAGTATATGAGAACGTTGTATGATGAAGAGCAGTCGTGAACGTATCCTTGAACGCATCCGCGCCGGTCTGGCGGAGACGCGACCATTCCTTGAGGCTGAAGCAACGCGGGCGCCGCACACGCCTCCGCCATTTGTCCACCCGATCACCCACGATGACCTGGCGCACCAGTTTGCCGCTGAACTGACGAAACTCCAGGGATATCCGCATCTCTGCAATGACGATGAGTCGGCGCTGGAGGCGATTGCCGGCATCATCGACCGGCACGAGGCGCGGGAAGTTATCACGTGGGATCTGGCAGCGATCAATCTGCCGGGTCTTGATGAGATGCTTCGGCAACGTGGTATCACGCGCCTCGATGGTCAGATTGCGGGAGAAGGAGAACAGCGCACCGCATTGCTGCAGGCGCACGAGCGCGCGCCGGTATGCATTTCAGGCGTCGATGCAGCGATTGCCGAAAGCGCAACCTTGGCGCTTCACAGCGGCGGGGGACGGGCGCGCATGGCATCACTGCTCGCACCTGTGTTCATTGCGGTTGTGCGCCGCGAACAACTGGTACGTGGTCTGGGGGAAGCTATCGAGCGCATCAAACAGAACTACAGCGATGTATTTCGTGACGCCAGCACGCTCACCTTGATCACCGGTCCAAGCCGCACGGCCGACATCGAGCTGACACTGACTCTCGGCGTGCACGGGCCGCGTGAAATTCATGTTGTTCTTATTGGATAGAACCCCCACAGGTTCGAAACCTGCGGGGGATTGCGGTGCTGTGCTTTACGCTTCGACTTTGACGCCGCGCCAGAAGGCAATATAGCCGGCAATGCGACGAGCAGCTTCTTTCGGTTCGGGGTAGTACCACGCCGCATCACGGTTCACATTGTCATTTACCACAATGTCGTAGTAGCTTGCAACCCCTTTCCAGCCACACACGGTGTGGGTTGCACTTTCGCGTAGATATTCACGTTTGACCGAATCAGGCGGAAAATAATGGTTGCCTTCGACAACAATGGTTGCATTACTTTCGGCGATGATGACACCGTTCCATATGGCCCGCGCCATACTCTGTTTTTCCTCCATAGATGATGATGGACAGCTCCTTATTGCCAGCGTGTTATAATTCCAGTACGTAGCACATCATAGAAGAGATCTCATGCCCGGAAACGTGACACGCTCCAGTCCATTCGGACTGGTCAGCGGCATTCCGCAGCCAAAGAGCGATCTGACGCTGGTGGTGACGCCAGCTAGCCCGTTTGCCCTTGAAGCGCGCAAGGGGCAGATGCATATTGTCGTCGAAGCTGACCAGGATGTATCGCGGGGACGTGATGCCTGTTTGCTCGTGATACGCACGATCCGCCGGGTCTTCTACGAGGACCCGTCGTTTTCGGTGACCTCCGCGCTGCGCAAGGCGATCCTGGCCGCCAATCGCGCGCTCTATCAGCAGAACTTCAATGCGCCGCCGCAGAAACGCGCGGTCGTGGGGTTGACGTGTGCAGTCATCAAGGACCGCGATCTGTTTATCGCGCAGGTCGCGCCGGCGCAGGCGTATGTCATGGCGGAGGGCCGGTTGCGCGCTTTACCCGCCAATGCTGCATGGGGCGGAACAGATCTCCCGTTCCGTTCACGGGCGCTTGGCGCAAGCCTGACGATTGAGCCGGATCTCTACCGCGCTGTTTTACGGCCTGGCGATGGTATCCTGATCTGTACGAGCAACCTGTCAGATGCACTCTCGCGTGATGAAGTCACCCGTCTACTGCGCGAAGCAGAACCGGATGACACCGTCAGGGGCATCACCGAACTGTGCCATCATCATCAGATCACCGACGCGCACGGAATCGTCGCCATGACGTTTGCGCGGCTCAGCCCTGCGGCGCAAGCTTCACCGTTCAGCGCTGCAGGGGTCAATGAACGGGCGCGCGTGGCATTCAGCGGTGTTGCAGAACGTCTTGCCCGCGCAGGCGCTGAGGTGGTATGGTTGCTGCGCGGTCCGTCAGATCGTGAAGCACGCAGGCGCGCTGAAGTGACCCGCACGCGTCTGGCGGAAGAAGAACAACGCCTGAAGCATCCCTACAAAGAACCGCCGTACTCTGCCGATCCTCCTCCGGCGCCGCGACCGCTCAATCTGGGAGAGTCGTTGAGGAGTAATGTGTATCATCGCCCGTCGCCAGCGACGCGTTCATCGCCACAGCGACCGGTCGCGCCAAGCGCATTGCTTGGGGAAGTCTCATTTCGTGACGCGCCAGCGCCAGAACGGGTGATCGACCTTAGCGACACGCCTGTGCAGGAAACATTCGGGTATCGCACACGTCTGAAACGACCGGGCGCACAGTTGTCGTCGCCCGGGATCGAGAACCTCTCTAACCCCTTCGTCCGCCTTGGCGACGCGATCACACGGCGATTTCGGCCACGGCCAGGCCCGCCGCCACGTGCACTGCCCCGCCAGCACCGTTCGGACGGACTGAGTTACCGACGGCAAAGCCCTCCATTCCCCTGGTTGCTGCTGCTGCTGCTCGTCTCGTTCGTCAGTTTGCTCATTCTGTATGGCACGACCCTGAGTCGCGAGAATGCACTGCGTGAAACCGAAAACGTCCTGGCAGAAGCTGAACAGGCAGTAGCTGCCATTCGTGACGCGCCTGACGAAGCAATCGCGCAGGAACGCCTGATCGAAGCCGAGGAAGCGCTTGCGGCGTTGCGCAGTTCAGACCTGATCACCGCAACGATAGCGTATCGCCAACGCTACGATGAACTGGTGCGCGAGTATACCAGGGCGCTGGCAGCAGTACAGAAACTGACCTATTTCGAGGATCTGACCGAAGTCACACGCCATCCGCTGCCTGGAGGTCTGTTTGATGCGGTCATTGTGCCTCCGCCGCCGCGCACCGTGACCGATACGCTGTCGTTTGGTTCGATCTACATGCTCGATACAAATGCGGGCATTCTCTATCGTGCACCACGCACCGGCGGGGTGGCGCAACCGTTCCTGCGCCCCGAAGATGTTATTGGCCCGGTGAGCGTTGGGCGTATCCGCGCTGCAGCCTGGCGCATCGACAATATTGTGGCTGTGGCGCAGAGCGGCGATAGCGGCCCGTTTACGTTCTATTTCCGCAGCGGCAATGAGTGGCGGTATAGCATCCTGGCGGGCAGTGAAGAATGGGGCCGCGTCAGTGAGCGTTTTCGCGCTGTCAAATACGAAGGCAACCTGTATGTT
>JBEPYG010000354.1:3237-4803 GCA_041641515.1 Roseiflexus sp.
CCTGAGCGGCGAATATGGCTCGTTCCCGCTTCCCTGGATTCAAAACGATGGCGGACGATCAATCGAAACCGCAATCGATCTGGCAGTCGACGGCAAGATTAATCTCCTCATGCCAGATGGGCGCGTCTTGATCTTTGCCACGAATAGCGCCGGTGAACGCGCATTCGAACGTGAAATCCCCACGCCCCAAATTCGCCCGCCGCTGGTGACCGCTGCGCGCTTCTTCGTGACAGGTTCGCCGGAAAGCGGTTCGATCTTTCTGGTCGATACATTCAATGGTCGTATCATCCAAATCGACAAACAGACTGGCGAGTTCATTCAGCAGATCAGCGCCCCACCCGACAGTCCAATAACACTCAATCAGTTGTTCGGCGTCTTCGTCGATGAGAGCGGCAGCCGACCAGTGCTCTACATGGTCAATGGAGGTCAGATCGTGCGCGGCTCGCTACCCGACCGTCCCCGTCCATTTCACGAATCAGCCGCACCGACGCCGGCAACCATACCATGAGCAGCCTGCAATCCACAAGGAGTCCTGATGGAACCGGCAACCACGACGTCGACTCCGCACGCCGCCAATCCGCTGCGTTCGGGTATGCGCATGCAACGCACACCGCCGCCATGCACGGTGGTCATCTTCGGCGCCACCGGCGATCTGACGCATCGCAAACTCATTCCAGCGTTGTACCATCTCCAGCGTGAACGGTTGCTTCCACCGGGGCTCAGCGTGGTTGGGTTTGCTCGGCGCGACTGGAGCGACGACTATTTTCGCGAGTCGCTGCTCCAGAGTGCGCGGAGGCACTCCCGCTCCGGGATCGATGATGAACTGTGGCAAGGTTTTGCTTCTGGATGTTTCTACATTCGCGCTGCCTTTGATGATCCGGCAGGATACGAAGCGCTCGCCAGGCGCCTCGATCAACTCGATGCTGAACGTGGCACCGGCGGCAACCGCCTCTTCTATCTGGCGACACCGCCCGAAGCATATGGCGAGATCGTCCGTCGCCTCGGCGAAAGCGGTCTCAACCGGTCGCCAAACAGCGGGTGGACGCGCATTATTATCGAGAAGCCGTTCGGCTCAGACCTGGCAAGCGCAAAGGCGCTCGACCATGCAGTGCATCAGGTGTTCGAGGAACGGCAGATCTACCGCATCGACCACTACCTCGGCAAAGAAACAGTTCAGAATATTCTGGTCTTTCGCTTCGCCAATGGCATTTTCGAGCCGCTCTGGAATCGTCGCTACGTCGATCACGTCCAGATCACGGTGGCGGAAAGTGTCGGCATCGAAGGGCGCGGCAGCTACTACGACCGCACCGGTGCATTGCGCGACATGGTGCAGAACCATTTGCTGCAACTCCTGTCATTGACTGCGATGGAGCCGCCGGTCGGGTATCGCGCCGATGCCGTCCGCGATGAGAAGGTCAAGGTGCTGCGCGCCATCCGTCCCATTGAACCCTCCGAGGTCGAGCAGGCTACCGTGCGTGGACAATACGGGCCAGGCGCGGTCGGCGGCGTACCCGCGCCCGGCTATCGTGAGGAGCCGGGCGTTGCACCAGACTCACAGACCGAGAC
>JBEPYG010000355.1:0-4801 GCA_041641515.1 Roseiflexus sp.
CCCGCCCACCGGAGAAAAACTTCGATTGATTATTGGCACCGGCGGTACTGGCGGCGTATTCTTCCCCTACGGTGGTGGTCTTGCCCGTATCCTTACTGAAAAGATGCCCAATACAGAAGCGACGGCTCAGGAAACTGGCGGCTCCGTCGATAATATGAAACTGCTTCAGAGCAATGAAGCACAGATCGGGTTCACAACGGCAGACTCTGCCTATGATGGCATCAATGGACTGGCGGCATACCAGGCGACCGGTCCGGTTCCGGCTGCAACGCTCGCTGTGCTTTATCAGAGCTTCATTCATGTCGTTGCACGCGCCGACTCGGGCATTACCAGCGTCGCCGACATGAAAGGACGTCCCGTCTCGATTGGATCGGCGGGCAGCAGTACTGAAACGGCGGCTCTCCGCCTGCTGGAGGCGGCAGGACTGAAACCGGAAGACGTCATTCGTGAGAACTTGGGGGTGGCAGACTCAGTGGCGGCGATGAAGGACAAGAAGATCGACGCCTTCTTCTGGATCGGCGGATTGCCAACCGCAGCCGTCACCGACCTGGTCACGACCGAGTCGGTCGTCTTTATCGACACCAGTTCGCTCTTGAAGCCGATGGTCGATAAATACGGACCGATCTATGCTGCAACCGTACTGCCAGGCGGCACCTACAAAGGAACGGATCAAGACGTACCGGGCATTGGCGTCGCCAATCTGCTCGTAGTGCGCCAGGATATGCCTGCCGATCAGGTAAAAGGCATTCTGACGACCATTTTCGACAATCTTGAAGAAGTGCATGAGATACACCCGGCAGCGCGCACGCTGTCGCTTGAGGCGGCAGTCGTAGGATCATCAATTCCGTTCCATCCGGCTGCGATCGAGTTCTACAAAGAACGCGGCGTCTGGAAGGAATAACCTGCAGAGTCGATGCAAGACGCGGTCCGTTACCGCGTCTTGCTCTTTGCTGGAATATACGTTCGCGCAGATCTTCGCAGCGAAAGGAGGGGTGTCAACGATGAGCATCGCCGCCAACACTCAGAACGACGACGCACCTGAGAAGGAAGAAGTCCTGTCACAGGACAAAGTTGAGCAACTCATCGAAGAGTTCGAAAACGAAGCAGCAACCCGCAAATTGAGCGGCGCCTGGGCATGGATTGCCGGCATTGTCGCAGCTGCGCTTTCGATCTATGCGCTCTACTGGACACAGGCGATCATCACGACTCAGGTCTACCGCGCAACATTCCTGATGCTCGTCCTGGCGTTGACCTTCTTCTACTTTCCATTGCTCAAATCTGCACGCACGAAGGTTCCCTGGTATGATGTTGTGCTGGCAGCGCTTGGCGCTGCCAGTATGATTTATTTGAGCCTTAATTTCCGTGAAGCGCTCCAGCGCGTCACCCAACCCACGCCGACGGAACTGGTGATGGGCGCTATTATGCTATTGCTGGTGCTGGAGGCGACCCGCCGTACAACGGGTATGGCGCTGACGCTGGTGGCGATTTTCTCGATCCTGTACGCTCTGTTCGGGTCTATCTTTCCTGAGCCGTTCGATCATCGCGGGATCAGTTTACAGCGTCTGATCGGCACAAACTATCTGACGTTGCAAGGCGTGTTTGGTGTACCGCTCGATGTGGCCGCCACTTTCATTGTGCTGTTCACGATCTATGGCGCTGTGCTCGAGTATAGCGGCGCGGGTAAGTTCTTCATCGACTGGTCATTCGCGGCATTGGGTAAATCGAAGAGTGGCGCCGGTCCAGGACGCACGGTGGCAGCTGCTGGGTTCCTGCTCGGTACGGTATCAGGCAGCGGTGTGGCAACGACGGTGACGCTTGGTTCGCTTTCGTGGCCAATGCTGCGTAAGGCAGGGTACGATAAGACGGTTGCCGCTGGCATGCTAGCTGCGTCGGGGATTGGCGCCACCCTCTCGCCGCCGACCCTTGGCGCGGCGGCGTTCCTGATCGCCGAATATCTCGACATTTCCTACCTCGATGTGTTGATCATGGCGATTGTGCCGACGATCCTCTACTATCTCTCGATTATTCTGATGATCGAAGCCGACTCGCGCCGTATGAAGACGCAGGCGGTCGAGTTCAAAACTGAGCCCCTCTGGGAGTTGACGCGGAAGTTCGGCTATCACTTCTCGTCGCTGTTTGCTGTCGCCATTCTGATGGGGTTTGGCATGACCCCCTTTATGGCGGTGTACTGGTCGATTGTTGTTGCGTTCTTCCTGAGTTTTCTCCGTCCCGAGACGCGCCTGTCGTCCCTCAAGGCGCTGGCGGCTGGCGTTGCACTGATGGCGCTGCTGATGGCGCTTGAGGTGATCGGCGTGCTGCCGCGTATGCGTCCATCTGTGGCAATCTTCTGGGGGTTGATGCTCACCGTTCTGATTGCGGCAGCGATGGCGTTATACCGGCGGGTGCGCGCCATTCCAGGCGAAGATGAGAACATGCGTATTCTCAAGGCGCTGGAATATGGCGGGCGCAGCGTGGTGTCGATTGCCGCCACCACTGCCTGTGCAGGGATTATCGTCTCAGCCGTGACGCTGACCGGTCTCGGGTTGAAGATTTCGGGCATGATCGTGAGCCTGGGAGGCGGCAGCATCTTGCTGACAGTCTTCTTTGCAGCAGTCGCAGTCTGGGTGTTGGGGCTGGCCGTGCCGGTTACTGCATCGTACATTCTGGCAGCGGTGATGATCGTTCCCGCACTGCGGCAGGTAGGCGTACCAGAACCGGCTGCGCATATGTTCATTTTCTATTATGCTGTGCTTGCCGATGTGTCGCCGCCGACGGCGCTGGCGCCAATGGCTGCTGCAGCCATAACCGGCGGTCGTCCGTGGCCTACGATGTTCATGGCGTGGAAGTATTGTTTGCCTGGCTTTCTGGTGCCATTCATGTTTACGATGACGATTGATGGCACGAGTCTGTTGCTGTTGTTGCAGCAGGTGGGTAGGGATGTGGGTACGGTCGCGCTAGCCTTCAAGCCTGCCTGGTATGAAGCGTTTGCAGCTGGCGGATGGGTGACGATTACGGTTACGTTTTTGACCAGTTGCGTGGCGGTTGGCGCGCTGGCGGTTGCGTTTGGCGGATGGCTGCTTCGGCAGGCGAACCTTTTCGAGCGTGCGCTTATGGGGGTTGCGGGACTGGCGATGCTCTATGCCGATTTGGGGGCAGACGCTATCGGGTTTGGGTTGTTTATTGTGGGTGTGCTGATCCACATCGTGCGCGTCCGCCGCACGGAGTCGGTCACTGCCGTTGCGACGGATGCGGAAGGGTTGAGGGAGCGCTCGACAGGGTGACGACTCACAAAGAGATGCACCTGCACGGACGGATTTCAGGGTGATGAGGTAATTGAATATGGGGCTCCGGCAACGTTGAGAATCTCGCGCAGGAACCGACCTGTATGCGATGCCTCGATTTGCGCGACTTCTTCGGGCGTGCCGGCAGCGACGACCGTACCGCCGCCGTCACCGCCTTCCGGTCCCATATCGATGATCCAGTCTGCCGTCTTGATAACATCGAGGTTGTGTTCGATCACGAGCACCGTGTTACCTGCATCCACCAGGCGATGCAGCACACTCAGCAGACGCTGCACATCGGCAAAGTGCAACCCGGTCGTCGGTTCATCAAGGATGTACATCGTGCGACCGGTAGCGACCCGCGCCAGTTCCTTTGCCAGTTTCACGCGCTGCGCCTCACCGCCGGAGAGGGTGGTTGCCGACTGCCCGAGTTTGATGTAATCCAGCCCGACGTCGTGCAATGTCTGAAGAATGCGCTTAATGCGCGGCACATTGTCGAAGAACTCCAGCGCCGTCTGCACATCCATGTCGAGGACATCGGCGATTGATTTGCCTTTGTACCTGACCTGGAGCGTTTCGCGGTTGTACCGTTTGCCCTTGCAGACATCGCAGCGCACCCAGACATCCGCCAGGAATTGCATATCGATGCGCTTCTCGCCGTTTCCCTCACACGCTTCGCAGCGACCACCCTTCAGGTTGAACGAGAAGCGTCCTGCACTGTACCCGCGCAATTTTGCTTCATTCGTCGAGGCGAACAACTCACGGATCAGGTCGAAGACTTTGACATACGTTGCCGGATTCGAGCGTGGCGTTCGCCCGATCGGCTGCTGGTCGATGTCGATGACTTTATCGAGGTGTTCGAGACCACGCAGAGCGCGGAAGGGACCTGGCTTCAACTGCGCGCGGTTCAGGCGATTCGCCAGCGCCGGGTAGAGAGTTTCGGTGATGAGCGACGACTTGCCCGAACCGGAGACGCCGGTGACGCAGATGAAGACGCCGAGCGGGAAGCGAACGGTCACATCGCGCAGATTATTCATTGTGGCTCCTTCGAGTTCGAGCCATGGTCCTTCTGCCAGGTCGGTCTGCTGACCGGCACGGCGGCGGCGCGGCATCTCCTGCGGTGAGTTGGTGACCGGACGCACGCGCGCAGTGCGGCGCTGCGGCGGTACGGGGATTTCCAGTCGTCCTGCCAGATACGCGCCGGTCAGCGACTCAGGCGTGGCCGCCACCGCATCGGGAGGTCCGGCAGCGACGACCTGACCGCCCTTGACCCCTGCACCTGGACCGAAGTCGATAATCCAGTCGGCAGCTTGCATGGTCTCCAGGTCGTGCTCGACCACCACAACCGTATTGCCCAGGTCGCGCAGTTTGAGCAGCGTATCGAGGAGTTTACGGTTGTCGCGCTGATGCAGTCCAATACTCGGCTCATCGAGGATATACGTTACCCCAACCAGACCGGAGCCAATCTGCGACGCCAGACGAATACGCTGCGCCTCGCCGCCGGAGAGCGTCGGCGCGGG
>JBEPYG010000356.1:0-4769 GCA_041641515.1 Roseiflexus sp.
GGCCACGAGTGTCGCCTTCCCTCGCGGAAGGCGTGGATTGAAACATATGCACCTCGTGTTTGACGGTGAGTCTAGCGCTACCCCTGAGCTTCGCCGGCGAGCGCCGCAAGTTCGCGCGCTGATGGCGCCGCTTCATCGCGGAAGCGTACCGTGCTGATCCGCGGTAGCAGCGCCAGTGATGTCACCATTGCGGCGGCCTGGAGCAGAAAGACGATAATATATCCGGGCATCCGGTCATCGAAGAGGTCCGTCAGAATGTCGCGGGTTACGCCGCTCAGCACAGTCCCCAGCAGGCGTGCCATCGAATTGGCGACGCCCCAGGCGCCCACGAAGGCGCCGATCTGCCCTGGCACCGTCATGTCCAGCATCAGCGCCAGGTTCGCTGCTGTCGAAATACCGCTGCCGAACCCGAAGATGATCAGACTCGGCGTGAAGATGACCGGCATGCCCAGAATGCCGCTCAGCGCGATCACCACCAGTCCGATCGCTACCAGCGCTCCGCCGATCGCTGCTGCGAAGGGCTTTCCCCGCCGCCGCGCCAACGGACTCGTCGTCAGTAGCCCGATGAGCAATGCTGCGCCCCAGATCGATGTGTAGCGCGTCGTGACTTCGACCGGCACGCCGAATATATCGGCGGCAAATGGTTCGAGCAGCACGTCCTGCCCGAGAATAGCAATCAGTAGCAGTACCAGGTATACAAAGAACAGGCGCGCCTGCGATGTTCCGGCGACTGTCGCGATCATTTGCGCAAAACTGCGCCGCTCCGATGGCGCCGGTGCGGTGTCGCGCACTTCGAGACGCCAGAGCGCCGCTAGACCGATCAGCAATGCAATGCCACATACCGTGTAGAATGCCGTAAACAGCGCCTCCGGCGTATAGTCGCGCAGCATCCGTGACAGGCTGACACCGGCAATGATAACCCCCACGATCAGCATGAACCACATCACACCAACGGTGCGCGCGCGATACTCTTCTCCTGAGAGATCGGTCGCCAGTGATAGGTACGATACCGTTGCAAAGTTGAACCCCATGCCCCACGCGCCGAATGCTAGCAATCCCAGTGGCAACCCTGCCCAGAAGTTCTCCGCAATTGCGAATGCTGCCGTCGGTGAGAGCGCCGACCCGCCGGCGCACAACAGCAGCCCGATGATTGTGTAGGGGGTGCGGCGCAACCCCAGCAATGGGTGACGATCAGAGAATGATCCGATCCAGATCTGGATTGGCGAAAAGGCGTAGGGCAGCGCGATCAGCAGTGCTACGAGCGAGGCGGGTAACCGCAGTTCGCTGATCATGATCCGATTGAGGGTGCTCTCAATCGGAACCGCTGTCAGTGCAACGGCGACATTGATCAATCCAAGGCGGAAGATGGTTGTCCAGCGCATGGCACGTCCTGAGAAATGTCAATGTTGATTGCAATTTGGCGATCAACTTGTTACCACGTCGATCATGGCGGTTGTATCTTCATCATGCTATTATACCTGTGAACAATAGTACATAACAGGCGGTGTCCGCCCCTCGCCGCCTTCCGGTTACTGGATTGGAGTGACTTATGCTCACTCCCGACACAGGTACAGGTGAACCGTATGGATCCCCGCGACTCTCAAAGCAATGACTCAGGCGCAGCGCCGATCTACCTTTCGATCATCGGTCTATCTGCACTGCTCTGTTTCGCGTTTATGATGACCGGCAGTTTCTGGATGACAACCGTCGTTCTGGTGCTTGGCTGTCTTCATCTGGCACAATATTTCCCCGCCGCCGATGAGATCGTGCAGAACGACATTGCGCTGCGCTGGTTGCGCCGTTTGACCCCGCTGATCATTTTTGGCATCTTCGTCTTTCAAGTCATGGTGCAGCGATCAATGTGGTAGGCAGCGTTCATGGTCTGCTGCGCTTCCTGGGTCGTGAGACGCAACCAGATCAAAAGACCGCGCGACTGAGCTGCAGGTGTCGTTCACTGTCGGTTGCGCTTCCTGGTCTGGCTTTCCTGCTGACCGGCATCCGCCTCGCGCTCGAGTGTCAGTTGCATCTTGCGCACCCGGTCCGCCAGTTTTTCGGAGCTGAGACGTTCACGCAGACGATCGACAAGCAGCGGGAAGGCGAATGGCGTCGGTCGTGGTACGTCAACCACGATGATCTGCCCTGCGGTAATGCGCGCCAGCGCTTCCGCAAGGCGGCTCTGCTCCAGCTGGCGCTCAAGCACTTCGCACCGCGCCTGCTCCAGCAATCGGTGCTCCGGGTCATACTGCGCAAATACATCATACATCAGGCTGCTCGATGCCTGAACCTGCCGCGCGCTCTTTTCGCCCGGATACCCTTCGTAGACTAGACCGGCAATCCGCGCAATTTCGCGGAACTGGCGCTTTGCCATTTCGGTGGCGTTCAAACTGGCGAGGATGTCCTCTACAAGACGCTCAGCACTGAAGAGTGGTACGTTTGCGCCGGCAATCGACCACTGTCGCCTGCCGCCTGCATCGTCGAGGGTCACATCCAGCGCTGCTGCAAGTGGCGCCGGGTCTGGCGCCAGTAACTCGAAACCGTAGTCGTTCATTGCCAGCGTAAAGGTGATCGGGCGCAGACGGCTGAGGCGAAACGCAATCAGCGCTGCCATGCCTTCGTGCACCAGCCGCCCCTCGAAGGGGTAGACGAACAGGTGATGCCCCTCGCGCGTCTGAACCCGCTCGATCAGGAGTTCATCGGCGCCAGGCACGTGTGACCAGCGGGCCTGGAGTTCCAGCAGGGGACGGATTGCTTCCATCTCGGCGCCACGAAACGTTCCGTTGCACGCTTCTTCGATCCGCACACGGATCGCACGCGACAGCTCGGTCGATAGCGGCATGCGCCCGCCCATCCAGCGCGGTGTCACGCCATCACCCCGTTCCGCTTTGCGCACAAAAACGGTCATGTCGCGCAACTGGACAAACTCCAGCGCTTTTCCTGCAAAGAAGAAGATCTCTCCCGGCTTCAACCGCGCTGCAAAGGACTCCTCAACCGTGCCGAGCGTTCCGCCGCGTACATATTGAACCCTTAATGCCGCTTCACTGACGATTGTTCCAATACTGACCCGGTGACGACGTGCAACTGTGTCATTTTCCACAATATAGCGCCCGTTCCGTTCGACAACACGGTGAAATTCGGGGTAGGCGCGCAACGATGCACCGCCATGCACCACAAACTCGAGCGCCCATTGCCATTCGGCATCGGTCAAACAACGAAATGCGCGGGTGGAACGCACTTCAGCGAGCAGTTCATCGGCGACGAATCCACCCCCCAGCGCACAGGTGACCAGGTGCTGCACCAGCACATCGAGTGGCGACTCGAGCGGGACACGCGCTTCGATCTGCTCCTGGGCAATAGCGTCGCGCGCTGCCGCAATGTCGATCAACTCCAGCGCACTTGCAGGTACACACGTCACCTTGCCGACGGCGCCAGGACGATGCCCACTGCGTCCGGCGCGCTGCAGCAGGCGAGCTACCCCTTTGGGGCTCCCGATCTGAATGACTTGATCGACAGGTGAGAAATCGACCCCCAGATCGAGACTCGAGGTGCACACAACACACCGCAGACGACGGTCGCGTAGCGCGTTCTCGACCCACTCGCGCACCTCGCGGTCCAGCGAGCCGTGGTGGAGCGCCAGCGTGCCAGCCCACTCTGGACGTGCGTCCAGCAGCGCCTGGTACCAGATTTCTGCTTGGGAGCGGGTATTGGTGAATACCAGCGACGTTTCGCCCTGCTCGATCGTTGCAACGACCTGCGGCAACAGTTTCAACCCTAGATGCCCTGCCCAGGGAAAACGTTCGATCGTATCAGGAAGCAACGTCTTGATCACGACTGGCTTTGCGATGTGCCCCCGCACGATCCTGCCACGCGGCGACTGTCCCTCCAAACCGGGGATCAATGCATCCAGCGCCACGTCGAGATTCCCCATCGTCGCAGACAGACCCCACACGCGCAGATCGGGGTGCAACCCGCGCAACCGCGCCAGCGCCAGTTCAACCTGGACGCCGCGTTTCGTTGAGAGGAGTTCGTGCCACTCATCGACGACCACCAGCCGCAGATCGGCAAACAGATGACGCCACTCAGGCTGGGTGAGAAGGAGCGAGAGACTTTCGGGTGTGGTGATCAGTGCTGTGGGCAAACGACGACGCTGACGTGCGCGCGTGGCGGCGGACGTATCACCGGTGCGAGTCTCGATTTGCCAGGGAACTCCCAGGTCTTCGAGCGGGGCACGGAGCGACTCTGCTGTATCGGCAGCTAGTGCACGCAACGGTGTGATCCACAGCACACGCAGCGCTGGTGTTCCACTCGCCGCCTCGAATGCCAGCCATTCAGCAACCGGTCCCAACCAGGCAGCGTAGGTCTTACCGGCGCCGGTGGTTGCGTGGATCAGTCCACTTTCACCTGCCAGATATGCTTGCCATACCTGGCGCTGGAACGGGAACGGCGCCCATCCACGGTGTGTAAACCAATCCTCAAGTCTCGTCAGAACGTGCTCAAGGTTCATAGACCACAGGCAAACGCAGCGCACTACACCGTCGGTCGAGACGGAGTGGTGCGCTGTGTGCTCATTGGAACAATGTCTATCTATCGTACCACCAGGGGCAGTGCTATGCCAAATGGTTGCCCGAGTGAACCAAGAAGGGGAATATCCGACGCATTGCCGAACTTGACGGAGAATTCGGCATTGATGCCGTCGTGCGCGGTATCGCAGAAGAAGGTCTGTATCGATGGACGGTAGACGCACGGATCGTCCCGTCCATCACCATCGACAT
>JBEPYG010000357.1:0-4764 GCA_041641515.1 Roseiflexus sp.
GCATAGTTGGACGCGATATTCGCCTGCAGCACGAGATCCTGCCCTTCACGCACAACAGCGGGCGCGCTGAGCCCGGTAACGATCACATCAGGACCCTGTTCGCCCGGCAGGTAAACGACATCGATCGGCACGTTCCGAATAGCTGCGAGTTGTGCGGCGTCCGCCACACGGCCGGCGTTCTCGCCGCCATCCGAGATGAGCACCAGGCGCTTCTGCGTCTCTGCCGGAAAGAGCGCCAAGCCGAGTTGCACCGCCTCTTGCAGGTTGGTGCGCGTTGTGATCGGAACCGATGTCAGGCGACTCAGCGGACCGATCGGTCCAGGAGCGCGCTCAACCAGCGCATTGTCGCCGAACACCACAATAGCCGCCTGGTCGCCGGGCGGCATGGCAGTCAGCGCATCGTTGACGTACTGCAGCGCGCGTTCGCGTTGTACTGGCGTCATCGAGTCCGACACATCGACCAGGAACACGGTTGTCAGTTCCCGCACCGGCAGGACGACCTGCGTACCGGCGAGCGCCAGTGTGAGGGAAAGAAGGATGATGCTGCGCAGCGCCAAGCTCGACCAGAAGCGCCACGCCGCCAGACGACGCGGCGTGAACAGCGTAAATGCCCACAGCGCCGGGAGCAGCGCCAGGAGTGCGAGTGCGAGGGGTGTGATGAATGAGAGGCGAATCATGGTTTCAGTATACCATGCGGAAACTGCTTCTGGCGTGTTGTTGCCTGTTATCTGTTGATAATCAAACCTTTCTCTAGAGCGTATGGCATGTATGATATAGTGACGCAGCAGGGTTGATCGCCCGGGCAAACGATATATCGATGAGGATAGACCGATGGCTGTCACGCGCTCACAGCCCCCCATTTCAGAGCAGGAGCCGCTTCCCGGCGGCGATAACCGGTTCAAACTGCTCGAAGCCACGATGAAGAAACACCAGTATCGCCCAGACGCGCTGATCGAAGTGTTGCACCGCGCGCAGGAACTGTTTGGCTACCTTTCAACCGATCTTTTGTTCTACATTGCTCATAGCTTGCATCTGCCGCCGAGCCGGGTGTATGGAGTGGCGACGTTTTACCACTTCTTCTCGCTGGCGCCGAAGGGCGAGCATTCGTGTGTCGTCTGTCTCGGAACCGCCTGTTATGTCCGTGGCGCAGCAGCAATTCTCGCTGCTGCTGAACAGATGCTGGGGATCAGGGCAGGGCATACCACGCCCGATGGGCAGCTGTCGCTGGAAACAGCACGTTGCCTGGGCGCCTGCGGCATTGCGCCGACCGTTGTGTTCGATGGCGCCATTACCGGACATCAGACACCTGAGCAGGTGCAGGTCTGGCTGGAGCGCCTGGTCGGGGGGAGGAGTGGTTGATTTTGATTTTCGATTGTCGGTTCTTGATTTGTTGGTTCTCGGTTCTTAGTTCCTGAGTCTCACTATGGATCTGAGTGAACTGCTGGCAATTGCCGAACACGAAAACGCAATGCGGCGACCGATCTGTATTCGCTGCTGTACGGCGCTCGGATGCCAGTCGGCGGGATCGCTGTCGTTGAAGCAGCGCCTTGAGGAAGCGGTTGCCGAAATCGATCGTACCGACATCGAGGTGATCGGCGTCGGCTGCATGGGGCTGTGCGGTCACGGTCCGCTGGTGCAGGTCGATCCGGAAGGCGTGCTCTACGAGCATGTGCACGCCGCCGATGCCCCTTCGATCGTCGCGGCGCTCGACGGCGGCGAGGCGACGGCGCCGCACGGCGATCCGCACCACCCCTTCTTCACCCTGCAGAAACGGGTTGTCCTGGAAAACAGCGGCATTATCGACCCGGAACGCATCGAGTCATACATCGCCGCTGGCGGCTATCAGGCGCTCTACCGCGTCCTCCACGATATGACTCCAGCGGAAGTGATCGATGTCGTCACCCGCAGCGGTCTGCGCGGACGCGGCGGCGCCGGATATCCGACTGGTCTGAAGTGGGCGACGGTCGCCAAGAGTCACGGCGATCGCAAGTATGTCGTCTGCAACGCCGACGAGGGCGATCCCGGCGCATTCATGGACCGCAGCATCATCGAGAGCGATCCCCACAAAATCCTCGAAGGCATGGCGATTGCCGCCTATGCAGTCGGCGCCGATCAGGGGTATGTCTATGTACGCGCCGAATACCCGCTGGCGATCCAGCGTCTGCAACGCGCGATTGCGCAGGCACGGCGGCTTGGGCTGCTCGGTGCGCAGATTTTCGACGCCGGGTTCACCTTCCGCATCGATATTCGTGTTGGCGCCGGCGCATTTGTGTGCGGCGAAGAAACAGCGCTCATGGCATCGATCGAGGGCCGACGCGGTCAGCCGCGCCCTCGTCCGCCCTATCCCGCCGAAAGTGGGCTGTGGGGGCGACCAACGCTCATCAACAACGTCGAGACCTTTGCCAATATTCCACCGATCATTCGCAACGGCGCGGAATGGTTCGCCTCGATCGGTGCAGAGACGAGTAGGGGAACAAAGGTCTTTGCGTTGACCGGAAAGATCCGCCACACCGGACTGATCGAAGTGCCCATGGGGGTCACACTGCGCCAGATCGTCGAGGACATGGGCGGCGGCGTGCCCGAAGGGAGGGTCAAGGCAGTCCAGACCGGCGGACCGTCCGGCGGATGCATCCCTGCCGCGCTGCTCGATACGCCGGTCGACTACGAATCATTGCAGCGTGTCGGCTCCATCATGGGGTCGGGCGGCATGGTGGTCATGGACGACGCGACCAATATGGTCGATGTCGCGCACTTTTACATCGAGTTCTGCAAGGACGAGTCGTGCGGCAAATGCATTCCGTGTCGCGCAGGAACAGCACAGATGCTGCACATGCTCGACCTCGTTCGCGCCGGTCAGGCGACCGCTGCCGATCTCGCACGGCTCGAACAGCTCTGTGTGATGGTCAAGGAAACCAGTCTGTGCGGTCTTGGTCAGTCGGCGCCGAATCCGGTGTTGAGTACGCTGAAATACTTCCGCGAAGAATACGAGGCGTTAGTCCGGGGTTAGGGGGGTCATGGGAAGGGAACAACGATGGCTGCGCGCACATTCACGATCAATGATCAACTGATCAGCGCACGGGAAGGGGAAACGATCCTTCAGGCGGCGCGGGACCACGGTATTACCATTCCAACGCTCTGCCACCTCGATGGTGTCAGTGACGTGGGGGCCTGCCGGCTCTGCCTGGTCGAAATCGAAGGCAGCCGCGTCCTACGCCCGGCGTGTGTGACGCCGGTGGTCGAAGAGATGGTTGTGCGCACCGATACGGAGCGCCTGCGCGAGTATCGCCGCATGATCATCGAACTCCTCTTCGCCGAACGAAACCACATCTGCGCAGTCTGTGTGGCCAACGGTCACTGTGAACTGCAAGACCTTGCGATTGCCGTCGGCATGGATCACGTGCGCTTCGATTACGCCTTTCCACGCTGCGACGTCGATATTTCCCACCCGCTCTTCGGGATTGACCATAACCGCTGCGTGCTCTGCACCCGATGTGTGCGGGTGTGCGATGAAGTGGAAGGGGTGCACACGTGGGACGTAGCAGGACGCGGCGCTGATGCGCGGGTGATTACGGACATGCGCCAGCCATGGGGGGAAGCGCGCAGTTGCACGTCGTGCGGCAAATGCGTGCTCGCCTGCCCGACAGGCGCGATCTTCCGCCGTGGCGCGACGGTCGGTGAAATGGAGCGCGATCGCAACAAGATTGCCTACATTGTCTCTGCGCGTGACCAGCGCTGGTGAGTGCGAGGGTGAAACGTGGACAGACTACGACTGGCGACGATCTGGCTTGGCGGATGTTCGGGATGCCACATGTCGTTCCTCGATCTCGATGAGTGGCTCTTCGAACTGGCGCAACACATCGATCTGGTGTACAGCCCGCTCGCCGATGCGAAGGAATACCCGGAGCATGTCGATGTGGCGCTGGTCGAGGGAGCGGTTGCCAACGAAGACCATCTGCACCTGATCCGGCAGGTGCGCGAGCGAACGCGCATCCTGATCGCTTTTGGCGATTGCGCCGTCACCGGCAATGTGACGGCGCTGCGCAACCCGCTCGGCGATCCGGAGTCGTTGCTGCATACCATATATATCGAGCGAGCTGACATGACCGGTTGTATGCCGCACGCACCCGGCATCGTGCCACGACTGCTCGACAAAGTCCATCCGGTACATAAAATCGTTCCGGTCGATGTCTACCTTCCGGGATGTCCGCCGCCTGCGCCTCGTATTCGTGCGTTGCTTGAACAGGTGCTTGCCGGCGGCGAGATCCATCTGACCGGACGTGACATGATCAAGTTTGGTTGAGAGGACGCAGGACGTCTATGAGCCGTCAGATCCTGATCGATCCGGTCACCCGGATCGAAGGGCACGCGAAGATCAGTATCCATCTGGATGACAACGGCGAGGTGCGGGAAGCGCGCTTCCACGTCACCGAGTTTCGGGGTTTCGAGCGTTTCTGCGAAGGGCGTCCATTCTGGGAAATGCCCGGCATTACGGCGCGCATCTGCGGCATCTGCCCGGTGAGCCATTTGCTGGCGTCCGCCAAAGCTGGCGATGCGCTGCTCTCGGTGACCATTCCGCCTGCCGCCGAGAAACTGCGCCGACTGATGAACCTGGGGCAGATCGTGCAATCGCACGCTCTTAGTTTCTTCCACCTCAGCGCCCCTGACCTGCTGCTCGGCTTTGACAGCGATCCGGCGCAGCGCAATGTGTTTGGATTGATGGCCGCCGATCCAACCCTAGCACGTGCGGGCATCCGACTGCGACAG
>JBEPYG010000358.1:0-4763 GCA_041641515.1 Roseiflexus sp.
CGCGGGCAGTTCTCGGGTGCGAGTTATGCCGATATCGTGGCGTTCAGCATTCTCATTCTGATCCTGATCTTCCGACCATCTGGCTTGCTGGGTGAAGTGGTGACGCAGAAGGTGTGACAGTATGACTGCAGATAATCGGCAAGCAAGGCAATCTGTGTCGCTTTGGGCGCAACTTCGTGCGATGGCAGGGCGCGGGCCTGTGCCGTATGTGACGATCATAGCGTATGCTGCTATTGTATCGTCGCTTCTCTTGCTTAACCCACGAACCGGTCTTGGCACCGATATGGTCGTCGTGCTCTTTCTGCTCCTCATGTTCGTGATCTATCGCGCGCCGACCATGCTGGCGTTCAAGTTGACGCTTGGAACTATTCTGCTGGCGGTCGTCATGCCGGTATTTGGGGTGCTCAATCCGTTCTACATCGATGTCGTGACCAAGGCGGGCATGTTTGCGGCGCTGGCGCTTGGGTTGAATGTAGTGGTCGGTTTTGCAGGTTTGCTCGACCTGGGGTATGTGGCGTTCTTCGCCGTCGGCGCGTATCTGTGGGGTATCTTCAGCACGCCGCAGATTTCCAATATTGTGCCCGGAATGGGACCACTCCCCGGATCGTGGTTCTGGCTCTTCCTGGCAATCGGGCTGGCGGTCGGCGCTTTTTTTGGGGTGTTGCTTGGCCTGCCGGTGTTGCGATTGCGCGGCGATTACCTGGCGATCGTCACGCTCGGTTTGGGCGAGGTGATCCGTGTGCTGGCGACGAACCTGGATCGTCCGATCAATATCACAAATGGCTCGCAGGGGATCAAGGACGTGGGGCGACCGCCATTGTTCGTTGAGCCGGTGTTTCAGGCGCTCGGGATTAACATCTCGCGCGTGCAGGAATATCAACTCTATTTCTACTTTTTGGTGTTGATCTTCCTGGCGTTGACCGTGTTCGTCGTCCATCGGCTGAACGACTCCCGTATCGGTCGCGCGTGGACGGCGATCCGCGAAGATGAGACTGCCGCAATTGCGATGGGTATTCCGCTGGTGCGGATGAAACTGCTGGCGTTCGCTGTCGGCGCCTCGTTTGCCGGCACGATGGGGGTCATCTTCAGTGCGCTGCAGACGTTCATCAACCCGCCGACCTTCGATCTGCTGCGGTCGATCGGCATTCTGTCGATGGTCATTCTCGGTGGGATGGGGAGCATCCCCGGTACGATGCTCGGCGCGGTGATCGTGACCCTGCTCGACCTGCAACTCCTGCCGCGTATCGCCAGCGAACTGGCGGCGCTCCAGCGTCGTGGCGTGCCGATCCCCTCGTGGTTCGACCCGGCGCAGTATCAGCGTCTGCTCTTTGGGTTGCTGCTCGTGATCATGATGATTTTCCGTCCGGAGGGTTTGATGCCGGAGGATCGTCGCCGCCAGGAGTTGCATCACGACGAACCTGTCGTGGAACCTGAAACGGAAACGGTTGTTTCGTCTGCAGAGTCTGCACAGAGTGTGGAAGGTTGAGAGGACTGGTCGTGGCGCTTCTAGAAGCACAACATGTTACCAAGCAGTTTGGCGGGCTCACCGCGGTGAACGATGTTTCGCTCACTATCGAGGCGGGCAGTATTGTCAGCGTGATCGGTCCGAACGGTGCGGGGAAGACCACGTTCTTCAACGTGCTGACCGGAATCTATAAGCCGACCCACGGGACGATCGTCTTCGATGGCAAAGATATTACGGGCTTGCGTCCCGACCAGATTACGGCGTTGGGCATCTGTCGCACCTTCCAGAACATTCGCCTGTTCAATGCGATGACGGTGCTCGAAAATGTGCTGGTCGGCATGCATACGCGACTGAATGCCGGTTTGTGGCAGATTCTGTTTGGAACTCCGGCTGTGCGCGCCGAGGAGCGGGCATCACTCGAACGTGCGCGCGAGTTGCTCAGGTTCGTCAATCTTGATCATCAGCGTAATCAACTGGCGCGCAATCTGCCGTATGGCGACCAGCGTCGCCTTGAGATTGCCAGGGCGCTGGCATCGTCGCCGAAACTGATCCTGCTCGATGAGCCAACGGCTGGTATGAACCCGCAGGAAACAGCGGAAGCGACCGATCTGATCAGGCGGTTACGCGACGAACTGGGTATTACTGTGGTCTTGATCGAACACGATATGCGTGTGGTGATGACAATTTCGGAGCGTATCACCGTGCTCGATTACGGCACCAAGATTGCTGAGGGGCTTCCTGAAGAAATCCGCTCCAATCCGCGTGTCATCGAAGCATACCTGGGGAAAGGCGCCGCTGCGCATGGCGTAGAGCAGCAGGCGTGAATATGCGAAGATGATTTTCGATTTGCGGTTCCTGGTTCACGGTTTTTGATCTTTGTGATTTTTGGTTCTCAGTGCCTATCCGAAAAACCGCCCCTTCGATACACGCTGCGCGCTCCTCAGGATGCGGTTTTTCGGTATCCTGCGTTATTCGGATAGACTCTTAGTTCCTGGTTGCTGTTTCTTTGTTTCTGGTTCGCGGTTCTTCTATGCCACTGCTCGAACTCAAAAACGTCCATACCTACTATGGCAACATTCATGCTCTGAAAGGCATTTCGCTCTCGGTGGAAGAGGGCGAGATCGTGACGCTGATCGGCTCGAACGGCGCCGGCAAGAGCACGACGCTGCGCACGATTTCAGGGTTGCTGAAACCCAGGTACGGCGAGATTCTCTTCAGAGGTGAGCGGATCGATCATCTGCCGCCGCATAAGATCGTTGAGCTGGGGGTCATCCAGTCGCCGGAAGGACGCCGTATCTTTCCGCGCCTGACGGTACGCGAGAATCTGGAGGTCGGCGCCTTCCTCCGCACAGATAAGTCCGAGATCGCCAGAGATATGGAGCGTGTGTTCCATCTCTTTCCTCGTCTCTATGAGCGCCTCAACCAGCGCGGCGGCACCCTCTCCGGCGGCGAACAGCAGATGCTGGCGATCGGGCGGGCGTTAATGGGACGACCGCGTGTGTTGCTCCTTGATGAACCGTCGATGGGTCTGGCGCCGGTGCTGGTGGAGCAGATCTTCAGCATTATCGGCGACATCAACGCGCAGGGCACAACTATCCTCCTTGTAGAGCAGAACGCGCTCATGGCGCTGGCGATCGCTCATCGCGGCTATGTGCTTCAGACGGGCGAGATTGTTCTGGCAGATACTGCACAGGCATTGCGCGAGAATAAACTTGTCCAGCACGCCTACCTCGGTATGGGGTAATGCATAGGCTGTTTTCAGCAATCGCAAAAGGTGTACAGGTGCGTCTGCTCCTGGCAGGCAGTGTGCTGTTGCTCGTTCTAGCGCTGGTGTTCGTTGCCTTGCTTGCCGGCAGAGCAGGAACATCAGAGGTGCACATTGCGCAAATGAGCGCAGAGCAGACGTGGTATGCACAGCCTCTCGATCATTACCGTCTCGTCATTCAACATCGGACGCGCACCGGTGTGTGCGAGCAGGATCTCGAAATTCGCGGTGATCGGGTTCAGACAGTATACCTCAATCAGTGTGCACAGCCGCCGTCCTGGACAGTGACGCGCCTCTTCGAATGGGTGAAGCAACTCGGTCAAACCGCCAGTATATGTTACCCCTCGTCCGTTCAGTGTACCTGCCGTGTCTCAACCTTTACGCAGGTCGTTTTCGATTCGCACATGGGGTATCCCCAGTATATCCGCTATGAGTGGACGCTGCGCCCAAACTGGGAAAATCTTCACTACTGGCAGTCGCTGGTGTTCAACAGTGACCGGGTCGATTGCGCGCGCCGGACGCGCGGCGGCGGCGCTGTTGAATTGACGGTTGTGTCCCTGACTCCCCTCCCCTGACGTTTCCACAAATGAACACCTCGTTACTCAATGACCTCTCGCGGTACACGAGGCAGGATGGTCGCTACCACATCATAACTGATCGTTCCGAGCCATTCAGCGACCTCATCTGCTGTGATCCGCTCATGACCCTGTGCACCGATCAGGGTCACCAGGTCACCGCGCCGAACACCGGGAATGTCGGTGATGTCGATCATTGCATAATCCATGCAGATTCGTCCGACGACCGGCGCCCGCTGTCCACGCACCAGCACTGCGCGCCACGGCGGTGCGCGGCGCAGACCGTCGGCATATCCCACGGGGATGGTCGCAATTCGTGATGCGCGCGGGGTGACGAATGTTCCGCCATACGACACCGGTGTTCCGGGGGGAAGAGCGCGCACCTGCGCCACCTCGGTGTGAAACGATAGCGCCGGTCGCAATAGCGGGGGCAGCGGCGTCCAGCGGGATGGCGCCAGCCCATAGCACACAATGCCGGGGCGCACCATGTCGAACCGCGCCTCTGGCAGCCGCAGCAGCGCCGCGCTGTTTGCGGCGTGGACGATCGGTGGGCGTAATCCGGCGGATGTAATTGCGTCCAGTGCTGCGCAAAAACGTCGTAACTGCGCCTCCGCAGAACTCAAGTCGGCTGCGTCGGCATCCGCGAAATGGGTGTACAACCCTTCGACGCGCACACCCGGCAGATCGGCAAGCGTCTGCAAAAATGACCCCAAATCCTCAACGCTCAACCCGGTACGCGCCATGCCGGTATCGACCTCGACGTGCACCGTGACACGCACCCCGGTTTCAGCCGCAGCAGCGCATGCGCGCGCCGTATCCGGATCGAAGACGGTAATGGCGATCCCCAGCCGCGCCGCCTGCGCCACCTGCCACGGCGGGGTGTAGCCGAGCGCCAGAATCGGCGCGCCAATCCCGGCTTCCCGCAGCGTCCGCGCCTCGCCAAGCGTCGCCACTGCCA
>JBEPYG010000359.1:0-4761 GCA_041641515.1 Roseiflexus sp.
TGTCAATAGTGTGAACGTCAGTCGTGGCGATGTCGTCAAAGAGGGCGATGTGCTGGCGGAACTCCAGCAAGAGGAGGCGCTTGATGAGTTGCGTCGCGCCGAGGACGATCTGGCGCAGGCGCGGCGCGACCTTGAAAGCGCGCGGCTGGCGAAAGAGAAACGGATCAAAGAGCGTGAACTCGATGTTGATCGCGCCAGGCGCGAACTCGAACGATTGTTGCCCGGCGGCGAGGCTGACCTGTTCAAGGAACTGCAGGAACGCCTGGAAGCGGCGCAGCGCGAGTTACGCAACACGCGCGACGATGCTTCGTGGTCGAAAACCTCGGCGGAGGAAGCGCTGATTGACAGCGCCGAAGCGCTCTCTGATACTCAGAAAGCGTACAGCGCCGCCTACTGGAACTGGGACTGGGTGCAGCGCTATGGCACTGATCCGGAGAATCCGTTCATCAAAGATGAAAACGGAGTGCTGGTTCCCAACCGTTTGACTGAGAAGCAGAAGGAAGAGTATCGCGTGAAACTGACGCAGGCGGAACGCGCCCTGCGTGACGCCGAGCGCAACCTGGAGCAGGCGCAGCGCACCCGTGATCGCGCCGCAGACGACGAGATTGTCCGCATTCGCGAGGCGGAAAAGAAAGTCGAGGAGGCGCAGCGCGCCCTTGATACCCTGCTCCAGGGCAAGAATAAAGCGATCGAAGATGCCCGGCTGTCCCTCGAACGGGCGCAGGTGGCGCTGGAAGAGGCGCGCAACGAGACCCTCAACAGCGCGATCCGCGCCGTGGAGAACGCCGAACGTGCGCTGGAAAAGGCGCGTCGCCGCGTTGACGACGGACGTGTGATTGCGCCCCAGGATGGAACCGTCCTGGCGGTTGCTCTCGAGCCAGGCGCAACGGTCACCGCATTCGAGCCGGTCATCGAGATTGCCGATCCAACGAACCTGGAGTTTGCTGCAACGCTCAGCGTGCAGCAGATGCGCTTGCTTTCCGAAGGGCAGAGTGTCGAGATCCGCCTGCTTTCACGCCCCGATCTGGCAATACCCGGGGTCATTCGGCGCATGCCGGCGCCATACGGCTCGGGCGGAAGCGGTGCGGTTCAGGATCGTGATGTCACGACGCGCTTTCAGGTCGTCGATGCGCGTGGACAACAGTTCGAAGCGGGGGTGACCGTCGCGCGAGTCAGCATCGTGCTGGAGCGCAAGGAAAACGCGCTCTGGCTGCCGCCGGAAGCGATCCGTTCATTCGAGGGTCGTCGCTTCGTCATCGTGCGCGAGGGGGAGCGTGAACGCCGCGTGACCGTGCGGATCGGCATCGAAACCGATGAGCGGGTTGAAATCCTCGAGGGCCTGAACGAGGGCGATATAGTCGTCGGATCATAGGTATGCGCCGGATAGTGGCTCTGCTTTCTGTATTGACCGCTGCCCTCAAACGCCTGCGCGCCAACCTGGGGCTGGCGCTCTGCGCATGGCTGGCAGCAGTGACCGCTATTGCTCTTGCTGCTGCTGTGCCTGCATACGCCGAAGCGGCCAGTCTGCGGCTGCTGCAGGACGAAATCCGGCAGCAAGAGGAGCGTCAGGGGCGCTCGCCGTTTGCGTTGTTCCTGCGCTACGTCGGCGCCTGGAATACGCCGCTGGAGTGGGAGCGCGTCGCACCGGCGGATGACTACCTGCAACGCAACGGCATTCCCGGTCTCGATCTGCCGGTCAGTAGTTTTGCGCGCCACGTCCGCAGTGCGCCGCTCCGCGTCTTTCTTGCTGCCGGCGGTGACACGGTCTTTCTCAAGAATGCGCCGCTTGGCTTCATCAGCGGGCTCGATGATCGGATGCAGATCGTCGATGGTCAGATGCCGTCGTCGTCTACGGGCAATACTGTGCTGGATGTCATGATTGCCCGCGCGTTCGCCGATGAAGCGGGCGTGAACGTGGGCGATACGCTCACAATCATTGCTGCCGGAACACGTCCGGCGACGCTTCAGGTGCGTGTGGCGGCGATCTGGGCGCCGGTCAACCGTAGCGATCCGGCCTGGTTCTTCTCGCCCGACACCCTCAACGATCTCATTCTTGTGCCGGAAGCGAGTTTTACCGGTCCCGTCGCCGAGGCGCTGCGCGACGAGGTCGATCAGGCGCTCTGGTTTGTGCGTCTGAGTGGTGAAGGCGTCACCGGCGCCCAGGTATCGCCGCTGTTGAGCCGGGTCGAAAGCGTTCGTGCGCGTGTCGGCAGCCTCATCCCCGGCTTGCGTCTCGAACAGGGACCGTCGGAGGCGTTGCAGCGCTATCAGGAGCGTGTGGCAACACTGACCACGCAGCTCTTCGTCTTCAGCGCACCAATTTTGGCATTGGCGCTCTATTTTGCGACGCTGATCGCCGCTCTGCTCGTGCGGCGTCAGAGCAATGAGATTGCGCTCCTGAAGTCGCGTGGCGTCCGAAGTGCACAGATTCTGGGTATGTATCTGGTCGAGTGGACGATTATTGGCGCTGTGGCGCTTGCCGTTGGATTGCCGCTTGGACTTGCCTTTGCGTCGGTGATGGGCCGCGTGCGCTCATTCCTCGATGTGGATCTGACCGGCGCTGATGTACCGCTGTCGCTCGGCGCGCAGAGCCTGATATTCGCCCTGATCGTTCTGGTAATCACCGTCATTGCAGCGTTGATCCCGGCGCTGGTGGCGACACGTCGCACCCTGGTGGACGAACAGCAACAGGCGGCGCGCGCTGTGCGACCTCCTTTCTGGCAGCGCGCCTATCTTGATGTGCTGCTCCTCATCCCGGCGGCATACGGCATCTATCAGTTGCAGACTGGCGGCAGCTTGTTTCAGGGGAACGCGGATCCGTTCAGCAATCCGCTGCTGGTGCTGACCCCGGTGCTCCTCTGTTTTGCGCTTGGTCTGCTGGCGCTGCGTCTCATTCCGCTCATCCTGGAAGGACTGGCGCGGCTGGCGACTGTACCGGCCTGGGTTGCGCCGCTGGTGACGCTGCGCGCGCTGGCGCGACAGACTGACAATTACCGTGGCGCTCTGCTCCTCCTGATCCTGACGCTTAGCCTGGCAACATACAGTTCTACAATGGCGGATACGCTTGATGGCGCAATGCGCACTGAACTGACGTACCAGGTTGGCGCGATGACCCAACTCTTCGAGACGGGTGAGAGCGCTGAGCGTGCGCGCCCTGGTCAACCCGGCCAGCCTTCACAGCAACCACGTCGTGACATCCGTGACGAAGCGCGTTTTCTCTTTGTACCGGTGAGCGCGCATCTTCAGGCGCCAGGGGTGCAGGCAGCCGCGCGGGTTGGACGATATGATGCAACGGTCGGTGTGGGCGCCGGCAACCGGCAGGCGCAGCTGATTGGCATCGATCGGACCGATTTTCCGAATGTCATCACCCGCTTCGATCGCGCCTGGGGCGGCGGCGAGTCGCTCGGCGGTCTCATGAACCTGCTGGCACGCCATCCCAACGGCGCCCTTGTCAGTCGCCAGTTGTTGAGGGATGGGCTGCAGGTGGGAGACGCACTCCCTGTGACCGTGCGGCTCTACGGCGATCAGCGTGATGTGCGCTTTCGCATCGTCGCCGCTATCGATCTCTGGCCCGGCTTCTATCCACAGGACGGCCCGATCATCGTCGCCAACCTGGACTATATTTTCGATGAGATGGGCGGGCAATACCCGTATGATGTCTGGATCGTGCGCGATCCGGCTATGCCTGTCGAGGACGTAGTCGCCGGGGTGCGGAGTCTGGGCATCCCGGTGATTGACGTCCTTGATCGTGCGACGCTCATTGGGCGTGAACAGACCCGTCCGCAGCGCCAGGGATTGTTTGGCATTCTAACCATCGGCTTTCTGGCGGCCGGCGCGTTGACTCTGCTCGGCTTTCTGGTCACCGGGTTCATCACAGCGCGTCGCCGCGCGATTGAACTGGGCATGCTGCGGGCGCTGGGATTGAGTGGCGTTGGGGTCGCGACGGCGCTTTTGCTGGAACAACTGCTGCTGATCGGCGTTGGACTGGCGGCTGGCAGCGGGATTGGCGCGCTGGCAGCGCTGCTCATCGTCCCCTTCATGCAGGTCGGTGTGGGCCCGTACCCTGGTGTTCCCGCCTACCCGCCGCGCCTGGCGTGGGAAAGCATGGTGAGCATTTATGCGGCATTCGGTGTGACGCTGATGCTCTCGCTGCTGGTGCTCGGCGCGTCACTGGCGCGCATCCGACTGTTCCAGGCGGTGAAACTAGGTGATGTGAATTGAGGGAACCGGGCAATATGAACCATACCGATCACATCATTCAAGCTAGTGGCCTGGTCAAAATCTACAAGGTCGCCGAACTCGAAGTAGTAGCGCTGCAAGGGTTGGACCTGGAAGTGGCGCGGGGCGAATTTCTGGCACTGGTTGGTCCGTCCGGCTCGGGCAAATCGACGCTTCTCAGCGCCATTGGCGGTCTTGATCGTCCGTCTGCCGGACGGTTGATCGTCGATGGACTCGATCTGACGGCGCTGACGCCTGCTCAGGTGAGCGCCTACCGCCGCGAGCGGATTGGGTTTATCTGGCAGCAGACAACCCGCAACCTGCTGCCGTATCTCAGTGCGCGTGAGAACATCGAACTGCTGATGACCTTTGCCGGGCGCAGCGGGCACGAACGACGCGCCTGGGCCGACGAGTTGCTGGAAGCAGTTGGCATCGCAGAGAAAGCTGCGACTCCGGTCACACACCTGTCTGGCGGTCAGCAACAACGTGTTGCCATCGCCTGCGCACTGGCAAACCGGCCGCGCATCCTGCTCGGCGATGAAC
>JBEPYG010000360.1:0-4746 GCA_041641515.1 Roseiflexus sp.
GCGGATGGCGGCTTCGGCAGCAGCTTGGAGGATGCAGACGCGCCGGTCGCTGCGGAACCGATGTCCGCGGCGGATGGCGGCTTCGGCAGCAGCTTGGAGGATGCAGACGCGCCGGTCGGTGCGCCCGAACCAGTGTCTGCGACATCGGTCACCGTCTATGCCGACGAGTCCGGTGACGTGGGGGTTCCAGCAGTCGCAGCCGAAGGAACGATGGTTGAAGAGAGCGTTCTGCACGAGGTGTCGGTCGTTGCTGGCGCACCCGAAGCGTTGCAGGCTGCGGCGCCTGAAGAAAGCGCATCGGCAGAGGTCATCGCTGAAGATCAGCCGAAGAAGCGTCGCCGCCGCGCCGCTTCACGCACGACAGCGGATGTGGACGAGACAACGACGGGTGGCGAACCCGCGGCGCGTCCAAACCGTTCGCGCAGCAAAGCTACTGTTGCTGCGTCAGATGAAGAAGCGCCACGTCCGACCAGGCAACGGAAAAAAACCAGGACGACCGACGATTCGCCCGAGGCGTGATGACGTTCCGATGAGTGTGCGATGATGATCAAAATCTGCGGCGTGCGAATGCGGGAACACGTCCAAACGGCGGTTGACGCCGGCGCCGATATGCTTGGACTGGTGTTCGCTCCTTCACGCCGTCAGATCACAGTCGAGGATGCTGCATCCATCACCGATGCGGCGCGTGTTGCTGCCATCGCTCGCGGACGAGCGATCGCCCTGATCGGGGTGTTTGTCAACGAAACAGTAGAACGCATCCGCGAAATTGCACAGTTGTGCGATCTTGATGGCGTTCAGCTGAGCGGTGACGAACCTGTCGCCTATGCGGATGCGCTGGAGTCCTTGCTGGTTATCAAAGCCGTTCGCTTCGATAACCCGGCGCAAGAGCGCGCGTGGCTCACACACGATCGGTCTCATGTGCGATTGCTGGTCGATGCCCATGTGCCCGGCAGTTATGGCGGAGCTGGCGTGGTTGCCGACTGGGATCGCGCGGCTGAGCTGGCGCGCCAGCATCCCGTGCTCCTGGCAGGTGGATTGACCCCCGAGAATGTTGCCGACGCAGTTGCGCGCGTGCGTCCGTGGGGGGTCGATGTTAGCAGCGGCGTCGAGAGCAACGGCGTGAAAGATCACGCGAAGATTCGAGCATTCATCGCAGCTGCTCGCGCTGCTGCACGCTAACGCTATGCTATCCGCTCTTCGATCACTCTCCCTGGCGCTGGTTGGAACGTGTGTCGCGTTGATCATCCGGCGCCGTCTGCATCCGGTGCGTATTCGTCCCACGAACGAAACGACACCGCCGATCGTCCCCGATGATGTTCGACCAGGCATCCGCCGTCTGGTGCTCAGCGACCTGCATCTGGGTGCAGGCGACCGACTCGATGATTTCACCGCCGATGCCGAGCTCACAGCGTTGTTGCATCATTACGCCGCCGAACCTGGTCCGACCGAGTTGATTCTGGCGGGTGACACGTTTGAATTTCTGCAGGTATGCCTGCCGGATGTGCCGGATCTCGAGTGGTCGCCGCGCGCGGCGGCGCGTCGCTTGGAAACCATCCTGCAGGCGCATAGCGAACCGGTGGCGGCGCTGCGCTCCTTCCTGACGCAGCGCGAGAATCAGGTAACGGTCATCATCGGGAACCATGACTTTGAGTTGCATTACGCGAGTGCCAAACAGACGCTGCGCCAGGCGCTCGGACTGGCGTCAGACGATCCACGGCTGCGGTTTGGCGTGCAGTATGAAGGCGATGGCATCTTTCTCGTTCATGGCAACCAGTTTGATCGCTGGAACCGTTTCGTGCACTTCGACGGCATCTGTGAACCGTTCGAGGTTGTATTCGGTACGCGCCTGATCCGTGAGGCGATCAATCTGCTGGAGGACGAGCCGGTGGAAGTTGCCACGCTGATCGACAATGTCAAGCCGCTATCGGCCATTTTCTGGTATGCGCTGTCGTTGCCGACGCTGCGCAACCGTGCTACTCGTCGGCTGGCGGCGCGTGGTCTGGTGCTGCTGATCAACCTGTTGCTGCGCAATACCACATATGTTCTCGATGACGATCCACGACAGCACACGCTATCGCAGCGGACGCTCTGGAAGCCGATGTATCACCAGGTTGCGCTGGCAGCGACGTTACTGGGGCGTGCGGCGGGGGTGCGGCAACAATCCGGGGTTTTTCCCGAAGCTGCATTTCAGCGCGCAGCGGAACGCGAGTTGCGACGCTCTGTTCGCGCGTTCGGCAGTACGTCGGTCCGCAGTATGGCGCGTATTGCGCGCGATCCGAGCCATCGGTCGACCAGTCTCTTCATCTGCGGGCATACGCACCTGGCGCAGATCGTGGCGTTGAACGAGCGCCAGACATATATCAATACCGGGACATGGACCGATGTAATTGTCGATGTCGTCACATCGCAGCGCCAGCAGCAGCGCTTTCCCTATCTGGAAATAACCTATCTGGCGCCAGGTTCGCCGCCGGACTGGCGGTTGCTGGTATGGCGAGGAGCTGGCGATCCGCCATCTCCGTGGCGCGATGAGCGTCCGTCGATGTTGGAAAAGGTTGAATACCCTGTATAATGAATGTCGTCTCGCCGGGCCAGAGTATCATGGGCTCTATTATCGATAAAATATATCAACAGAGGAGGTTGCATGTATGAAACTCGCTCTTCGTCTCCTTGGCGTGGCAGCATTGATTGCGCTGGGCATCGTCGTCTATCGCGCCGTTCGCCAGTATCGTGAAGACAGCGTCTTCGATCTGGGCGCCAATCCTCAATCGCCGCCGCCATCATCGTCTGGCGGTGAGCCGCGCAGCATCAGCCCCGAGCTGCTAGCTATCCTGGCTGACCCTGGCGACAAGGGACCGGTGGAGTTGATGCGCGACAGCGAAGGCAAAGAGTGGCTGGTCAATCGCCGTAACGGGTATCGCTATCCGGTGGAAGATGGCATTCCGGTTATGCTGCTCGAGGAGGGTGAGAAGAACCGCGACGAGAGTCTGATCATTCGGCAGGAGTAGGTGTCAGCAGAGCCGGGAACCGGGAGCTGAGAACCAGGAACCGGGATTACGTGAACACACCGCGCAGCGTTGCGCCAGAGTACGCCCGGACGCCTTGCACGTAGTCTGAAATGGCGCTCTTTCTGGTTCCTGTTCGTCTGTCCCTCCCACTGGACGCCTTGCGCGACAATCTGCAATGGTAGTGTTCCTGGTTCTCAGTCCTTCCCAATCGTTATGCACACCTTCCTTACCGGCGCCTCGTATCCGCTGCGCGCTTTTGGCGTGCTCAGACGCCATCCGGTGTTCTGGCAATACATTATCGCACCAATTCTCCTGAATATGCTGGTCGGCGTCACGCTGTACGCCGGTTTGCTCGTTGCCGGATTTCGCGTCATTGACGGTTTCATCGCCGGTCTTCCCGAATGGATGGCATTGATCGCCTGGCTTTTGCGCGCGCTGCTGGTCATTGCCCTCTTGATCGCCACCGGCTTTGTGCTCGTGCGCTTTGGGGTAGTGATCGGCTCTCCATTCTACAGCCGCCTCTCCGAACGACTGGAAGAACGCTTCAGCGGCGTCGTGTTCGATGCGCCGCCGCCGACGGTAGGAAATGTAGCGCGTGATATTGCTCGCGCCCTCCTGTTCGAAATCAAAAAAGCGCTCCTGGCGTTGACCATTGGTGTGCCAGCGTTGCTTTTGAATCTGATTCCGGTTGTTGGTTCGTTTCTGGCGACGGCCAGCGGCATTGCGCTCGGTGCGACCATTTCCTGCCTCGACTTCTTCGACCCGCCGCTCGAACGTCGCCGGTTGCGCTTTCGTGACAAACTGGGATTCGTCCGACAGGGTCTGCCCGCCACCGCCGGATTTGGGCTGGTCTGCCTCGGTCTGGTGAGCATTCCCCTGATCAACCTGTTTGCCGTACCCCTCTGCATTACTGCCGGCACCCTCTTCTACTGCGAAAAAAACGCGGCGTCTGACCAGACGCCTCACGACCGCGCGCATCCAGAGGGATAGCAGATCATCATGGTATTCCCCATACTTCGCGCCGCTGCCTGCTGGTTAGGAGATCTTTATTATGGATAGCGAAACCCTTCTCTTGACGTATTCTCAAATTATGAGTACACTTGCGCTATCCTGGTTTCTTCTCCGTACCGATTATCGTCCTCGTCCGAGGATTGTTGCCATACAACGATCCTGACGCGCTTCGGCGCCTGATAGATACAGGAAAGAACGGAACACACGAAACGCCGTTTGAGTGATCAGCGCGATCGCAAGTGAGCGCGCTGGCTGTGCGTTGCAACACTTCCTGGCAGGCGCGAGCCTGCCTTCTAACCGGATGAATGCGTAGATTGCGTGTTCTTGGCATGCCATCGTGCCATGGTGTAACCCCCTTCCCTTAGGAAGCGACGGTCAGGGGTCTGTTGCCTGATCCGCGCTACATAGACAGGAAAGGAGCATTCGCATGGTCAAACGAACGCTGGTCGTCTTCTGGTCGATTATGGCGCTGGTTCTGGCTGCGTGCGGGCAGTCTGCGCCGTCTGCCCCCACTGCTGCGCCTTCTGGTGAACAGTCTACAACAGCGCCCGCCCCGCCCACCGGAGAAAAACTTCGATTGATTATTGGCACCGGCGGTACCGGTGGCGTATTCTTCCCCTACGGTGGTGGTCTTGCCCGTATCCTTACTGAAAAGATGCCCAATACAGAAGCGACGGCTCAGGAAACTGGCGGCTCCGTCGATAATATGAAACTGCTTCAGAGCAATGAA
>JBEPYG010000361.1:0-4737 GCA_041641515.1 Roseiflexus sp.
CGACCGACAAAGCTGCGCGCCTCGCTGCGATTCGCGCCGCCAACGCCGCGAAGAAGGCTGCCGGGAGTGCGGACATCCCTGCCGCACCATCCGCTGCTGAAGGCGCACCCGATGTCGCGCACACCGACGCTTCATCTGTTCCGCCTGCAGCGGAATCTGCGGATCCGGCGACCGCGGGTGCGCCGCCTGCTGGCAGCATGCCTGCCGACAAAGCTGCGCGTCTGGCTGCGATTCGCGCCGCCAATGCCGCGAAAAAAGCAGCTGCACAACATGATGGAAGTGAAGAATAACAGGTGGGCACCCTATGACGGATATCCTGCGATCATGGATTGGCGGCGCTCTCCCGGACTGGCTGATCGTGTTGATCGCCTATCTGCTGGTGACCATCATTGTGCTGTTCTACGCTGTCGGGAACTTCATCATGATGGTATGGGCGGAACGGCGCGTGGTTGCACGTATGCAGGACCGCCTCGGACCGAACCGGGTCGGGCCGGCTGGTTTGCTGCAACCAATCGCTGATGCGGTCAAGATGTTCACCAAGGAAGACATCGTTCCGCGCAGCGCCGATCGCTGGGTTCATCTGCTGGCGCCGGTCGTCTCACTTGCGCCGGTGGCGATGATGCTCGCCGTTATTCCGTGGGGTCGTGGTCTGGAACCGATCGATCTGAACGTCGCGCTGCTCTACATCGTTGCCGTATCGGCCGTGTCGGGCGTTGGGTTGATGATGGCAGGCTGGGGGTCGAACAACAAATTCGCGCTCCTCGGCGCCATGCGCGCGGTTGCGCAACTGGTCTCCTACGAAATCCCGGCGGTCACAGCACTGCTGACGGTCGTCATTTTGATCGGCGGCATGTCGCTGCTGGAATTGCCCTATCTCCAGGCAGGCGTGCCGCTCATGGGCACAACCATTCTCTGCAGCGATCCGGCAGGCTGTTCGCCGCTGCTGTATACCACGATCACCTCATTCCCCGGCTCGGTGAGCGAACCGGTGCAGGCGCTCGACCTTGGTCTGGGCTGGTGGGTATTTACGCCGGTCGGATTGCTTGGCTTCATCGTCTTTTTCATTGCGGCGCTCGCAGAAGGTGAGCGCACGCCCTTCGACATCCCTGAAGCCGACTCGGAGATTGTTGCAGGCTACATGACCGAGTACAGCGGCATGAAGTTTGCGACGTTCTACATTGCGCAGTACATCCTCAACTTCGCACTGTCGGCGCTTGCAGCTACTGCCTTCCTCGGCGGATGGCAGGGACCGGGAGTCGCAGCGCTGGCGAATATGGGAGGTCCGTGGGTGCATGTCGCAGCGGCGCTGTCGGCGCTGTACCTGCTTGCCAAAATCTGGGTTCTGTTCTTTGTGATGATCTGGCTGCGCGGCGCATTTCCGCGGTTGCGCGTCGACCAGTTGATGGATTTTGCCTGGAAACTGCTGTTGCCGCTCGCGCTGGTCAACATTGTGTCAGCATCGCTGATGGTGGGGCTGACGCAGTGGACGAGCACGCAGTGGGGTGGGTTGTTCAGCCTTGATGGGTTCGCACCCTGGCAACGCCAGTTGATCGCTATTCTGGTGACCGCAATCATCAATATCGCGGCTGCTTACTGGATTCTCTCGATCAATCAGCGCCCAACGCAAGAAGAATGGCTCGAGGAAGACCTGGTCATCGCTTCTCGAAATTGAGATAGCGACAGTTATTGGCGCGCCTTATGAATATACTTATCACCATTTTGTTCGTGATCTTTGCCGCGTTCATCCTGACATCCGCGATCATGACGGTCACGGTGCGGAATATCGTGCACGCTGCGCTCTGGTTGATTTCGTCATTTTTCGGCGTCGGCGCTCTCTATCTGTTGATGGAGGCCGAGTTCCTCGGGGTTGCACAGGTGCTGATCTACGTCGGTGCAGTGTCGATCCTGATTCTGTTCGCCATTATGCTGACGCGCGATCTGGAGGGAAGCCAGCATCGACAACTGACGCCGCGCTGGTGGATCGCGTTGATCGTGCCGGCAGCGCTGTTTGGTCTTCTGATTGTACCGACGGTCATGACCTATGCATGGCAACTCCCGCCGCCGCCGCCTGCCGGTCAACCGCCAGCTATCTCCGGTGCGCAACAGATTGGCACGGCATTTATGCGCGAGTATCTCCTGCCGTTCGAAGTGGCAGCGATTCTGCTTCTGGTTGCGATGATCGGCGCCATTGTCGTCGCTTTCGAGGAGCGTGAACGCCGCCGCCGCGTGCTGACTCTGGCGGAACAGGTGCGCCTGCGCCAGCAACAACGGCGATCGGCGGCGCCATCCCCCGAACCCGCAGCGACTGCCGTCCAGGCGTCGGAAGCGACCGGCGGTGAGACGTGATCATAGCGGTGTCTGTTCGTTCTTCTCTGTTGTGGTTCTGCATCGAGGCGTGTTATGCCGTCAATAACTGAGGCGGTTCCGCTTCCCTGGGTGCTCACACTGGCCGGCGCATTGTTCTGCGTCGGGTTGTTCGGCGCCCTTTCGCGGCGCAATACCGTCGGTATTCTGCTGGGCATCGAATTGATGCTCAATGCCGTCAACATCAACCTCGTGGCGTTCTGGCGCTATCTGGAGCCAAATGTCGTCGCCGGTCAGACCTTCGCGCTGTTCGTGATTACGGTTGCTGCCGCGGAAGCTGCGATTGGTCTGGCGATGATTATTGCGATTTACCGTGCGCGCCAGACGGTCAATGCCGATGAGGTCGATAGTTTGCGCGGGTGAGATGGCGTGGGAACGTGCGAACGTTGAACGTGCGACATTAAAAAGGTTGCTGTATGGGATGGTTTCTCCAGAATGCCTGGTTGATCCCGCTCTTGCCGCTGATCGGGTTCGCGATCATTACGTTGACGCCGGTTCAGCGGAACAAGAACGTCAGCGCCTGGCTGGCGACGCTGTTGATGGTCGGTGCAACAGTTGTTGCGCTGGGCACGGCCGTTGAAGTCGCCAGCGGCGTGAAAATGACGGCAGACGGCGCAGTTGCGGCTCATGCGGAAGGAGCGCACGCCGTGGAGTCTGCCGCCGAAAACGGTGCTGGTCACGGGTTTGAGTGGCGCGACCCGAATATCGTCCGCACGATTCGCTGGGCGCCAGCTGGCGGCGATGTTCCTTTTACGATGGGGTATATCATCGATCCGGCAGTAGCAGCGATGCTGGTGATGGTGACGATCACCGCCACCTGCATTCACCTCTTCTCGGTCGGCTACATGGCGCACGATCCGCGCCAGGCGCGTTTCTTCTCGTTCATTTCGCTCTTCACCGCCGCTATGCTGGCGATGGTGATGGCAAGCAACCTGCTCCTGTTCTTCATGGCATGGGAGATCATGGGGTTGTGCTCGTACCTGTTGATCGGGTTCTGGTACGAGAAGAAGTATGCTGACCCGAACCAGATTACCCCGCGTCAGGCGGCGATCAAGGCGTTCATCACCACGCGCATCGGCGATGTGCTCTTCATGATTGGGCTGGCGTGGTTGTGGACCGAAGCCGGTACTCTCGAACTCGGCGCTGGACCAGGGCAAGTGTTCAACCCTGAACTGCTGGAACGTCTGGCAACGACCACGACCGGCATCGGGATCAGCGCCGCCACCGGCATTGCTCTGCTGATCTTCAGCGGTACGATCGGCAAATCGGCACAGTTCCCGCTCCATGTCTGGCTCCCCGACGCCATGGAAGGTCCAACCCCGGTTTCCGCCCTTATCCACGCAGCTACGATGGTGTCGGCGGGCGTGTTCCTGACGGCGCGCACCTACCCGATCTTCCAGGTCAGCGATGCCTTGCCGGTCGTTGCGACGATTGGCGCGTTTACCGCGCTCTTCGCCGCGCTGATCGCCGTTGGGCAGTTCGACATCAAACGTATTCTGGCGTATTCGACCCTCTCGCAGCTAGGTTTTATGGTTGCGGCGCTCGGCATTGGCGGATGGGTGGCGGCAATGTTCCACCTGCTCACCCATGCCTTCTTCAAGGCGCTGTTGTTCCTTGGCTCCGGCTCGGTCATCCATGGTATGGAAGCGACCGTCGGGCACGATTCGAATACGGCGCAGGATATTCGCAATATGGGCGGGTTGCGCCGCTTTATGCCGGTGACGTTCTTTGCGTACATGGCGGGCTTTCTGGCGCTTGCCGGGTTCCCCGGTTTCGCCGGGTTCTGGAGCAAGGACGAAATCCTGGCGGATGCATTCCGTGCCAATACCCTGGTATGGGTTGTGCTCAGTCTGGCGTCGCTGCTGACGGCGTTCTACATGACTCGCCAGATTATGATTGTGTTCTTTGGCACGTTCCGTGGTCATCACCCGCGGCAGCAGCCGTATGCTTTCGTGTCGCACGATGACCATCACCACGAGGCGCGCGACCCGCACGAAAGTCCGTGGACGATGACGACGCCGCTGGTCATTCTGGCACTCTTTGCGGTGTTTGCGGGTGTTATCAACCTGCCGTTCGACGATTTCCATCATCTGGCGGATTTCTTCGGGCAGGAAGCCGGAAAACTGAACCTGCTGGTCATGGGAATTTCCAGCGCGATTGCCATTGGCGGCATTCTCCTGGGATGGCTGGTGTACCGCAATGCCTTCGCGTCATCTGCTGAGGAAGCCGATCCGCTGGAACGGATGCTGCCCGGCGTCTTTACGATGCTCAACCGCAAGTTCTACGTCGACGAATTGTACGCGGCAACGGTTGGCGTCGCTACGGCAGTACTCGCGCGTCTCTGGATTTGGCTCGACGAACGGCTGATCGACC
>JBEPYG010000362.1:0-4737 GCA_041641515.1 Roseiflexus sp.
AGGGTCTCCTCTAGCGCCTGATGATTAAGTGAAATCCAATATGTCGACCCAACAAATGCATGCGCGCGGTTAGTCCGATGTCCGGTCATCTGCCTTTGCGGGCGGGGAAGCTTCGGCGCGCCCTTCGACGGGCTCAGGGCTCAGTTCGCACCCCTCAGGCGCACCTTCAACTGCCAGCCAGGGGATACCGGGTTTCGTTTATGTATTTAACCGTGCTCAAAGCGCACGGCGCTCTGCGCACCGCGCGTTGTGCCTCACTGCGTATTGCGTCGTGGGAAGTGGCGTCGTTCGTCCAGAGACCGCGAGATCAGGACGGGGTCGAACGTGGACAGGGAACCAAACCTTCCTCCACTTCTATTATCTCGCATGTTGGCGCTGCACGCAATAAGTGGATGTGAACATATTGTGATCATTTTGCAAGCGCGACGATCACACCTTCATCGGCGCGCAGCTCGAGTTCGCCGCGAACAGCGCTGCCGCCACGATCAAGGTGGGTTGATAGTGCGATAGTTCCTTCTCCGATCGTGGCAAGACTCATACGGACAGGCTGCGACGCGAAGTTGAGCGCGACCAGGAAGCGACAGCCGTCCGCCGCGCGCACATATGCCATCATCGATCGACGTGCTGCGTCATCGCCCTCGACCGCGACCGCCTGGTACGAACCGATCGAGAGCGCCGGTTCGGAACGGCGCAGCGCCAGCAGACGGCGGTAGAGCGACAGCATCGAATGCGGTGCATTGCGCTGCGCCGTCACATTGCGCTGCCGGTAATCGTCGGCAAGGGGCAGCCACGGTTGAACTTTGCTGAACCCCGCGAACTCGCTGGCATCCCACTGCATCGGTGTGCGTTGCGGATCGCGCCCATGCCCTTCACCGGGCACATTCTTCTCAAACGGATCCTGAACGCGATCCGGCGGGATTGGCACATTGTGCATGCCGATCTCGTCACCGTAGTAGATCGTCGGCGTACCACGCAACGTCAGGAGCAGCATGGCAGCTACCCGCGCCTGCGCGTCGCCAACCCGGCTGGCGATCCGTGGCTGATCGTGGTTCCCCAGCACCCAGTTGGGCCAGCCATGAGGCGGAAGCAACGCTTCATACGCGGCAACCGCCTGAGCAATGGTATGGGCGTCCCACGGCAGCAATACCAGCGCAAAATTGAACGGCAGATGCGCTTCGGGCGCTTCGGGCGTTCCATAGTAGCGCATCAGGCGGTCATACGGCAGATAGATCTCGCCAACCATCATCCGCTCATCGTATGAGTCGAGCACCCGACGCATCATGGCAACGATCTGGTGAACATCCGGCTGATCGGCGGACCAGGTCTCGAGCAAACGCATATGTGGCATCATACCGGGTTTCCAGGCGGGGTTGGGCGGGTTGTCGCGAAACTGCTCATCCTTGATCATTAGCCACATGACATCGACACGGAATCCGTCAACGCCACGATCCAGCCAGAAGCGCATGACATCGAGCATCGCCGCCTGCACCTGCGGGTTACGCCAGTTCAGATCGGGTTGCTCTTTGAGAAAGAGGTGCAGGTAGTATTGCCCCGTGGTTGCATCGTGTTCCCAGGCCGATCCGCCAAAATACGAAAGCCAGTTGTTCGGCGGACCTCCATCCGGCGCCGGGTCGCGCCAGATATACCAGTCGCGCTTCGGGTTGTCACGCGAACTGCGCGACTCGACAAACCAGGGGTGCTGATCCGATGTGTGATTGGGCACAAAGTCGATGATCACCTTCAGGTTACGCCGGTGCGCATCAGCAACCAGTGCATCGAAGTCGGCGAGCGTGCCGAAGAGCGGGTGAATATCGCAGTAATCGGCGACATCGTAGCCAAAATCGGCCATGGGCGATGGGAAGATCGGCGAAAGCCAGATGGCGTCGATCCCCAGATCAACCAGATAATCGAGGCGCGAGCGAATACCGCGCAGATCGCCGATGCCATCGCCGTTGCTGTCCTGGAATGAGCGCGGGTAGATCTGATAAATGACACCGCGCTGCCACCAGAGGAGCTCGGCCGGGTGCTTCGTCATATCCGACCTCCATTTCACACGAAGCGAGAAGGAGCGTGGGTCCTCGGTCACGGAGCGACCCGGCGACATTATACCGCGTAACGTGTCCGCTGTTCAGCCCCGCTCAGGAAAGGCTCACATCAAAACTGTGCGCATGCCCTGCCTGTGACAGGCGGTTCTGTCGCAGATGTGTCGCTTTGCTGCTATACTCCCCTATGCTGGCAGAGCGCGCCAGCGCATTGATTGCACGAAAAGGGAGGAAACTCGTGCCCGATCTTCCTATTCGCCGCATGCTGATGTATCGACATGGCGTTGGCTACTTCGAACGACGCGGTTCAGTCGCCGGCACAGAGCTGCGCCTGATGTTTCCACGCGAGGCGATGGACGACATTCTCAAAAGCCTGATCGTCCTTGATCTGGGGGAAGGTCAAGTGTTGGGCATCGACATCGAAACACCGGAGGATCGCGCAAAACAGATCGAGCGCGGTTCCATCCATCTTTCCGATACGCGCAGTCTGCTCGACCTGCTGCGTGATCTGCGCGGGCGCAGGGTGCGCCTCCGGATCGAGAGCGATCGCCGTCACGGCGAAAGCGACGAAGAAACCCTCGAAGGCGCGATCATTGGCATCGATCTCGATGAGAAAGAACCACTCGACAAACCACTGGTCTCGCTCTATCTGACGGAACAGCGCGAGGTGCTCGCTGTTCCGGTGCGGCGCATTGCACGCCTGACAATCCTCGACGATCGCGCTGCGGCTGATATGACGTACTTCCTGCGCGCGGCGCAAAGCGAGGAAGACCGGCGTTCAGCCATCGTGCGCCTGTCGGATGGCGACCACGAGATCCTTGTGGGATACATCGCCCCCGCTCCCTCCTGGCGCGTCAGTTATCGTCTGCTGGCGGAACCGAAACCCGACGGCGGCGACTCTGCCAATGGCGGCGGGCGCGATATGGGGGCGCAGGTGGCAGTCCTACTTCAGGGGTGGGGGTTGTTCGATAATCAACTCGACGAAGACCTAGAGAATGTCGAGTTGACCCTGGTTGCCGGGATGCCGGTATCGTTCCGCTATCGCCTGTACGAACCGCACATTCCCGAGCGTCCCCTGGTGCAGGACGATGTGCGCACCGTTGCAGCGCCGATCGAGTTTCGCGCGAAACGGATGATGATGAGTCGGCCTCCTGGCGCATTTGAGGATGCCACGGAAGAAGAGGTTGCTCATCTCGCCCCCATGTCCCTCACGGGAGCATTCAGCATGGAGAACGTCGAACGTTCAACCAAAGCGGTCAGTGCCGGTGAAGAGCGCGGCGCACTGTTTCAATACCGCGTGGCGCACCCCGTCAGCGTGGCGCGCGGTCGTTCCGCCATGGTTCCAATTGTCAGCCGGCGTCTCGATGGGCGCAAAGAATTGCTCTACAACGGTCGCAAACAACCTCGCCACCCGGTTGCAAGCTTGCGCATGCTGAACGAAACTGGGCTGACGCTCGAACGCGGACCGGTGACGGTCGTGGAACATGGCGATTACGCCGGTGAAGCCGTGTTGCCTTTCACGCGCGCCGGAGCTGAAATGATTGTCGCGTATGCAGTCGAACTTGGTGTGACGATCACAGAGGAGCGCCATTCACAATGTGTGATGGCCGGGTTGAGCATAAGCAAAGAGTACGCAGTATTCGAGGAATGGGACGTCCGGCAGATGCGCTATCGGATTACCAGCACCCTGCCCGACGCTGTGGATATTGTGATTGAACAGGAACGGCTGGCGGGCTACGATCTGTTCGATACATCGGCGCCAGCCGAAGAGACGCACAATGTCGCGCGCTGGCCCGTGCGCTGCCTACCCGACGTCGAGACGACCTTTACCGTCAGTGAACGGTGCAAGACATCACGCTACGAAGAGGTGCGTAACCTCGATATGCATCAGCTCCAGTCGTTCCTGCACGAGCGGTACCTCGATCAGGCGACCTACAAGGCGCTCGAGCATGTTCTTTCGCTGTATGCGCGCATTGCAGAACACCAAAAGACGCTTCAGGAGATCGAGGAGGAGCGAAAGAAAATCCTGATGCGCCAGCAGCAGATTCAGGGAAATCTCGGACCGTTGGGACACGAAGGGAGCGAACGGGCGCTACGCGAACGGTATGTCGCGCTGCTCAATCAACTCGAAGATCGTCTGAACGAACTGCTTTCCCGTGAACAGGAAACACGCACTGCGATCGAACGGCTGGAGCAGGAAGCAACCAAGGCGCTTGCGGCGTTGTCCAGGTCATAAACCTGCTGCACCCGGTACCGGAGCGAAAAAGTCTCGTCCAACAGGTGCTGCGCCGAGTCGCCATTGCCATACGCCAAGAAGAGCGGCGTTGCGCCGTCCGGCAGCAGCGGCGGCGTCAGTTCACGCGCTGCAGAACCAAGCGCCGCAAGCGCTGCCGCGCGCTCCTCGACGGACGCATCCGGTGGCAGGATCAGCAGCGCATCGCCGGTGACCGCTTCCGACAATCGGACGCCATCGAATTTGCCTACAGTAAGATCGCCGGTCAGAAAGCGCACCGTATCCTGCTCGATCAATCGTCGATCCAGAAAGACCTGAACGGCGCGCATGCGCGGATCGCGGGCCTCAGCCACAGCGCGCGCGACCCGTCCGGCTGCCGTCTCCGTCTGATCGAACTCGTTGTAGACCGCCGGGTTACGCGGCATCACGCCGAAGTACAGCCAGACATTGAAGGCCAGACTG
>JBEPYG010000363.1:0-4704 GCA_041641515.1 Roseiflexus sp.
CTCATGTCGTGCCATACCATCGGGAGAACCCCGTCGGGGCACAGCGCGCCGTTTCTAACTCATCATGTCGTGCCATACCATCGGGAGAACCCCGTCGGGGCACAGCGCGCCGCGCCCTAACACGGACGAGAACAGATGATGCAAAACCATCACGCGCCTGTCAGGGGATATCTGGTTTATAATAGTTGATCTTCATAACACGTACTTAGTCACTGCTCATTTACCATCCGGTAGGATTTGTGGTACCATGATGGTGCACTGTCATATTATCGAGGGGACGCCTCGAAGCGTACAACAGATGTCTATCGACGCAGGCAAGCGTCACATCCGCGAAGTTCATTTGCGGGCAAAGTGAGGGTTCGACACTATGGGAAAAAAGATTGAGACTTCCGATCACGACCTCCCGCTGGCCATTCTGGGAGAACTGGTGATCATGCCGCACATGACGGTACCGCTACAGGTGGGGCAGGGGAAGTCGTATCGCGCCATGGAGCAGGCATGGGAAAATGATCATCTTGTTTTGTTGATTTTTGTATCCGAAAGCGAAATCGAGACGTATAAAAGCAGCCAGCCGCAGCAGTTGCCGCCGGTCGGTGTGATTGCGCGTCTTGACGAGTTCGTCAAACTCCCCGACGGCACCGCGCGCATCATTCTCGAGGGCATCAGTCGCGCACTGGTGCAGACGATGCTGCAAAGCGAGCCGTTCTACCGGGTGCGCTGCCACGCGATCAGTGATCCTGAGCCCAAGGGCATCGAGATCGAGGCCCTGATGGACTCGGTCAAGCAGCAGATTGATGAGTTCGTCGATCACCTCGGCGAAGTGCCGCAGGATGCAGTTGCATTCGTCCACCGCATCGACAAGCCAGGGCACCTGGCAGATATTGTCACGTGGGCGCCGGCCTTCGAGTTCGAAGAACGGCTCGATATTCTCAATGAACTTGATCCGGTCGAGCGGTTGCGCCGCGCACATCGCCTGCTTGCCCGGCAACTCGAATTGCTCAAACTGCGCCAGAAGATCCAGCAGGATACCAAAGAAGTGCTGGACCAGAGCCAGCGCGAGTATTTCCTGCGTGAACAGATGCGCGTCATTCGCCGTGAACTGGGTGAAGACGATGATGTTGATGATCCAATCGATGAGTTGAAGCGCAAGATTGCCCAGCTCGACGCTCCAGACTACGTCAAAGAGCAGGCCATGCACGAACTCAAGCGTCTGGCGCAGCAGGGCATGAATAGCCCGGAAGCGGGCGTTATCCGCACCTACCTCGACTGGATTCTGAACCTGCCCTGGGCGGAGGAGGAACTGCCCGAGATCAGCCTGCACGAGGCGCAGAAGGTGCTCGATGAGGATCACTACGGTCTCGAGAGGGTCAAGGAGCGCATCCTGGAGTACCTGGCGGTGCGTAAACTGGCAGGCAATCGGATGCGTTCACCTATCCTGTGCTTCGTGGGACCCCCTGGCGTCGGCAAAACATCGCTTGGGCGCTCGATCGCGCGTGCACTGGGGCGCAAGTTCGTGCGCACCAGTCTCGGCGGTATCCGCGATGAAGCCGAAATTCGCGGCCACCGCCGCACCTACATCGGCGCACTGCCAGGGCGGATCATTCAGGGCATGAAAACGGCAAAGTCGCGCTACCCCGTGTATGTGCTCGATGAGATCGATAAAGTCGGGCAGGATTTCCGCGGCGATCCGACATCAGCGTTGCTGGAGGTGCTCGACCCTGAGCAGAATAATGCGTTCTCCGACCACTACCTGGAGATCCCGTTCGATCTCTCGCAGGTGGTGTTCATTGCAACGGCCAATCAACTCGACACGATCCCGAACCCGCTGCGCGACCGCATGGAAATCATCGAAATCGGCGGGTATACGGAGGACGAGAAACTGGGCATTGCACAGGGGTTTCTGGTGCGCAAGCAGCGTGAGTTCCACGGGTTGACGCCGGATCAACTGATCATTACCGACGCTGCTATCATTAAGCTGGTGCGTGAATATACGCGCGAGGCGGGGGTGCGCAACCTCGAGCGCGAGATCGCCAGCTTGTGCCGCAAGACGGCGCGGAAGGTGGCGGCTGCCAGCGATGGCGAACCGATTGAGTTCCCGATTGTCATCGATGCACCCAACATTTCCGACTATCTGGGTCCGCAACGCTATACCTTCGGTCTGGCGGAAGAGAAGGACGAGGTTGGCGTGGCAACCGGCGTCACCTGGTCGCCAACCGGCGGCGATGTCCTTTCAATCGAGGTGCTGCCGGTGCGCGGCAAGGGCGGGCTCCAGCTCACCGGTCAGCTGGGCGAGGTGATGAAGGAGAGCGCTCAGGCCGCGATGAGTTATGCACGGTTCCGTGCTGAACAGCTCGGCGTCGATCCGAGCTACTTCGATGAGCACAACATTCACATCCATGTGCCCGAAGGCGCGGTGCCGAAGGACGGTCCGTCAGCCGGCATTACGCTGACGACGGCGCTGATCTCGGCGGTGACCGGTAAACCGGTGCGACGGGACGTGGCGATGACCGGTGAAATTACGCTGCGCGGAAAGGTGCTGCCGATTGGCGGCTTGAAAGAAAAGACGCTGGCAGCTCATCGTGCAGGTATTCGCACCTTCATTTTGCCGAAGGATAATGCGAAAGACATCGCCGAATTGCCCAAGAAAGTGCGCGAGGAGTTGCAGTTGATCCCGGTCTCGTCGATGGACGAGGTGCTGAAGATTGCGCTGACGCACTGAGAGAGCCTGCACCAGAAGCTGTCCGACCCCTCTTCCGCATAGCGGAAGGGGGGTTTTTTCTGATCTCCATTGATATGGTGGAGTGGGAACCGTAGCGAGGGAGTGTTACGCGTATGCCGGTCGCGAGAGGAATCGTCTGCATCAGGGAGCTGCTGCAACCTGATTGCGCCCGTTGGATTTGGCAGTGTAGAGTGCACGATCTGCGCATTGAATCAGGGTGTCCAGACGTTCATCCTCGCCGAGCCGATCCGACGCAGCGCATCCAACACTGATCGTCACAGGAATGGTGACATCCTGAAAAATGATGGCAAGGGATGCGATCGCGGCACGCAGACGCTCGGCAACGTGCAATGCGCCTGCCAGATTTGTTTCCGGCAGCAGCGCGATGAACTCCTCGCCGCCGAATCGCGCCAGAATGTCGGCATCACGCAGTTCACGCCGCATCCGGTCCGCAACGCTGCGTAATACGGTATCGCCTGCATGGTGCCCATAGGTGTCATTGATGATTTTGAAGTGATCGATATCGATAATCAACAAAGCAATAGTGTGATGATAGCGCCGTGCCCGCTCCAGTTCGCGCGGCGCCAGTGCAAAGAAGTGGTGACGGTTGAACAATCCGGTCAAGTGATCGGTTGTTGCCAGTCGCTGCGTTTTGGCAAACAACTGTGCATTGGCGAGCGCAATCCCGGCCTGTCGACTGACGATATCCAGCACTGCGCGGTCGTGTTCGGTGAAATGGCGCCGAGTACGTAGATGATAGATCGCCATAATGCCTGATATCTGGTTGCCTGCAACAATCGGTAATCCAAGGGCGGATGGGACGGAATACGCATCATGTGCTCCTGGTTTGGTCAGCACAAGATTGTGTCGAATAATGCTTTGCCTGGTCTCAACAACGTGCCAGACCAGACCGACGCCCTGCTGAAACGCCATCAGCTCTTCGGGCACGTTGAGGGTATGGACATTGGACACGCTTCGACGGTCGCTTGAAAGCAAGCCGAGTGCGACAGCGTCGGCGCCGACCAGTTCCATTGACAACCGCGCAACGGTGGACAGAATAACATCAATATCGAGTGCACTGCTAATAACGCGCATGACATCAACGAGACGGCGCTCACGTTCCAGCGCATCGTGCGTCTGGGTGTACAGCTGCGCATTTTGGAGTGCCAGCGATACGCCTGATGCCAGGGTAGCCAGTCGGCGTTCATGCTCTGGGCGATAGGCATACGGCGTAAAACTATCGACGCAAATGAAGGCGACCACCTGCTGGCGAACAATCACCGGCGCTCCCAGCCACGAACGAATAGGCACCGCATCTTCAATCTGAACCCATGCCGGGTTGTTCAGCGTCTCGCTGATAATCCAGGGTTGTCTGGTTTGGAGCATTCGTCGCAGGGTTGGCGTTCGTGGAATCTCAAAAGTCACGTGGCGGACCATCTGACCTCTTTCATCACCCAGATGATCGTACCCATGCACCCGGACGACGCGCGCCTGCGTGCCCTCGACCAGCATAACCGACGCGCCGTCACAGGGCATCAGTGCAACGATCTGGTCAAGCACATGGTCGAGCACCTGTTCGAAATCGAGCAGCGCGCTCAACGTTGCTGATGCCTGACGAAGCACCTCGGCAGCGCGCTGCTCTTCACGCACCGACTCGAACAGGTGTGCGCGTTCGATCGCCACACTGAACTGATTGGCAATTGCAGCAAACATGCGCAACTCAATAACATTGAAAGGCTGGATAGACGGGAGGACCAGATTCAGGATAGCTAGCGGGCGATCGCGACTATAGATTGGCACACTGATATGGCGTACAGGTTCCTGATCGGCTGTAGTGAGATGCGCCAGACGCGGGCAGACAATCGGGTGCGCCACGGTGGGAAATGCATGATCGAGTAATCGTTGCAAACACTCACAGGGATCGCCGGGCGCGCGCGGCGTGAGGTCGATGTGCAATTCACGAGTGCCGTCATGTGCCAGCAGAC
>JBEPYG010000364.1:0-4675 GCA_041641515.1 Roseiflexus sp.
GGGTAAGCGTTCGTGGGACGAGGCGGTTGGTCGGTTGGGTTCGTTCTTTACCATTTCGATGGATGTTCAGTTGTTGCTGGGTTTGCTCCTCTACGGCGTGTTCAGTCCGATGATGCAGCGCGTCTTTGATAATTTCGGTCAGGCGATGGGTGATGCGCGATTGCGCTTTTGGGCGGTCGAGCATATTCTGATGATGGTTGTTGCCGTCGTGCTGGCGCATGTCGGTCATGTGACGGCGAAGCGTCTGCCCGAAGACCGGCGTTACCGGCGTTATGCGATCTTTGCCGGTCTGGCAATGCTGGCGGTGATGCTGGCGATACCCTGGCCCTTCAGCAGCGCCGATCCGCGGCCGCTTTTCCGGTTGTAAGGAACGTTGCACGTTTCCCCAAGACCCTTGAGGTCTGGAAGGCAATGGCTGGCATGCGGAGGGGGTGCGGCGCGGGTGGGGCGGTCTGGCGGAGACGCATCGCCGGTGAAGACCTCAAGGGTTGGGTGCGTTTGATCGCGCCTGTCAACAAACGTTGCACGTTGAACGTTCAACGTGCAAATGTTCCTACCCGCTGATCAGGCGTAATTCGATGCGCCCAACACGGATGATGTCGCCTTCTTCGACGATGGTGGCGTTGCGTACTTCGATGTCGTTCACGAAGGTGCCATTAGTGCTGTTGAGGTCTTCGAGCACCCACTGGTTGCCGCGCAATTCGAGGCGTGCGTGCTGCTGCGACAGGAACGAGTCGTTCAGGGCGATCTCGCAGTGCTCCATGCTACGCCCGATAATCGTGCTCGGTCCAAGCGGAAATATTTTGCCGACGGATACATTGCTCTGCCCGCCACGCAGCACCACCAGGCTCCCATACGGACTATGCGTCGCTGGAGTCTGACTGGTTTGTCCAATGACTGCGAGTTCGCGGATCATGACGCGCAGCGCCTGCCAGAGAAAGAAGTAGAGCAGCAGGACGACCGCCACGCGTAGCACGAGCAGTACAGCATCAATCGAAGCGTTAGCGAAATCGAACATAGGTACGTCAGACAATATGAGACAGCGGGTGACCGGAGCTCAACGGTCTGTGTGGCGAAACGTCAGTTCCAGCCCGCCAAGCGAGATGATATCGCCATCACGCAGGGCGCGTTCTGTCACCGGCTCGCCGTTAACGAAGGTGCCGTTCGTCGAGCCAAGGTCGGTCAGCCAGAAACGGCGCGACTTGTAGCGCAATTGAGCGTGATTACGTGACACACGCGCATCTTCCAGAATGATATCGTTGTTCAGCCCGCGTCCAATCGTCATCGATGTGCTATCGAGCGGGATGACGTGTGTGCCTGCGGGAGTTGCCATCAGCAGGCGGGCGCGCGCTGCCGGCGCCGCTGCAACTGGCGTCGGAATGACCTGCGTATCGCCAGTCTGATGGGATGCTGCCGGTGCTGCCTGCGTTTCCGCCACCACCTGGATCGCCCGTCGCGGCACGCCAGTATCGGCGACCAGTTCGACGCGGGGATGTTCGACCATGCTGAACCCACGTTCCTGCGCCAGCTCCACCAGATAGGTCGCCATCTCGCGTTCGACCTCGATGCGGATCGGCTTGAATACCTCGAAGTCCTGCGGATTCAGGAAGGCGCGGTAGTAGTTTGGCACCAGAATGCGCCGCACACTCACTGTCTGATTGGCTTCCATTGCGCGTTCGAGGCGTTTGGCGATCTCGGCAGGCTGTACTGGACTGCGGAAAAGCCGCGCGACCGAACCCTCGACAATATTTTCCATGAACGATTCGAAACGGCTGAGTGCTGACATAAAGTTGCCATACCGCAATACAACGCCGATCATACGTGCATATTGTACAGGAGTTGCGCATCAGTGGCAACCGCCCTGGCCTGCTGGTGCATTTGATTGTTTTGATTGGTTGATAGGTAATCCCTGGCGCCTGGTGCGTGGCGCTCAGACCATTTTAGATTGCAGATTGTCACGAGCGGTGTCCAGATGTGCTTTGATGTGCTGTTGCACGCGGAGCACCGGCGTAGAACTGGCACGAGTTCTCGGGTATCGACCTTCGGTTTTTGGTTTGCAATTCTCAGTCATCCTCCAGACGCCCAATATGGTCGGATGAGGACAGGTCTGGGGATGCGGGCGAGGCGCCCGTGCACCCGGCGGCTATGTTGACCTCAGATGTTGCAGGAAGAATGTCGCAACCCGATCGACATACTGCTGCGGATCGACCTGGTAGGAGCGGGCATGCCCGGCGCCAGGCACTTCCCAGTATTCGGCTGCGGGTGCGGCAGCGGCGAGTGCGCGTCCGTGCTCCACCGGCGTAAATGCATCGGCGTCGCCATGGATGATCAACACCGGTCGCGGCGCGATGTCATCGATCTCAGTGACCGGTCGTGCGGTCGCCAGGTCCATCCCCAGGACGAATCGACCCATAAAGAGGGTTGATGGAAGGAAGATATCCGGCAGTCCGCTGGCAGCGTTCCAGTGGCGCTGCATGAGCGGCTCGATCTCGGCGTAACTGCAATCCGCCACAAGCGCGCCGATCGCCGGGTCTGCAGCGGCAGCGCCGATTGCGGATGCAGCTCCCATCGACACGCCAAGCACGCCGATGCTTCCGGCGTGAAACCCCTGCGCCATGAGCCAGTCGACTGCGCCAAGAATGTCGCGCCGTTCTGCCAGCCCAAAACTGAAGCGCGCATCACCGCTCGCGCCGTGTCCGCGCAAGTCGATCATCAGTACTGCAAAACCGCGCTCCTGGAGGCGAGCGCCGAACTCACTGAAGCGCCCCTGGAACTCGGTCGAACGGCTGCTGTCTTTACCGTGAACGAGGATGACCGCACGCGAGGCGGCTGGTTGCGGCAGATACCATGCGGCGATCTCCACATCCCCGCCGCGCGCCGGGAAGCGCACGTCCTCGAAACGGGCGCCAAAGGTTGCAGGAGTGTTCACGACTTCATCACGCTGCGGCAGCGTGAGCACACTCGCAGCATAGGTCGAGATGCCGAGGTAGATCGCCAGAATCAACGTTGTGATCGTTGTCGCCACCGAGATGGCGATTCGCTGCATGCGTTCGGTTTGTCGAGCAGTGCTTACAGGAGCCGAGGTCTCTTTTTGCATGTTAGATTTGAGATTATAGATTGCAGATTGTTAGGCGACTTATCTCCAGCGCAGACCGCAAGGGTCGGGCGCGTTCCCCGTTTGCCCGTTTCCAAGACCTTGAGGTTTGGGACGCACACACCCCAGGCGCAGCGACTGTTCCGCCGGCACGAGGCAGCAGCAGCACGTGATCAGCAACGTCAGACCTCAAGGGTCGGGCGCGCTCCCCGTTTGCCCGTTTCCTCGATGCCATATTCCATACTCCATTTCCTGCTCGGTGAGGAAGGCGTCGAGGTCCTGGTTGATCAGCGCCAGCGCTGCACGCACAGGCATCGGTTGCCCGTCGGATTCCAGCACGGCGCGGTAGTGCGAGAAGATCGTCTTCATTCGTGCTGTTCTCCCAGCGTACTAGGTCGTCGGTCAGTTTGAACAGGCGGTCACGCTCACAGCGGGCAGATTCCGCATCGGGCATGTACTCCGACGGGTCATCCACGAGTGAGGCGAACAGCACTGCACGGCAGGCAGCTATCGAACGATGCACCCACCAGAGGCGCCGGGTCGAAGGGCGCCCGTGGCGGATGGACTTCTCGCGCGCAGCTTCGCGGTTGATGGCGTCAATCGGCAGCGCCGCTTCGATCAGTTTCTTCCTGTAGAGCATGAATGTCCCCGGCTGGCAGGACGGTATCGGTTCCTAGCGTCGTGCGCGAAAGCGGCGCGTGTGTGCAGAAATTATACCATTTTCGATTTTGGATTGTGGAACGTGAGATGGGCGCGTGTTCAGATGTGTCGCAGCGGACGCAGCGTTCATAGCGGATGGGCGTTCTGAAGCGCGCTGCATCTGCTGCGGGGAGAATGGGTTGGCGGACGGCGAAATCTCGTATTCGTTTATTCGTTGACACACGAGATAGCACGCGGCACACTGCCGCGCACCAATCACCAATCTAAAATCTCCAATCTCAAATCCGCAGACACTAGCCAAATGAACTCAGCACTCTGATGTAGTTCGCCCGCTCGAATGCCGACGGGTTCTCGACTGCCTGCTGGCTCATACTTCCCTGCATCTGTTCGATCGACTCATACTCGTGCTCTTCCATCCATACCCGCATGTCATTTAGAATAGCAGGAATGCGATCGATACCGTGTGCCAGTAGCTCCGAAGTCATCATTGCCACACGCGCGCCTGCCATCATAGCTTTCAACACGTCTTCCGCCGTGTGCACGCCGCTGGTCAACGCCAGATCGGCGCTGATGCGCCCGTAGAGAATGGCGATCCAGCGCAACGGCAGGCGGAGTTCGTCCGATGTGCTCAACTTCAGGTTGGGAACGACTTCCAGCGCTTCCAGGTCGAAGTCGGGCTGGTAGAAGCGATTGAAGAGCACCAGCCCCTTCGCGCCTGCGTTGCTGAACTGTTTCGCAATGTTGGCGATGCTGCTGAAGAACGGACTCATCTTGACCGCCACCGGTATCGTCACTCGGCTGCATACGTCGCGGACCAAGCGGAGGTATTGCTCTTCGATTGCAGCGCCGGTGATGTCCGGATCGGTCGCCAGGAAGTACAGGTTCAGTTCGAGCGCGTCGGCGCCTGCCTGCTCGATCCTA
>JBEPYG010000365.1:0-4669 GCA_041641515.1 Roseiflexus sp.
ACAGGCGTTGTGCAATGCCCTGCTGAGCGGAGGTGCAGCGGTGTCGTATCAGGAGTTCGCCGGCGGACGCAGTTTTGCCGGCTGGCGTGTCACATTGCCGGATGCACTTCGCTTTCATTTCGGCACATCGTCGCTCGCCAGTCTGGGGTGACATAAGGTTCTTCTATGGACGTGGTCATTCGCACCGAAGAACTGACCAAGCGGTTTGGCAATCGCATTGCGGTTGATCATATCAATCTCGAAGTTCGTCCTGGCGAGATTTTTGGCTTTCTCGGCCCGAATGGCGCAGGCAAAACGACAACGATCGGAATGTTGTTGGGGCTTATTCGCCCAACGTCGGGTCAGGCGTTTGTGCTTGGGCGCGATATTCAGCGCGAAGCGGCAACGGCGCTCCGTGACGTCGGGGCGATGATCGAGGCGCCGGCGTTCTATCCCTATCTCTCCGGGCGCGACAATCTCCGGGTGCTGGCGCGTGCCGCCGGTCTTCCCGACCGCTGTGTCGATGAGGCGCTGGCGCAGGTCGATCTCACCACGCGCGCGCGTGACCGGTTCGGTACATACTCGCAGGGCATGAAGCAGCGGTTGGGAATCGCTGCTGCGCTGCTACACAAACCGCGCCTGATCATACTCGATGAGCCGACCAATGGTCTCGATCCCGCCGGTCAACTCGAAATTCGCAATCTGGTGCGCTCGCTGTCGGGCAGCGGGCGCACAGTGTTTCTCTGCAGCCACCTGCTCCACGAAGTCGAGCAGATCTGCCAGCGCGTCGCTATCCTCAAGCAGGGGCGCATCATTGCGCAGGGAGAAGTAGCTACCCTGCTGCGACGCGGTGTGCTGGTGCGAACCATCGGTGAACGCGAGCGTGCTGAAGCGCTCCTTCGTTCGATGCCGTGGGTTTCGCGCATAAGCGAATATGGCGATGCCTTCCTTATCGACGCACCGGGCGACCGTACCGCCGATATCAACGCTCTCCTGACATCTGGCGGCATACCGGTAGCCGAAATCCGTCATTATGAAACCAGTCTGGAAGAGTTCTTCCTCGAAGTGACTGCTGAGCGTGAACGGCGATGATCAATCTCATCCGCGCTGAATGGCTCAAACTCTCGCGCCGTCCCCTCACCTGGATTTTGTTGTCGATCTTTTTGGCGCTGCTGGTGCTGCAGGTGCTGGTGCAGTTTGCGCTGCTGACAGGCATGCCGGTGCAGGGCGGCGTGGTGAGTGCACAGTTCGAGGAGTGGCGTCGCGGCATTCTCTTTCCCGGTATCTTCGCCACAGCTCTGAGTCATGCCAATGGTCTGGGGGGCTTTTTTGCCGTTATCTTTGCGGCCGGTGCAATCGGCAGCGAATACAGCTGGGGGACCCTCCGCACCCATCTGGCGCGCGATCCGGTGCGTGATCGGTATCTTCTGGCAAAACTGGCGACAATTATGATTGCGCTGGCGGTGGCAATCGTGCTGGCGGTAGCGCTCGCATCGCTGCTCGGTCTGATCCTGGCGCTGCCCCTCGGCGCCGGAGTCAGCGTTGCGCCTGGCGATCTGGTGAACCTGATCGTGTCCGTTGTTCGCGCGCTGTATGTCCTGCTGCCATACGTGTTGCTGACCGCGTATGCTACATTGCTGACGCGCTCATTGCTGGGAGGAGTGGCAATCGGACTGTTCTATATCGTTGCTGAAGCGGGTTTTGGTGCGCTGGCATTGCTCAAGGTGCTGGGCGGAGTATGGGTGCTGATCTACAATCTGACGATTGGGCAGAACATCAATACGCTGACCCTGATGAACCGCCACGCATTCGGTTTGCGACCGGAAACGACCGCTCCGCTCGATCTCTCCCAGCTCCCCTCGCCACTCCAGGCGACGCTTGTCATCGGTGTGTACTCGGCGTTGTTTCTGTTCCTTTCGCTGCACCTCTTCCGCACCCGCGACATCACCGGTCCGGGCTAAACCTCGCCCCACGGCGACGTCAATCATGTACCTGTTCAGATGTGGTGTAAAAGAATTCGCGTAGCGACGTTGCATTGCAACGTCGCTGTGACCGCACCTTCGCTCCCAGGAGAAGTGTGAACAGTTACGTCATCATCGTCGTCACCGTCGCCCTTCGACCAGCAACACTGAGGGGAGCGCCGCAAACGAGTCGATCTGCCAGCGAACATTGCCGGCATCCACGAATAGACCGCTCGATGAGCCACCGTCGAGATTGAGCGCCCGGTCAATCTCCAGATCCGAAGATGCCAGCCAGATTGCCAGCGCCTGCAGCGAAAACGCGCTGGTCGGGCAAACGATGATCAAGAGGCGTCCTGCACGATCCATCGCAACGACGGTACGGCGGGCGCGTTGCCCGTTGTCGGTGATCTCAGCGACGGCGCCGCCGGGATAGATCAGCATGGGAAACGACTGAATCGCCTGATCGAGCGGAACCGCAGGATCATACGGCTCGTCCCGCAGAGCCTGGATCCAGACGCGCCCATTGGCGGATGCAGCAAGCATGCCGCCGAAACCGGCGTAGGACGCGCCATGCGCTTCACCGTCAGCCACGATGAGCGCTGTTGCACGATGGTCGGCTGTGAAGAAACCCCCGTTGACGGCGACAAGCGGACGGTGTGTCGCAACCCATGTGCGGAGTGGTTGTGGCGCATCGGGCGTGTAGCGGACACGCAACCGCACCATTGCCGGATCGAGACGCACTGCATAAAGCGGTGTGGCGACGTCTGGCATAACCCCCGCGACGGTCAGGCTGCGTACCTCGATGCCGTCCGCAGCGACGATCCAGCCTGTATCAGCAGGATCCGGCGCTGTGCTCGCCAGCGAGGGAGCAATGGTTGGCATGCGCGTCGGAACCAGTCGCGTTGGCGGCGGAGCAGCGACGCGGCTGCATCCGGTCGCCACGGTCGCAATAAAGACCCATATCCAAGCCGGTACTCTGATCATACCTGTTCACAACACGGCTTTTTGACGTTCGATAGAAAATGCGCGCCACGCCAGGAAAAGGAGCGTAAGAGCCGTCAACGGAAGCACAAACACCAGCATGATGCTGCTGAACGCAGGCAGGAAGGTGTGCTGCGACGCCGCCAGAATAAGATACAGTGTATATGCGATATAGTACCCCAAAAACAACCATCCCTCCCATCGCGCGATCAATCTGCCGGTGAAGAAAATCGGCAGACATGCCACTGCGACTGCGATCATAACCGGTATGTCGAAGTTGAGCGCCGCCGATGCCACGTTGACACCCGCCGGTGCAACGATACTGGTCAACCCAAGCACCGACAAAAGGTTGAAGATATTGCTGCCCACCACGTTGCCGACCGCAATATCGCGTTCGCCGCGCAGCGCAGCAATGATTGAGGTGGCGATTTCCGGCAGCGATGTGCCAACCGCCACAATCGTCAACCCGATCACCAGTTCGCTGACGCCGAACATACGCGCAAAACTGATGGCGCCATCGACCAGCCAGCCTGCGCCAAGCACCAGCAACGCGAGCCCGCCAACAATCAACCCAATGTTCTTGAGCCAGTCAGTGCTCGATTGCGGTTTGCCAACGTCGAATTCCTCACGGTACTCTTGTTGGATTTCAGCCGTCTCTCTGCGACTCTGGCGAATGGCAAACACCGTGTAGATAACAATCCCGCTAAACAGAATCAGCCCATCGATCCGACTGATAACACCATCCATTGCCATGATGAAGACCATGATCGATACACCGATCATCAACGGCACATCGAGACGGATAAGTTGCTGCTGGACGACGAGCGGCGTAATTGCCGCCGAGATACCGAGAATCAAGAGTACATTTGCGATATTGCTTCCTATCACATTGCCCAGCGCTACGTCTGCGCCACTCGGTCCTGCAAGCGTCGATTGGATGCTCACGGCCAGTTCGGGTGCACTGGTGCCGAACGCAACGACTGTCAGTCCGACGACCAGCGGCGAAATCCCGAGCCCCAGTGCTGTGCGCGAAGCGCCGCGCACCAGACCTTCCGCTCCAATAATGAGCAGCGCTAGACCGGCCACAAAAAGGATGATTGTCATAACGTCCATGGGATTACCTGTTCTCGCATATTCAGCGTACTGCATTCTAACTCCGTTTATTGAAGCAGAAGATGTGCGCAGTCGTCAAGGGAATTGTGAGAAGAACGTTCCGGGAGAAGTTTGCCTGAAACAATGAAAACTTCCCGGTTCTCGGTTCTTCTCACTCTTGCCGCCGCCGCTGCTTTCTGTTACACTTACCATTGCAAGCCCCGACGATGTCGTCCACTCCTGTCGAGATACGCCGGCGGCTCGGTTGTTGACCGGCTCGTTCGTAGATGCGCGAGGTGTAGCGTGAGCGGGACACGCCTTCCGCCAAACCCGTGGCTCGCAGACCACGTGATTTTTTTTACGTCCCGCTGGATCGTGTGGGGGGCGACGTTCCTCTGGTTGTTGGCACAGGGTTTGCTCGATTCAACGCAATTGTGGGCGTTGTCTGCGGCGTTCCTGGTCAATGTACTGGCTACGAGGTTCGCACAGCCGTATTTGCGAATTGTCCGGCGTAACTCGGCGATCCTGATGATCGACATTGTCTACGGTGTCGCTCTCGTCTTGTTCAGTGGCGGATGGGACAGCCCGTTCCTTCTCTGTGCGATCAGCTCCCTGGTGCTGCCGGCGTTGATGTACGGCTGGCGCGGCGGTATGAT
>JBEPYG010000366.1:0-2592 GCA_041641515.1 Roseiflexus sp.
GAAGATCCTGAGGTCAGGAATCGGCGGCGGCATGACTTTCGCAAGCGCCATGAGACGTCGCCCCGCCGACGCACAAACACCGTTACGGGACATGTACCAGTCCGGTTGTCCTGCACCGTCGCCCCGTCTGCTGCCGGTGGGTCGGGTCTGGTTGCGCCGGAACGTCGCCCCGCTCGCCCAATCTACCGCCGGGTCGGGGTAGGGGGGAAGACGCCGGTCTATGCTATACTGAAGCGGGACGACAACGCCTCGCCATGCTACGGAGCACAGCCAATGACAGGCGACATCATGACCTCCAGACTCGATCAGATCATCCAGGCCGATTGTTTGCATGAACTGGCGTTCTTACCCGATGATTCTGTTGATCTGACGCTGTTTTCGCCGCCATATGACGGGATCAGGGATTACAAGAAGAACTGGTCGTTCGATTTTTCTGTACTGGGTCGCCAGCTGTACCGTGTGACAAAGAACGGAGGCGTTGCAATCGTGGTTATCGGCGATGGAACGAAACAATTTGCCAAATCCCTGACCTCGTTTCGGCTTGCGGTCAACTGGGTCGATGAGATTGGCTGGAAACTGTTCGAGTGTGTCATTTACCATCGAGACGGCAACCCTGGCGCCTGGTGGACGCAACGGTTCCGCGTAGACCACGAATATATCTTGATCTTTTTCAAGGGAGAGCGCCCGCAAACGTTTCACAAGAACCATCTTATGGTTCCGAGTAAACACGCAGGGAGGATATACTCCGGCACAGACAGGCTGACGAACGGCGGGTTCAAGCGGATCACCCCCAAAGCGGTCAATACGCTCAAATGCCGTGGCACCGTCTGGCAGTACGCGACCAGCAATACCGAGGGGAATCGTCTTAAGCTACAGCACCCCGCTACGTTTCCGGATAAACTGGCGGAAGACCTGATCCTCTGCTTCTCGCGTCCGGGAGAGATTGTGCTCGATCCTATGTGTGGCAGCGGCACAACCTGCGTTGTGGCGCGGAATAACAATCGACGGTATATTGGAATTGAGATTAGCCAGGAATACTGTGAGATCGCCAGAAAGCGGCTTGAACAGGAGTTTCGATCAGTTGAGCAACAATATATGTTTCAAGATCAGTCTCTATGATGGTCTTTCAGAATAGCCGATATTCGATAGGAAATAGGAGATAGGAAGCATTTGTATGCCTTGTGCTGATCGTGATTGTCGCGAGCTGTTCGCATGCGAACTATCGGCTATTGAAAGCTATTGGCTATCTGAGTATTGCCCATGATCTCTAACGACCTTAGACACCGCGTTGAGTCGCTGCGCGAGCAAATTCGCTATCACAACTACCGCTACTACGTTCTTGACGAACCGGCGATCAGCGACGCCGAGTATGATGCGCTTATGCGCGAATTGCGCGAACTGGAAGCAGCGCATCCCGAACTCGTCACACCCGACTCGCCGACGCAGCGGGTAGGCGCGCCGCCGTCCGAGCAGTTCGCCAAAGTGCAGCACGCCGTGCCGATGCTGTCGCTCGCCAACGCCTTTGATGAAGCTGGCATGCGCGCCTGGTACGATCGCACGCTGCGCCTGCTCGGGAACACTGCACGGGTCGCGTTCGTCGTCGAGCCCAAAATTGATGGGCTGGCAGTCACCATCATCTACCGTGACGGTGTTCTGGTCCGCGGTGCAACACGCGGCGATGGTGAGACCGGTGAGGACGTGACTGCAAACCTGCGCACTATTCCAGGCATTCCGCTGCGCCTGATGCCGTTCGTGCATGAATCTGGCGACTCCACATCGCAGCTTGCCATTCCGTCGTTGCTCGAGGTGCGCGGCGAGGTCTATATGCGCATCGCCGATTTCATGCGCCTGAATGAACAGCTGGCCGCCGCTGGCGAGAAGGTCGCCGCTAATCCACGGAACGCCGCTGCCGGTTCGTTGCGCCAGAAAGACCCCTCAGTCACCGCCCGCCGTCCCCTCCGCTTCTTTGCCTATGGTATCGGGCAAGCCAACGGACCCGTTCCCCAGACGCAGTGGGAAACGCTCCAGTTCCTCCGGGCGCTTGGTTTCCCGGTCAATCGTGATGCGCGGCGTTTCGAACGGTTCGAGGATGCGCTGGCGTATTGCCGCGAGTGGATGACCCGTCGTGATGAACTGGAGTACGAGGTCGATGGCGTCGTCGTCAAAGTCGATAGTTTTGCTCAGCAGGAGGAGTTGGGCGTTGTCGGGCGCGACCCGCGCTGGGCGATTGCGTTCAAGTTTCCTGCACGCGAGGCGACATCGCGCCTGCTCGATATTGTGGTGAATGTCGGGCGAACTGGCGTGATAACGCCCAATGCTGTGATCGAACCGGTCAATATCGGCGGTGTCACTGTGCGCAACGCCAGTCTGCACAACGCCGATTACATCGCCGAGCGCGATATTCGTATCGGCGACTACGTGATCGTCAAACGTGCCGGGGATGTCATTCCGTACATCGTCGGTCCTGTCGTGGCGCGGCGCGACGGCAGCGAGCGCGTCTGGCAGATGCCGGCGACCTGTCCAGCATGCGGCACGCCGCTGGAACGCGCCGAAGGCGAAGTTGCCTATCGCTGCCCCAACTTTGGCATCTGT
>JBEPYG010000366.1:2602-4643 GCA_041641515.1 Roseiflexus sp.
AATCACTCGGCGGATCGAACACTTCGTTTCGCGCAGCGCGATGGACATCGCGGGGGTTGGCGAGAAACAGGTGCAGCTCTTCGTCGAGCGCGGCTGGGTGCAGGATGTTGCCGATCTGTACACCCTGACGCCGGAGCATTTCAGCGGAATCGAAGGGTATGGATCAAAACGGATCGCCAACCTGCTCAACGCAATCGAGGAGTCGAAGAATCGTCCGCTTCACCGTCTGATCGTCGGGCTTGGCATTCGTTACGTTGGCGAGGTGGTTGCTCAGATGCTCGCCGACCATTTCGGTTCGCTTGATGCGCTGGCAGCTGCCTCCGCCGATGAGATCGACGACCTGGAAGGCATCGGACCGGCGATAGCCGCCAGTGTCGCCGAATACTTCTCACGCCCTGAGAGTAAGGCGCTGATCCAAAAACTGAAGCGCGTCGGTGTGCGCACTGCCGCAACAGGGCCGGTCGTCGCGCCGAAAGGTGACACGCTCGCTGGCAAGACGTTCGTCATCACCGGCACACTCCCGTCGATGTCGCGTGAAGAGGCTAGCGCCCTGATCGTGGCGCACGGCGGCAAGGTGAGCGGCAGCGTCTCCAGGAAAACCGATTATCTCGTCATTGGGAATGACCCAGGCGGTACGAAGTTCACCAGAGCGCAGGAGTTAGGGATACCGATGATCGATGAGGCAGGATTGCTGGCGTTGCTTGGAACGGCTGAGGGGCGCGCGTCGCCAGCTGCCGAGAACGATGACGTAGCCGCAACGACATCTCGTGGTACAATAGCAGAACCACAGCAGTTGGGGTTGAGTCTGGACTGACAGAGAGGCGTTGGTATGTCTGGACATGTGCCTGATCTGATCGAGCGCTTCTTCGACCCGCTGTCGTATGCGATGGTGCCGCTGGTTGACGGGCTTGCGCGCCATACCCTGCCGCGACTCGGCGCCTTCGAGCAGACCCGGCGCATCAACGGCGTTCCGATTCACTACTATCTGATACCCTGCCGCCACGCGGCGCCGCTGCCGGTGCTCTTCATCCATGGCATGGGCGACAATGCAGTGACGTGGAGCCTGGTCGCACCGCTAGTCGCGCGCCGCCACGATGTGTTCATGATCGATCTGCCGGGGTACGGGCTCTCCGGGTTGCCGCCGGGCAAAAAAGCGGCCACGATCACCGACATGACCGGGATCGTGAGCGCGTTTCTCGACGATGTGATTGCCCGTCCTGCACTGCTGGTCGGCAACTCGATGGGCGGCTGGATTGCGGTGCGGGTGGCGGAGCAGCGTCCGGAACTGGTGCGCGGCATTGTGCTGATGAACGCAGGCGGTGCGCTTCTGGAGGGTCATCGCTCGTGGGATCCATTTCTTGAACTGCTTTCACCCGCAGATGCGCATCAGGCGCGCCAGGTGGCGCGGATGGTCTTCGGCGTGCTGCCGCCGCCGTTGCGCGCGCTCAGCGCGCGGGGGATGACCAATCTCTTCGCCCGTCCTGTGGTGCGCGAGTTCATCAATGCCACCGACGAGCCTGATTTTCTGTGCCCGGACGAATTGCATCAATTGCCGACGCCGACGGCGATCCTGTGGGGGGAGCGTGACCGGTTTCTACCGCCGGGGTCGCTCGAGTTCTTCTGCACGCATCTCCGTTCGCCGCAGGTGCGCATCCTCAAACGCTGCGGTCACCTGCCACAACGCGAACGTCCACTCGCGACGGCGCGCTTTATCGAGCAGTTTGCGCAGCAGATCGCTCTGTCCACACCACAAACCGTGTCTGTTGCAGAGCGCGCAGCATGTGTGCGTTGAGCGCCTGGGTTCCATAAGGAATGGGCGGGCTCATAAGTGCCGCATTTCTCTTGATCGTGAGGGCATCTGCTCTGGAGCAACGTCGATACACTATCGCAAGTGGATTGTTTTAACGCAGCCGATACAACCTGTGCGACGATCGAAGGTTATCACTATTCCGATTATGATCGCCATGTTTCTTGGCGGGGGAGTCGCTGGTTTTGCGCTGGCATCGGCGCCGGATGTCCCTATTGCCGGATTTTTTAGGTT
>JBEPYG010000367.1:0-4591 GCA_041641515.1 Roseiflexus sp.
TAGACCCACGCACCGCTGAAGAGATCGAGGGCAAGCATGTGTGCCCACGCTGCGGCGGCGCCTTCGGATGTACTCATCCCCTTGCGAATTCCTTCCAGTGAGGTAAAATCTATTGCCGCACCCTCGCGCTGCCCGCGCCGCACGGCCAGCGCCAGCGCGACAACATAGTTCAGACCGGCGATGATGAACAGTGTTCCTGGCCGGCTCATCCGCTCGGTCAGCGGATGCCCGGGCGCAAACATCATCGCCAGCCAGAGCGGCATCGGAAAGACGTTCAAATACTGAAAGAACCGTTCCATTGCTCTCCTCCTCGAACATGATGCGTGACATTGCAATTATCGGAGCACCGCTCGATCTTGGCGCCGGACGGCGTGGCGTCGATATGGGTCCGAGTGCGATTCGGTATGCCGGTTTGCGCGAACGAATCGCAGCGCTGGGCTGTCAGGTGCGCGACCTTGGCAACATCAGCGTGCCGCTGGCTGAACAGATTGAACCGCCGGCGCCGGATGAACCATTGCGATACCTTCAGCCGATCGCGGTCGCCGTTCGCGACCTGGCGCAGCGCGTGCGCGACGTCGTTGTCTCCGGCGCTCTGCCGCTCGTGCTTGGCGGCGACCACAGTCTGTCGATCGGGTCGGTGGCAGGTATGGCGCACAACCGGCGCATAGGCGTGATCTGGCTCGATGCGCACGGCGATTATAATACACCAGAGACGACGCCATCGGGAAATATTCACGGCATGGGTCTCGCGGCGCTCACCGGGCGCGGTCATCCCGCGCTGACCGGGGTTCTCGGTCAGACGCCGGCGGTGCGTCCGGGGGATGTCGCGCTGGTTGGCGTGCGCAGCCTCGATGATGGCGAGCGCGACCTGCTGCGTGCGTCCGGAGTGCGTGTCTTCACCATGCACGACATCGACCGGCGTGGGATGGCATCGGTGATTGAAGAGGCGATCCTGCACGTCAGCGTCAATACCGTCGGGTTTCACCTGAGTTTCGATCTCGATGTCCTCGACCCCAACGAAGCGCCAGGAGTCGGCACGCCGGTGTTGGGGGGCATTACATATCGTGAGGCGCATCTAGCAATGGAACTGGTGGCGGCGTCGGGGCGTCTGATAGGGCTTGATCTGGTGGAAGTCAATCCTATTTTCGACGCGCGGAATACGACGGCGCTCCTGGCGGTCGAGTTTGCGCTTTCAGCGCTGGGGAAGCAGATTTATTGAGCGTCTTTGATGACATTTTCGCACAAATAAATACACTTTCATCGGTTGCATACGTTTTGTATATTGAATGTAGAGAATCTGTGCGACGGTTAAGATTTCTTCACCGTTTTAATGGGGCATGTTTGGTTGTGGCTGTAACCATATGTGATATTATTTACCAAGGTTGCAAGATGCCGTTCAGATTTACCGACAAGTGTCCGACGCACCAATGGAAGCCGTCGCGCTGCCGCATCTCACGGCTCCGGAATCGTACTGCGAGAACTAGAGAGGGTGCAACCAGACGATCTCGCTCCTCCCGGAAACCCGTGTCACACATGCCATCGTTCATGACGGCATGTGCTGGTTAGTTCACACCATCCGGTCGTCCCTTCAACACTGGTCCGTGGCGACCGTATGCCGTGTGCTGTACACGGGATGTTTGACCTGCCCGCGTCTCACGGCGCCGGGCGTGCGATGAGAGCGTCTGGCGATCGTGTGCGATGGGGAAGAGACAGGTCGGCGACGAGGGTGGTCCATGTCGGTAAAATCCCGCTGATACGCATCGTGCGCTGTCATCCGTCATCAACCTGCTAGATGCTAGAAAGGCGCCACATGGCCCAAGTATTCGACCGGAGAGCCAATACGCTCGCCAGGGTGAGCATTTTTGCCGGCATTCCACTGGTGCTGGCGATCCTCGGCGGAGTCTGGTGGCTGTTTGGCTGGTCGGACTGGCACCGTGACGTGGGTGTCGAGATTCCGCAGCCTGGCGGCGGGTTCAACCATCAACTGCACGTCGCGTTGGGCATGGACTGTCGCTACTGCCACACGGCAGTCGAAGTCTCAGCTCACGCCAACATTCCGCCAACCGAAACGTGCATGGGGTGTCATTCGCAGATTATCAGTCGCAGCGAAAAAGTCGCTTTCCTCTGGCAGAGTTGGGAGACCGGAACCTCGATCCAGTGGAACAAAGTTCACGACCTTCCCCAGTTCGTCTATTTCAATCATAGCATTCACGTCGCCAAGGGCGTCGGCTGTTCGACATGCCACGGGCGCATCGATCAGATGCGAGTCGTCTACAAGACGCAGCCGCTGTTTATGTCGTGGTGCCTGGATTGCCACCGCAACCCGGAGAAATATGTCCGTCCACGCGAGGAAATCTTCAACATGGCGTGGACGCCGCCAGCGAACCAGCTCGAGGTTGGTCGGCGTCTGGTTCAGGAATATGAAATCCGCTCGTCGTGGGAATTGACCAATTGCGCCATCTGCCATCGCTAGGAATTGAGCGTGACTATGAGTAACCAGTCTCAAGATTTGAACACACTGCGCGCGCGTCTTGCGAACGCCGAAGGGCGCGAATTCTGGCGCAGTCTCGATGAACTGGCTGATACGCCAGAGTTCAACGAATTGCTCAAACGCGAATTTCCGCGTGGTGCTGCTGAGTGGCGTGACCCGGTGAGCCGGCGCAATTTTCTGAAACTCATGGGCGCGTCGCTGGCGCTCGCCGGTCTGTCGGGTTGTCAGTTTGCGCTCAAGCAACCACAGGAAAAGATCGTTCCGTATGTCCGTCAGCCGGAGGAGATCATTCACGGGAAACCGCTCTTCTTTGCTACAGCGGCGCCATTCGCCGGCTTCGGCACGGGTCTGCTCGTCGAAAGCCACGAAGGTCGCCCGACGAAAATCGAGGGGAACCCCGATCATCCGGCATCACTTGGCTCGACCGATCTGTTGACTCAGGCGATGATCCTGACGATGTACGACCCGGATCGCTCGCAGGCGCCAACCAACGCCGGGCAGGAGTCGACATGGGAGGCGTTCGTCGCTGCTGCAACAGCTGCGGTTCAAGCGCAAGCTGCCCGGCAGGGCGCTGGGCTGCGCATTCTCTCCGGCGCGATCACATCGCCAACGCTGGTGGCGCAAAAGAATCAACTGCTTGCGCAGTTCCCACAGGCGAAGTGGTATCAGTATGAGCCGGTCGGTCGCGACAATGCCAATGCCGGTGCGCGGCTGGCGTTCGGCGAAGATGTCAATACAATCTACCGCCTCGATACGGCGAAGGTGATCGTCGGGTTCGACGCCGACTTTACCGCTCCATCGCCGACCGGTGTGCGCATGGCGCGCCAGCTGGCCGATGGGCGCCGCATCCGCAAGGGGACGAAAGAGGTCAACCGGCTGTACCTCGCCGAGAGTACGCCGTCGATCACCGGTCTGCTCGCGGATCACCGATTGCCGGTGCGATCATCGCAGATTGAGCATATGGTGCGCGCGCTGGCGATCCTCGTCGGCGTGCCTGATGTGGCAGCAGGCGCGGCTCTCAGCGATGTCGAGAAGAAGTGGGTCGAAGCGGCAGCCAAAGACCTCCAGGCGCACCGTGGCGCGTGCGTCGTGCTGGTTGGCGAAAGTCAACCGCCGGTTGTCCACGCGCTTGGCCACGCCATCAACGCCCAACTCGGCAATGTCGGCAGCACTGTGGTCTACACCGAACCGGTCGAGAGCGACCCGGGCGGTGGCATTGCGGCGCTCAGCGCGCTGACCCAGGAGCTGAACGCCGGCACAGTCGAGGTGTTGCTGATGCTCGACGGGAACCCGGTCTACAACGCGCCTGCCGACATTCCATTCGCCGAAGCGCTGGCAAAGGCGCCGCTGAGTATTCACGTCGGTCTCTACCGCGATGAAACAGCGCAACAGAGCACCTGGCACATCAACGGCACGCATTTCCTGGAGGCGTGGGGCGATGTGCGCGCCTTCGACGGGACGACAACCATCGTCCAGCCGCTGATTGCGCCGCTCTACAATGGTAAGTCGGCGATCGAGGTGCTCAATGTGTTCCTTGGCAAGCCGCAAGAGACCGGGTATCAGACGTTGACTGCCTACTGGCAGACGCAGGATACAAGCGGCAATTTCCGCGTGTTCTGGAATACAGCTCTGCACGATGGTCTCATCCCTGGAACACAGGCGTCCAGTCGCCAGGTGACGCTCCAGCAGGGGTTCGCCAGCACGCCTCCTCCGGCGCCTGCTCAAGGACTTGAGATTGTGTTCCGACCAGATCCCTCGGTGTGGGATGGCTCACTCGCAAACAATGCCTGGTTGCAGGAGACGCCCAAGCCGTACACCAAACTCACGTGGGATAATGTCGCTATGATGAGCACGCGCACCGCAAACGCGCTGGGTCTCAAGAATGGCGATGTGGTACGGCTGACCTACCAGGGACGTTCGGTGGACGCGCCGGTCTGGGTCCAGCCGGGGCATGCCGATGATGCGGTGACGGTGCATCTTGGTTTCGGGCGCACTGCTGCTGGTCGGGTCGGGAACAATGTCGGGTTCAATGCGTACCGTCTGCGCACTAGCACGACGCCGTGGTTCGGCGTTGGGTTGGAGGTGGCGAAGGTCGGCGAG
>JBEPYG010000368.1:0-4519 GCA_041641515.1 Roseiflexus sp.
CCGGATGCGGCATTGCATCAGCGCCGGCGGTGACCGCCACATCTGCGGCGACAGATACCACCTCTTCCTGGACTACCGGGATTGCGACGCTGGACGCGCCGACTGCTGCACCCGCTACGGCAATCCTGCTTCCTTCTCCAACGTCCGTCCCGACGCCAACGCCAACGCACGCTCCGACACCGGATGTTCTTCCCCTCAATGAACGACTCCAGATGTTCGATGAAGTCTGGCGCATTGTCAACGAGAAGTATCTCTATGCCGATTTTGGCGGCATTGATTGGGAAGGGCTGTATCCCGAATATCGCACACGGATTATGCGGGCGCAATCGCGCGATGAGTTCTATACGGCAATGATTGACCTGGTCGCGCAACTGAACGATAACCATTCCCGCTTCGTCCCGCCTGCCGCTGTCGAGACGGAAGACGCCGTCGCCAGTGGCCGCGAGATACGTGTCGGCATTGGGGTGGTCGTTCAGCCCAAGCCGGATGGTGGCTTTGTTCAACAGGTCTTCCCGGAAAGCCCCGCAGCGCGTGCCGATATTCGCCCGCGCGACCGGATTGTGGCGGTGAATGGTCGCCCCTATACACCATCCGATGGCGATCTGCAGGGTGATATCGGTACATCGGTGCGCCTGACGATTGCGCGACCTGGCGCAAAATTGCGCGATGTGCTGCTCACCCGTCAGGAGGTGCGCGCCAGTGTCTTGCCATACTACCGCCGATTCCCTGGCGATATTGGGTATGTCTCCATCCCAACGCTCTGGGTCCACGATATGGGGGAACAGGTGAGCGGCGCTCTCACCGATCTGGTGGCAAGCGGTCCGTTGCGCGGTCTGATTATCGATCTGCGCTCGAACCGCGGTGGCTGGGGTGAGGTGTTGTCGGGGGTGCTGAGTCATTTTGTGCGTGGGCAGGTCGGCGTCTTCTTCGGACGTGACTATGTGCGTCCGCTGATCGTCAATTTGCCCGCCGGACCGGATATGCGCAATCTCAGCGCCGGTCTGGTCGTGCTGATCGATGAAGAAACGGCGTCCTACGCCGAGGTGCTGGCAGCAGTGTTACAGGCGGAAGCGGGCGCCATCGTCGTCGGTGTGCGCTCGGCAGGAAACACTGAAACGATCTATGCCCATGCGCTGCGCGATGGTTCACGCCTCTGGCTGGCGCAGGAAGGGTTCCGCCTGCGTGATGGTGCAGACCTTGAAGGTCGCGGTGTCATTCCTGATGTGGTGCTCGAAGTCGACTGGACGCGCTACAGCGAAGATGATGACCCCCAGCTCCTCGAAGCCTTACGCTTGCTCGGCGGAGGACCGAAGTAATGACGCGCAAGGCGACAATCGAACGACAGACCGGTGAAACCAGCGTGGCGCTGACCCTGAACGTCGATGGTTCGGGCAGCGCCGAGATTGCAACCGGCATCGGGTTCCTCGATCATATGCTTCATCTGTTTGCGCGCCACGGTCTGTTCGATCTGACGGTGCGCGCTGCTGGCGATCTCCACGTCGATGAACACCATACGGCGGAGGATGTCTGCATTTGTCTTGGTCAGGCGTTCGACCGGGCGCTTGGCGAGCGACGCGGTCTGGTGCGCACGGCGCATGCGTATGTTCCGATGGATGAGGCGCTCGGGTTCGTTGCCGTCGACCTGAGTGGACGTCCGTATTGTGTATGTGAAGCTGCATTCGCGACGCCGCGCGTCGGTCAGCTCGGTACCGATCTGATCGCCCATCTGTTCGAGAGCATCGCTGTCCACGGGCGCATGAACCTGCACGCGCGCGTTCTGTACGGTTACAATGACCATCACAAGGTCGAGGCGTTGTTCAAGGCGCTCGGGCGCGCGCTCGATGCAGCGACGCGCATCGATGAGCGCCTCGGCGGTGCCATCCCCAGTACGAAAGGTGTCCTATGAAACTCGATGCGACACTGGTTGTCGATGCGCGCCGCCTCAACGAAGCCGGCAGGATTGCGCGCGCCGCTGAAGCTGTGGGGTTTGCCGGTCTCTGGACGCCGGAAACCCAGCATAATCCCTTTCTGCCGCTGACGCTGGCAGCTGACCATACCGCCGAAATCCAGTTAGGCACCGCTGTGGCGATTGCATTTGCGCGCAGTCCGATGGTGACGGCGCAGATCGCCTGGGATTTGCAGGCGTTCTCTGGGGGACGCTTTATCCTGGGGTTAGGGACGCAGGTGAAGGCGCACATCGAACGGCGCTTCGGTATGACATGGGATCCGCCGGTTCCCAAACTGCGCGAGTACATTCAGGCGCTGCGTGCGATCTGGCACGCCTTTCAAACCGGCGGTAAACTCGATTACCGGGGACAGTTCTACAACCATACCCTCATGTCGCCGTTCTTCAACCCCGGTCCGATTGCCGATCCGCACATTCCCATCTACATCGCTGGCGTCAATGAAGGGCTGGCGCGTCTGGCCGGCGAGTTGTGCGACGGCTTCCACGTCCATCCATTCCACAGCGTCACATACATCAACGAGATTGTCCGTCCTCATGTGGCTGCCGGTGCGGCAAAGGCAGGGCGCGATCCGGCGCAGGTGAGCCTGACGAGCAGCGTCTTTCTCATCACTGGTCCCGATGAGGCGAGTATGGAAGGCGCTCGCGCGTTTGTGCGAGAACAGATCGCGTTCTATGCCTCGACTCCCACCTATCGCGTCGTTCTCGCCTGTCACGGCTGGGAAGATGTTGGTGAGCAGCTCTCGCGCCTGGCAGCTGCGCGGCGCTGGTCGGACATGGGGACGCTGATTACCGATGAGATGCTCGACGTCTTCGCCGTCACCGCGCCGCTGGATCGGATCGGCAAGGCGCTGCGCGAGCGCTACGATGGCGTCCTCGACCGGGTTGGCAGTTACCTGCCGTACACGCCGGGTCCGCTCGATGATGTCTGGCGGCAGGCGGTGCGCGATGTGAGCGGTGAATCTGCACGTTGAATGGAACTGTTCACACTATTGGGATGTCTGAGTCCTGGTTTCGCCGGAGAAGTCGTAGGTATCCCCAATTCTGGACAATGTTCATACTCTGGATGTACCGGTTGATGCTGTTTCGTTTGTCGCTGCTTATTCTGGCGTTGCTGCTGGTGCTGATTCCGGCGTCCCCTGGCAGGGCGCAGGGCGATTTCTCGTTGCGCTTCTACGGTACAGGGCGCGATGGCGTCGATCGTGTGATCATTCCGCTCGATGCTCCACCGCGACCGGTGGATGTCGCTGGTGATTTCACGATCGAGTTCTGGCTCAAAGCGCTTCCCGGCGAAAATGCTGCGCCCTCCTGTTTCCCCAGCGAAGATAACTGGATCTATGGCAATGTTGTGATTGACCGCGATGTCTACTTCGCCGGCGATTATGGCGACTATGGCATTTCTCTGGCGGATGGGCGGGTGACGTTTGGGGTCAACAATGGCGCGGAGGGAGCGACGCTCTGCGGTAGCGCTGATGTTGCCGATGGCCGCTGGCATCATATCGCCGTCACACGCTCCGCTGCCGACGGTGCGCTGGCTATCTTTGTCAATGGCCAGCTCGATGCGCAGGGAAGCGGTCCCACCGGTGATGTCAGTTACCGCGACGGACGAACGACACAGTACCCTGCCGATCCATTCCTGGTCATCGGCGCCGAAAAACACGATGCAGGTCCCGAATACCCGTCGTTTCGCGGGTGGATCGATGAGGTGCGTATCTCGCGTATCGTGCGCTATCGCAATCCGTTTGAGCCGCCGGTTGCACCGTTCATCTCCGATGTCAATACTGTTGCGCTCTACCATTTCGACGAAGGTTCGGGCACGATGGTCTACGATACAGCGGACGCGCCGGGTGGACCGAGTCACGGGATGCTGCGTATTGGCGGTTCGCCTGCCGGTCCCGAATGGTCGGTCGATACACCCTGGAAAGGTTCGGTCGAGCCAACGTCGATACCGACGCCGGCCGTGCAGCTATCGCCACAGAGCGTCGTAATGGAAACTGACACGCCTGTCCCCGATGAGATTGCTTCACCAGTTGCAGTGGCGCCATCCGCCATACCGGTCGTCACTGCTGCACCTTCGCAAACGCCGGTCACTGCCGGCTCTGTTCCCTCTCCATCTGCTGCGTCTGCTGGTTCGTCCTTCTGGTTCCCTGGTATCGTCGTGCTGGGAGTGGTGCTGGCAGGCATCGGGCTCCTGGTGGCGTATGTGCGGCGTCGCCGCTGAGGGCGCCGCTCAGGGTCTGCTGTTGCGAGATGATAGCGGGATCATCTTTCTCCATTGTTCCTTCATCCGCTGGTAATGCCTCAATCGTACAATCAATCCGTCTTTGATCACCGCGAAAGGGGTTGAGATGCGCAACGCTCGTTTTTGGCTTACGTCATTCCTCACTGCGCTGATCGGCATCGTCTGTTACGCTGGGAACCCCGCTGCACCAGTCTTGTCGGCAGAACCGGCAAGTAGCGGCTATGCGCTCCAGTTCTACGGCAACGGCGTGGCTGACATCGACCGGGTGAAGGTGCGGATCGACCCGCAGGTTCCTGCCGATGTCGGCGGCGACG
>JBEPYG010000369.1:0-4498 GCA_041641515.1 Roseiflexus sp.
TGGTTCGCAACGCAGCGCTGTTTCCGCCAGATCCGCCGCCTGATCGAGTTGCCCGCGCGCCTGGCAACGTCGTGCCAGTTCGAGATAATGCTTTGCTGCATCGGCTGTGGCGCCATGATCGGCGAGTAACTGCGCCAGCCGCTTCCGCTGATCATCGGCGTCGGGCTGCAGACGTAACGCTTCGTTCAGCGCATCGATCGCGCGTGCAGCTAGTTTGCGGTTCATCTGCAGATCGGCGAGTTGTACGTAGGCGTCGGTTGCTGCCTTCACATTGCCAAGATGCTCGTGGGTGCGCGCCAGATATTCCAGATAGAACGGATTACTGGCATCGATGCGGCGCAGTTCATCGAAAATCTGAAGCGCCTGTGCATACTTTGCAGTGTTGAAGAACGCGACAGCGACCGCAGAGCGCGCGTCCAGGTCCTGCGGGAATTCTTGAAGTGCGCGAGCTGCCTGTTTCAGCGCCTCGTCCCAGTTCATGAGCCGCGCTGCTTCGCGGCTTTGCTCCATTGCACGGTCGAACAATGCACGGTTGCCTGGCATGGATGACCCCTGATACGGCACACTGGCATGGACGCTCCCACAAGGGAACGTTGATGCGATGGGTGCACAACGGATTGCGCACACATCAAAAGGTATGATAGCACAAAACGGCGTTATCGGGGAATGGTCGAATGGACGACCAGGACTATTTCAGGCGGCGTTGCGCACTGGCAATCGGGTAGCGTTGCGCAATCGGCAACCTGCGATAGTCGGCGGCGTCGATGATAATGTGTTCTTCGCAGAGTGCGCGGTCGGACATGCGCGAAAAGATGCGCGGGTCGATCTCTTCTGGTTTGCGATTGCTGGTGATGACTGTCGGCAATGCAAAGTTGTACCGATGATTGATGATCTGAAAGAGTTTTTCGCGCGCCCAGCTGGTTGTGTTTTCCGTGCCCAGATCGTCGAGGATAAGCACATCCGCTTCACGAATATCCTCAAAGCGCTGATCGTACTCGATCTCGCTCGATGGACCGAACGTCGAGCGCAGGTGGTCGAGCAGGTCGGGCACGACGGCAAAGAGCACACGATAGTGGTTTTGGATCAACTGATTGGCGATGGCAGCTGCCAGGTGGGTTTTGCCGCATCCATAGTTGCCGAAGAGAATGAGCCAGCCGCGTGGCTGACGGGCATATTCGAGGGCGCGCAAATAGGCACGGCGCACCCCAGGGACGTTCGGGTTGAAGGTCTCGAAGGTCTTATCGAGGAACGCTGCCAGGTTGCTGATTTCCAGCAGGCGCGCCGCTTCGCGCTGCTCCTGCTCCGCCAGTTTACAGGTGCACGGGAAGAGTCTGGCAAAGTCGGGATGCCCAAAGGGCACTGCCTTTTTGTAGAACCCTGAGCCGCCGCAGTGTGGGCAGAGGGTGCTACTGGAGGTCGGAGACGTCGCTGCCGCGGCGGAAGAGGTCGCCGTAGGCGCCGCTGACGTACTTCTCGACATCGATAGGTCGGTCGGCTCGATCTTGCGCATCGTTTCGTCCATGGGTCGCCCACCTCTCAAGTATCTTCTTGACGTAGCGCCAGGAGCGGGCATTGGCGCGCACCGCTTCTCGCATGGCATCCTCGATCCAGTGCGCCGGATAGCGCTCTTCCGCCTCGCGCAGGTCATCGAGCAGCATCGGGGTCACCAGTCCGATATTCTGCTCGTACAGTGTGATCAGCGACGGGCGATCATCGGGGAGCGGCGGGTTGGGGGCGAGCGCTGCGCTCGCCTGCCCGATCTGTTCGATCCATACACGGTTGGCAGCGGTATTCACGACGTACCAGTTGATACTGCGCGCACCGTCAGGCAGGGCGACGTGGAGGAGCGTCGTGCGGCGCACGGCGGCGTCGAGCCCTTCGGCGAGCAATTCTTCGGGTGGGCGCAGTCGCGTGATGGTGCGCAATCCGCGTCGCAGCGTCCGATCCGCCGCCAGTTCGTCCCAGCTGATCCGCCGTGGCGCAGGTCCACGCTGCCGGCTCAATCGATAAAAAACGTGCAATGTTACTTTGAGTTCGCTGGGAAGCGTGATCTGTGGCAACACCTCGGTGAAGAATTCACTCGGCAGTCCTACCAGTGCGTCTGTTGTGAAGCCGGTGAATGCCATCCGCCTGTTCGCTCCTGTAATAACGAAGAGAGTGCGTCAGATCGGCGTAGAACATGCATGTTCTATGCCCATTATACAATACGGGTAACGGTTCATGCTTCTCGCAAGAACGCAGGCGTCTTGCGTAATGAAGATGAACCAATCAATCCGACATCCCCCTGGCAGGTGGTTGCTTGCATCATCTGTTCTCGTCCGCACCGGCGAGTGTTGCTCTGTTGGGGCACGGCAGCGCCGTGCCCCGACGGGGTTCCTGGCAAGCGCGGGCGTGCCAGGTTCAACGGGTGCGCCAGGGGTTACGTGCCGCCGTGCCCCGATGGGGTTCTCCCCTGTGCACCTTTGCCGTTATGCACAGGTTATCGATCCTGAAACGATAACAAGACGTCACCTGATAATCACACCACAAAGGCGCGAAGTCCACAAAGACCACGCTTGTAGAGCCCGCATGCCAGTTTTACGTACACACGCTGTGCGCAGCATCACGTCAAAGCGCACCAGAACACTGTGCACGACTCTCCAATCTAAAATTGGGACGTCGCCCCGCCGACGCAAAAACGCTATGAATACGATGCGTCTGACCACGTACCTGTGTAGTACACAAAAATCTGTTGTCGTGCTAATACCCTTCCGGCGTGCGATAGGTCAGATCCATGAATCGCGTCGTCGACGGCTCAAAACGCATGGGTACCACGCCAACCGGGCCGTTGCGATGTTTGGCGATGTGAATCTCGGCGATGCCCTTTTTATCGGTGTTTGGATCGTACAATTCCTCGCGATAGATGAACATCACGATGTCGGCGTCCTGCTCGATCGACCCCGACTCGCGCAGGTCGCTCAGCATAGGCACGTGGCTGGTGCGCCCTTCGACAGCGCGCGACAGTTGCGACAGTGCAATGACCGGCACGTTGAGTTCGCGCGCCAGCGCCTTCAACCCGCGTGAAATCTCGCTCACTTCCTGCACGCGATTGTCGGTGCGGCGTCCCTGCATCAATTGCAGGTAGTCGATGATGATCAGGTCTACCCCTGCGCGCGCCTGAAGACGACGTGCTCGGCTGCGCACATCCATGATGCTCAGCCCTGCCGTGTCTTCGATATAGATGGGCGCGGCAGCCAGGCGTCCCATTGCGCTGATCACGCGCTCCATCTCTTCCTCGCGGAGTTGCCCCAGGCGCAGACGGTGCGTGTCGATGGTCGTTTCCATCGAGAGCAGACGCTGCACCAATTGCTCACGGCTCATTTCCAAGCTGAACACACCGACCGTTCCCTGGTATTGCATAGCGACGTTGTGGGCGATGCTCATCACCAGGCTGGTTTTGCCGACGCCTGGGCGTGCCGCGAGAATAATCAGGTCGCTGCGCTGTAGCCCGCCGGTTATGAGATCGAGGTCACGGAACCCGGTTGGCAGACCGACGACCTCTCCGCGATGTTCCTGGAGATAGTTGATCTGCTCATAGTACGCATCGATGACCTGTCCGATGTGGACAAAATCCTGGTTAGCGCGTCGCTGCGAGACCTCAAAGAGAGTCTGTTCGGCGAGGTCAAGCGTATCTTCGATATCGCGGTGCTCCTCGTACCCCAGCGCGGCAATCTTGCCGCCAGCGGTGATCAGGCGGCGAAGCAGCGCGGTGCGTTCGACGATGCGGGCGTAGTATTCGACGTGGTATGAGGTTGGGACGCTATCGACCAGTTCGGCGAGATAGAGCACGCCGCCGACGGCTTCGATCTGGTTGCGCCGGCGCAGTTCCTCGGCGACGGTGCGGGTATCGGGGGGAATGCGGGCATTGTAGCATGCCAGCATCGCCTCGTAGATCTGCGCGTGCCGTTGCAGGTAAAAATAATCCGCCTGCAACCAGGGTGCAATCGCGATAATGGCATCCCGGTTGAGTAGGATCGATCCGAGGGTAGCTTTCTCGGCATCGATGCTATGCGGCAGATCGGGCAGTGCAGTCATAGCGTTCCCAATGTCGAATGGCGCCCTGGAGCGCGCGCAACCATCGCCTGAGTCCGGCAATGCACATGAGGGTTGGGCACAGGTTATGCTCCAGTTTTCGACAGATTATCCCATGCCTGTCCACATGCGCCTTGAGAAGCGAAATGTGCCAGGGCGCAATGCCGTGGCACATTTTCCATGCGGAACGTGCTATCGAATGTCGCAGAAGGTCAGACGGTCTCTGGATCGGAGGGTAGCTGGATGGACCCTTCTTCACCCTCGACGACGACGTTGACCACCGGTTCGACACCTGCCATCAGGCGGATCGTGACCGGATAGATGCCGATACGCTTGATTGGCTCATCGAGTTGCACCTTGCGGCGATCGAATTCCTCGCCAAGCATTGCGCTGATCTTCTCGGCAATGTCGCTGCTGGTAATCGAGC
>JBEPYG010000370.1:0-4495 GCA_041641515.1 Roseiflexus sp.
AGTCGATATATCGGATATCACCCATGACACCTCGCCCCTGTACCTCCGCCGCAATGTTGATGCGGTACTGTCCCTCGAAGACCGGTGTGTATTGGAAGCGAAAGCGCCCACGATCAAGCGGTTCGATCACCAGCTCGTCGAGCACCCCGTCGGGACGCTGCACGAATGCTGTTGGAAATATCACCTTCAGAATCTCGAAATCCGCACGACTAGGCAGTTCGATCCAGGCAGTCAATGGCGTATTGATCGGCAGAGTCATTGCAGCTGGCGGCAGGGTCAGCGTCATGGTTGGCAGCGCAACCACACGCACGATATAGTCTTTGCGTACATGGACGGGATTGGGATGCGCGACAGGCAGTTCCAGGCGCAATGTGTAATCCCCCTCAGCCGAGAAAGGCGGCAGCACGCCGCTGTAGCGTCCATCGTTCGCACGCTGGTCAGCAGCGCGTCCATCATCAACAAGGACGACTGGCTGGCTCTGGAATGGCTCAAGCGTCTGCGCTGCCGGCGTCAGGCCTGCCACCCAGCGGTATACGTAGGAGCTAGCGACATTCTGGTCACGGTTGCGTTCGGCGACCTGCGCCCCAACCACTAACAGCAGCGGTCGCCCAACCGGATGGTAGCGCAGGCTGGTATCTTCGTTGTCGCGCAGCGGCGCCGGAGATGGCATCCGTATGCGCAGCCGCGAACGACTCAGCACGGCAACCGTGGTTGGCAATGCATCGGAACGATCAACAGTGATCATCCAGCGCCCAACCAGTGATACCTCGGAGGTAGACATCGCCGTGTATAGTTCATATTCCGGCTCGGCTCCGCGTCGCACGCTGTTCTGGTAGTATGGCTTCACCAGATCCGCCTCTTCTGGCGCCAGCAAGCTGCTGATACTAGTGTCGCTGTTGTTGCGCACCAGAACCACGCTGATCTGGGTTGGCTGGTGGTCTGGGCGCACATCGATCAGTGGTGCGAGCATGTTCGGCTGTACCGTCACGTAATCGATGTACCGATCATCACCGGCGCGCGCGTATACTTCAAGGTATCGGTCGAGCAATTCACCAGCATAGTGGGCAACAACCACCTGCCCGCCAGAGGGAGACGCCACCTTCTCGTCCAGATACGCTGGATCAGCATCGCTACCAAGTGCGATGGAGAATATCTTCCAGTACCGTCGCTCGCGGAATCGCTGCACCGCTCGATCAACGCGATCACGTTGCCCGACGCCGGTCGGCAACCCGTCGCTAAGGAGTACGACAAACTGACGCTGGTTGGCGCCCCGGTTCGATCCCGGTGTTGCGTCGAGCAGGTCATACGCCAGTTCAAGCGCCGTCCCCATATGCGTTTCCTGTCCCCGCGGTTCGTTGCGTATCGCGTCAATTAAGCCCTTGAGTTCATCAATCTCCTCCCGGCTGCCGATGCGGACCAACTTCTTCGTCAGTGAGCGGGTGTGTGAACGATCCGACAGCACGACAATCCCTATCTTGTCACGCGGGTCCGACAGGTCGATAAACAGTTTGGCAGCGGCAAAGCGCAGGTTTTGCGGATCGTTCTGCTTCATGCTGCCGGAATTATCGATGATCAGCACCACATCGCTGTTGCTGGCGTCGAGCGCCTGCCCGCTCTGCTGCGCCGTTGCCGGAGACACCGGCAGGATCAGGGTTGCGATAAGCAATGCACCACACAGCATCCACATTGCCGTCTTCTGGATCGCAAACGCCGGGCGTGTGGTCACGATGGTTATGATCGGCTGTGCCATGCCTCTTCCTCCAGCGTGATACCATATGCCTGCAAGGTCTTCAATGTCTTCGGCACATAGCCAGTTGCAAGGTGCTCACCCACAACCCTGCCATCGGGATCGATGCCGTGCTGGTCAAACCGAAAGATCTCTTCAACATGCACCTGATCCCGCTCATCAAGACCCACTACTTCGGCAATCGCGACGACTTTGCGACTGCCGTCGGCAAGGCGCGCCTGCTGGACGACAATGTTGAGCGTGCACAACTGACGCCGGATGGCAGAGAGTGAAAGCGCCTCGGCTTCGTGTGCCCAGAGGACCATTGTCTCTAACCGACTGAACGCTTCTCGAGGCGAGTTGGCGTGCAGCGTGGTAAGCGAACCTTCGTGCCCTGTATTCATCGCCTGCAGCATATCGAGCGCCTCGGCGCCGCGCACCTCGCCGACAATAATCCGGTCGGGACGCATACGCAGCGCATTGCGCACCAGCTGCCGGATCGTCACCTCGCCCTCGCCAAACCGGTCGGGTGGACGAGTCTCAAGACCGAGCACGTGGTCCCCTGGTGCGCCAATGCGCAGTTCCGCCGCATCTTCGATGGTAATAATGCGTTCACGCTTCAGATCGATCTCTTTCGCAATCGCACCCAGCAGCGTGGTTTTACCGCTACCAGTACCACCGGAGATCAGCATATTGCGCCTAGCGCGTACGCATGCGCGCAAAAATGCCGCCATCTGTGGCGACATGCTGCCAAGCGCCACCAGCCGGTCGAGCGTAAACGGCGTATAGCTAAAACGCCGGATGGTCAATACCGGACCAACCAACGAAATCGGGTCGAGAACAGCATTAATGCGCCCGCCACCCGGGAAGCGCTCATCATCCGGCAGACGTGCATCGACCATCGGGTTCAACTCATCAAGACGACGGTTAAGCGGAGCGATGATGGTGTTGATGACATTCAGCAGATGGTACTGGTCGCGAAAGCGGATCTCCGGCGCCGGGCGCATTTTGCCGCGCTCTTCGATCCAGACATCGTACGGACCATTGACCATGATTTCGGTAATATCCGGATTCTGCAGAATCTCCGCTCCGAGCGTATCACGCAGATAATTCGACTTGAACAGATGGTCGAGCGCACCACGTGCCGGTTCAATCTTGCGCAGGCACCGCGGCAGAGCGCCAGTTGCCGTAAACTCGCCAAGAACATGCCCCTGGTCATCGACACTACTGTGAAACACAAAAATGTCGCGCAGTTCGACTTCACCGTGACGTATACCCTGAACCTCGGAAATGCTGATCACCTTACGGCGTCCATCGGGCAGACGCGCCTGTTGAATGACGATATCGAGCGCGCCGACGAGTTGTTCCCGAATGGCACTGAGCGGCAGTTCTCTGGCGCCTTCAGCCCACATAACCATCGTTTCCAGACGACTGAACGCATCACGCGGCGAGTTGGCGTGCACCGTCGTCATCGAGCCTTCGTGCCCCGTATTCATCGCCTGGAGCATGTCGAGCGCCTCAGCACCACGCACCTCGCCGACGATGATCCGATCTGGGCGCATACGCAGCGCATTGCGCACCAGTTGACGAATCGTGACTTCGCCAGCGCCTTCGACATTCGGTGGACGCGCCTCCAGTCGTGCCACGTGTGGATGGGTGCGATGAAACCGCAGTTCGGCAGCATCCTCGATTGTTACGATGCGTTCGCGCGACGGAATGAAGGAAGCCAACACATTCAGTAGCGTCGTCTTTCCGCTTCCCGTGCCGCCACTCACCAGGATGTTGCGCCGTGCAATGATGCAGTGTTTGAGAAACTCAGCCATTTCGGGCGTGAGAGTCTCGAGTGCGATCAGATCGTCGATAGTGAACGGGTCGCGCCGGAAACGGCGAATGGTCAACAGCGGACCATCGACCGCAAGCGGGTTGATGACTGCATTGACACGGCTACCATCGAGAAGGCGTGCATCAACCATGGGCACGCTTTCGTCGATGCGCCGTCCCAGCGGCGCTACAATCCGATCGATGATGTGCAGAATGTGATCACGGTTCTCGAACCATATCTCCGGCACCGCTTGAATCGCCCCGCTACGCTCGACATAGACGCGTGCAAATCCTTCGGTATCATCACCAGATTTCACCCAGTTCACCATAATTTCGGTGACACTCGGATCGCGCATAAGCGCTTCAAGCGGACCTAGACCCACAGTTTCATCGAGAATGATGTTGATAACCTCAGCGCGATCACGCCCTGAAATGACCCGACCCTCTTCGAGGATCATCCCATTGACCAGCGCATCGATGCGTGAACGCAACGCAGCTGGAGGCAGGGTGACCAGTTGATCGAGGTTCGACTCCTTGAGCAGACGGTCACGGTAATGGCGTGCCAGCCGGGTGATGGGATTGGTCTGGTGAAGCAGTTGATAGTCGGCAATTAGACGCGCCTTGTCGATCGTGCCAAGTTTTTCAAGAACCGCCATACTGTGCTCCAGGTCTCCCACGCACTGCTCATCGACATTGCGAGATCAGCGCGGTATTGATTGTCAGATCCTGCACTGGCAGTGTAGCAAGTGCATAGGATGCACGGGAAGGGGGTTTTGTAAGGGATTTGTAACAACCAGAAGATCATGTATGCGAACCGAACAATGCTCAAAAGACCCACATCACCAACGACGACGCTTCAAGGCGAAGGCGTCGCTGTTGGCGGCGCAGTCGTTGGCGCCTCGGTGGGTGCAGTCGTCGGTGCTGCGGTTGGCGGAATCGTCGGCGCCG
>JBEPYG010000371.1:0-4494 GCA_041641515.1 Roseiflexus sp.
GATCGCCAGTTCGCGGACGAGGTGGTTAGCTGCAGCTTTGCTGGTATCGTATGCCAGCGAGCCCTTCTTGGCGACGACTGCATTGACCGAGGTTGTCAGGACCAGGCTGGCGGGCAACCCCTGCGCGCGCCAGATCGCCGCAGATTCATCGGCGACGATGTACTGCCCGGTGACGTTGATAGCAAAGGTGAGCGCCCATTGATCGTCACGAATGCGCCCTTCCACATCGGGCGCCACGAAGATGCCAGCTGTGACCGCAACAGCGTCGAGCCCACCGTAGGCAAGGATCAGGTTCTGCAACATCTGACGCACACTGGCGCGATCCGTGATGTCGGCGGACAGGCTGACGGCTGGTCCGCAGGCGGACATATCGCTGCCCGCCACACCGATGCCCATGCCGTGCCGATCGATGATCGCCTGTGCGGTTGCGCCTGCCGCTGTTGCGTCTTTATCGACGCAGACCACGTGGGCGCCTTCGTTTGCCAGACGCAGCGCCACCTCCTTCCCAATACCACTTCCGCTGCCGATGACCGCGATCACCTGCCGCGCCAGTTCTTTTTCCGGCGGCATCCGGCGCAGTTTCGCCTCTTCGAGTTGCCAGTATTCGATGTCGAATGCCTCTTGCAGCGGTAGTGCAACGTACTCGTCAATCGCCTCCGCCCCGCGCATCACTTCGATGGCGGCGGTGTAGAATTCGGCGGTCACCCGCGACTCGCTCTTATCCTTGCCCCAGGCGATCATGCCCAGGCCAGGAATCAGAATGACCGTTGGATTGGGGTCGCGCATCGGCGGCGAGTCGCTCCGACGGAATGTTTCGTAGTAGCGGCTGTAATCAGCGCGATACTGTTCCAGCCCATCGGACAGTTTGCGTTTCAGGTCGTCGAGCGTTTCGCCGTGGGGACTCCAGTCGATGTAGAGCGGCTTGATCTTGGTGCGCAGAAAATGGTCGGGGCAGCTGGTTCCAAGTTCTGCCAGCCGGGGCGCATCGACGCTGTTGACGAAACGCAGGGTAGCGTCATCATCCTGGAACGTGGCGATAAACCGGCGCTGGCGGCTGATCTGACCACGCAGCCACGGCAGGATCGTGGTCAGCGCTGCGCGGCGTCGGTCAAACGGCAACGCTTCGTACTTTGGTCCACCAAACGTCGCATCACCGCGATCATGCTCTTCGATGTAACTGGCAGCTCGCTCGATCAGGTCAAGGGTACGCTCGTAGCACTCCAATTCGTCATCAGCCCAGTTGATCAGACCGTGCCCGCCGAGGATGACCCCTTTCGCCTGCGGATGCTCGCGGCAGATGCGTTCGAGCGTCAACCCAAGATCGAAACCGGGGCGCTGCCATGGCGTCCAGATCACGTCATCGCCATAGATGGCGCGTGTCAGGCGTTCGCCGTTGCGCGCGGCGGCAATGGCAATAACGGCATTTGGATGCATGTGATCGACGTGACGGTAAGGAATGAAAGCATGGAGCGGCGTATCGATCGAGGAAGCGCGCGGATTCAGGTTGAAGGTGCAGTGCGGGTAGAGATCAACGATTGCATCTTCGGCGGCGCTTTTCGGTCCGTGCGCTGGATCACGCAGATAGAACGAGCGCAGTTGGTAGAGTTTCTTCAGTTCCAGCGAAGCAAAGTTCGCCCGCGTGCTCGTGCGCAAGTCGCCACCCGACCCTTTGACCCACAACACCTCGACCGGATCGCCGGTCAGCGGATCGCGCTCCATGATCTTCGCGGATGTGTTGCCGCCGCCGGTATTGGTGATACGCTGATCGCTGCCCAACAGGTTGGAACGATAGACCAGGCGAGCGACCGGGTCGAGGGTTGCGGCATGAGCTTTGTCCCAGCCGTAGTAGACATGACGAAAGCGCGATGGATTGGCGCTCATAGCATTCTCCTGCTCCTCAAATAGCCAATAGCCGATATGCTGTCGTTGGTTTCACCGCCGCTGTGTGAGCGTCTGATGGTGATGGCAGTTGTTTCAGACATCAATCCGGCATACGCCTGCTGGCGCGGGGCTAATGCCCTGAGCTGGCAGAGCGAAACCCGCCAGCGCGAGCTGGCGGGGATGATGCCCTGGACCCCCATCAGCCCCCGGCGAGCCCCTGGCACGCCCGCACGCTGCCGAGCAGACCTCCGTCGGGGCACAGCGGCGCTACGCCCCAACCAGGACCGTCGGCGCGAGCTGGCGGGGGATACGCTGGACCCCTCATCAGTCCCTGGCGATTCCCTGGCCCGTCCGCACGCTGCCGAACAGACCTCCGTCGGGGCACAGCGGCGCTACACCCCAATCAGGACTGCCGGCGTTGGCGAAAACGGATTCTTCAGGACCATCACCCACCTGCCGGGGTATACCTGGTTTATCCGATAGAGGCGCAGCGATCGGATCGCTGCGCAACTCCAAACCTGTCGGTGCATCATTGCCGAACGATAGCGTATCACAGCGCGCGTGCGGCGAGCACTCCGGTTTCATACTGTCGCACCTCGTTGAGAAAACCGGCGCCCACCGGCACATCGTGGCGGTGGCAATACATATCCCAGACCGCGCCCCATGGCATGCCTTTCAATTCTTCGAGCAGAGCAAGGCGAGCTGTCGTGTCACCGGCCAGCTCTAGGTCGCGCAGACGTTCGGTTGGCTCGAGCAGCGCGATGAGTAAGGCGCGAAGAGTATTGCGAGCGCCGATGATCCATGCCGCCACCCGGTTAATGCTGGCATCGAAGAAATCAAGCCCAATGTGGGTACGTTGCAGGAAGCCGCCGCGAACGATCTCGTGCATGATAGCCTGAGTTTCGTCAGAGAGGGTGACGACGTGATCGCTATCCCAACGCACACCACGGCTAACGTGCAAGAGGATTTCGTCAATATAGAGCAGAACTGCCGAAATCTTGTCGGAAACTAGTTCGGTCGGGTGGAAATGGCCGGTATCCAGGCAGAGGATCAACCCTGGCCGGTTGATGGCGTACCCCAGGTAGAACTCATGCGAGCCAACAACGTAACTTTCAGAACCGATGCCGAAGAGTTTTGCTTCAACGGCGTCACGGTTATGCGTTGGGTCGAGTGGCTCGGCGAGAATGGTATCGAGCGACTCGCGCAAGCGCATGCGTGGACCAAGACGATCAACAGGGTTATCTTTGGTTCCGTCGGGGATCCAGATGTTGGTGATACATGGCGTTCCCAGCGCCTGCCCAAAATGTGCACCGATGCGTCGGCAGGCAATACAGTGATCGATCCAGAAGCGTCGGATGCCTGGATCGGGATGGGCGAGGGTCATCCCGTCAGCCGCCAGTGGGTGGGAGAAACAAGTCGGATTGAAGTCGAGCCCGTGCCCCCCTTGTTTTGCCCAGTCGAGCCAGGCAGCGAAGTGTTCGGGTTGCAACTCATCACGGCGCACCTTTGCCCCGCCGGTCTCAGCATAGATTGCGTGCAGGTTCAGGCGGTGGCGACCTGGCAGAAGGCGGTACACCAGGTCAAGATCACTCCGCAATTCGTCGCCGTTTCGAGCTTTACCCGGATAGTTGCCGGTCGCAGCGATACCGCCTTCCAGCGGACCACCGGGGTTCTCGAAGCCGCCAACGTCATCACCCTGCCAGCAGTGCAGACTGAGACTAACGGTTGCCAGGGTCGCCATTGCTGCTTCGGTATCGACACCCAAAGCAGCGTAACGCTCACGGGCAACCGCGTAGGCTGTCTCGATCTGGATGGGGACCGGTGCAGTGAATGTCATCGTTTCCTCCGCAACAGTTTAATCGAGATGAAAGACTTCTTCCAGCACCACCATACTCTGATCGGCATAGGCGCCGCTGAGACTCTCAAAGTAAGGCGCCATCATTGTCTGCCAGCGGGTATTGACTTCTTCGGTCGCCATGCCTGCCAGTGCTTTCTCAAAGCTTTCCGGCACTTCTACGTAACCGAAGAGCAAGCCATCATTACGCATAAAGAGGCTATAGTTACGCCAGCCGTGCCGGCGTAAGGCATCGAGCATCTCAGGCCAGACGCTGGCGTGGTGCGTTTTGTATTCGTCGATGAGTTCCGGTTTGACTTTGAGGGTAAATCCGACTCGTTTCATACACGCCTCCCTCTTGCGACAGGCGGCAGGTGCTTCTTCAGACCTGCCGCCTATCTGCTTCGTTATTTGTTGATGTTCTCAGCCGTGTAGACGGTGAACGGTCCCATAAGGACGCGCAACCCCTTGGGACGGGTGGGGTCCTTCTCGATGGTGTATGTGCCCATCCGTCCGGCGTTGAAGCGCTCCCCTTCGACCCCCTTCAGCTGTCCTGTTGCCAATCCGTAGGTCAGATAGTAGGTTAGGTAACCAAGGTCCTTGAAACTCCAGAGGGCGAACTGAGGGGCACATCCGCTCAGGGTGTAACTGGCCATTTCGGCGGGTAGTCCCAGACCCGACACTTTCACCCGGTCGCACAACCCTTCGTCGGTCATCGCCTTGGCGGCAGCTGCAATACCGACGGTCGTCGGCGCCATAATCAGTTTCAGGTTGGGATG
>JBEPYG010000372.1:0-4471 GCA_041641515.1 Roseiflexus sp.
TAAAATCGCGCATGATGCCGGGCAGCAGGTCGAGCGCGCTCAACGCTGCGTCGGTCACATTGTCACGGGTGATCAACTCGCCGGGCGTCAGTATCAGACGCTCGACCGGGTGGCCTCGCAGCGCGTGAAGCGCGGTATCGACCGCCTGACGCCCGATACGGAGCGAGTCCTGGTTGACCGTCGCCAGCATATGGCCGCTCTTGATGGCGCGCAACGCTTCGGGCAGTCCATCGAATCCGGCAACAACAACCTTTCCTGTCAGGTCTTGCGCTTCCAGTGCATCGATGGCGCCAAGCGCCATCGGATCGTTTGCAGCGAAGATGGCATCAATCGGCTGTCCGTCACGCAGCCATGCCTCTGTGAACCGACGCCCGCTTTCGCGAGTCCAGTCGCCAACCGCCTGAGTCACAACCTGAACGTGCGGCCACGCGCGCAGCACCTCTACCAGAACCTCAGCACGATGATTGTTCGGACCGGCGATCAGCGCGATGCGAAAACGGTGACCCAAATGCGACGTCAGTAACTCCGCGATCCGTTCCAATCCCTGGCGCTCATTGGAGCGAACGGTTGCACTGACGTGTCCTTCGCGAATACCGCCATCGACCTCGATGACCGGCACGCGCGCCAGCCGCGCCAGTTCGAGATGCTGGGCAAATGCCGACGTCTCGTGGACCGGTCCCAGAATCAGAGCGTGGACCTGCCGCCGCAGCAGATCCGAGACCATCTCGACCTGCGCTTCGACCGTCCGTGCATCCTGATCAATGACCGTGATACCGTGCTCTGCAGCGCGTGAACGCACGCCGTGGCGCAAAATGGACCAGAAGGTAAAACGGGCATCATTCAGCACGCAACCGAGGGTGATGGCAGGCTTTGTTGTAGACATGATCGGAGTCTCCTAGCGTTGTTGTGCAACATTGAAGCGGTGCTGGAGAACAAGAGCAGGCTCCATTCCTCAATCAAGAACATATCATCTGGTTGCTCTGGCGATCAGGGAAGAGGCGAAAGCAAAATCGCTGATGCCCATCCTTCCGTTCCGGCGGGAACGCCTTCCCCTGCCCGATCGGATGCTATCTGATCGACTCGAATCCGAAACCACACCTGATCGCCAACCACGCGACGCTCCAGAAAGGTAACCCTGTCCCCTGGATAGATGAGACCAACGACGGTTTCGGGCGCAACACGCGGTTCCCGGCGCAGATTGCCGCCTCTGACGACCTCGCCGCTTCCGATGCCCGGCTCGGGCGTGCCGGTTGGGTTAAGCGCCGTCTGTGCGGTTGCGGTGCGTAATGCGATCCGGGTTGCAGTTCCCTGCGCCTCGACGGTTTGCGTCACAGCGGCGACGCTGGTCAGCTGCGGCACAACCGTCCCGGCATACGCAGTTGCGGTTGCTGCCAGGCGTTCCACCTGTTGCTGACGCTCACCGATAAGCCAGGACCCGCCCCAAACCAGCGCCCCAAGCGCCAGGGCAATGATGATAAGGTTCACCAATGCACGCAACGGACCGCCGCGTTTCGGGGCATTCGGCGCAAACAGGCGATCCCAGTCATCGGAACGCATTACACGGGGCACAGGCGCCTCTCATACCAGTAACACGTGTGAGGAACGAGCGTTGCTCGATACGCATCGTGACGATTTCCAGTTCACGACAGTATAACACGACACCATAGCGGTCATATTTGCGTAACTTTTTACAATTGGGAGTCAGGGTAGAGCCCCGCGATCAAGAATCGGCGGCGCGACGGATTTCGCAAGCGCCATGAGACGCCGCCCCGCCGACACAAAAACAGCGGGTTACGATAGGTGTGAATGCTTCCATATGCGTTCACGATTACAGGCAGAGATGCAACGTGCGCGGATCGATCAGCCGATACCCTACGCCGCGAACGTTGATAATGTATGCCGGATCGATTTTATGCCGCAGATTGTGAATATGGGTTTTGAGCAGTTGTTGCGCTTCTTCATCGGAAATGGCGTGCGCATCGAGATAGGCGCGCTGCACGATCTCACGAAATGTCAGCACATGACCACGAGCCTCCGCCAGGCAGCACAACAAATCATACTCGGTTGGCGTCACCTGGATCACCCGGCTCCTGAACAGTACTCGTCGATTGAAGCGGTCGATCAACAATTCACCTACCCGCAGATAACGCATCTGCTCAACGATAACGCGCTCGTCTTCTGCACCAGCATTACGCTGACGTTCGCGCAGAACGGTGAGTTGTAACGCAGATTCATGACGACGCCGGACAGCTCCTTCAATAGCGCACAGCAGTTCATCCGGCTTGCAGGGTTTGAGCAGATAATCGTATACCCCGGCGCGCAACGCTTCGATGGCAGTTCCAAGGGTGCCATAGCCGGTCAATAACACGACTTCCGGCGGCTCTGGCAGTCGTCGCGCGGCGCGCAGCACATCCAGACCATTGACATCGCTCATGCGCAGATCGGTGAGCACCACATCGTATATGCTGCCAACCTCTGCCAGATGCTGACATGCGGTTGCACCATCAGCGACAGCTGTGACGCGATAGCCAGCGCTTTCCAGTATGCGACGCAGCGACATCAGCGCCGCGTGATCGTCCTCAACAAGGAGAACTCGACCGTGCCCGCCAGTCATGACCCTGCTCTTTCAAATACTGCGAATGCCTTTCTGCATTGTATGCCTGCAACAATAAGCGCTCGACACTCAAGCGCTTATTCATCATTCGCCGCCGGGAGCGTGATAATGAACGCAGCACCGCCGCCGGGAACGTTCTGCCCGCTTAACGTTCCACCGTGCTGCTCGACAATCTGCCGGCTGACAGTCAGACCCAATCCTGAACCATGCGGCTTCGTGGTAAAGAACGGGTCAAAAATTCGTTCTTGCAGATCGGGCGTGATCCCCGGTCCTGTATCTTCAACAATGATCTGCACATAGTGAGTTGACCTCCGGTCAACCGTCTCGTGTGCGCTGCGCGTTGTGATGGAGAGAACCCCGCCATACGGCATAGCATCGACAGCATTCAGCAGCAGGTTGAGCAAGACCTGTGTCAGTGCATTGCGCTGCCCCGACACGCGCTGCAAGGGCGTCGTCAGGCGCTGTTCCACCCGGATGCCGTTGCCTGCCAGGGTGCTGTCGAGCAACAAAAGTACGCGCTCAATCACTGTATTGCAGTCGATCAGTTCAATCGCACCATCGCCGGGACGATGAAGATCGAGCAAACGACGCAACAACCCCGACACGCGACAGATCTCGTCGCTGACCAGATCGAGAAACTCCGCCGATTGTTCGGAGCCATGCGAACGCAGCAGGTACAGGTAATTCTGAATCGATTGCAAGGGGGTGTTGATTTCGTGGGCCACGATCGCCGCCAGACGGCTGCTCGTCGCCAGGCGCTCATTCTGGCGCATAATCGCCTCGAGTTGCAGATGCTCGGTGACATCCGCCAGGCGCACCACCACCTGTCGCGACGCATTGCCCAGCGGAATACTGTAGACATCGAGAATCGCCTGTCCACCTGATGCACGGTTCATCTGCACCCGCCCCGATGCCTTGAGTCCACTGGAAAGGGTGCGCGCCAGAATTGGCGCAATCGCAGGACAGACTTCACTGCACGGTTTGCCAGGCAGCGCATCGGGCGGCATATCAAAAAGGCGGGCAAACTGGCGATTGGTCGCCTGAACGATGCCGTGACTGTCGATCAGCGCCAGTGCATCATCGAGGTTATCCACAATCGTGTGCAACAGATCGCGACTCAGTCGCAGATCGGCATTCACTTCCTGCAGACGCGCATTGGCGTCGGCCAGCGCCTGACGATCACGCACCCGTTCGGTCATATCGCTGATGATGCCGATCGCGCCACTCCGTTGCTGCTGCTCATCATAGATCGCCGCAACTGTCACAAACGCGGGAAAGGTGGTTCCATGACGCCGTATCAGGGTAAACTCACCCTCCCACGTGCGACCTGCAGCAACCGTTGCGCGCATATCCGCAATCATTGCATCATCGCGCGGTTCCGCCACCAGATCGTAGACATGACGACCGATCATTTCCGACTCGCTCCAACCGAAGATACGCTCTGCCGACCGGCTCCAGTAGATAATGTCGCTCGAAAGGTTTGTTGCGATCACCGCCTGACTGACGGCAGCGAGCAGCATTGCCTGAAACCGCAGTTTCTGCTCAGCGCTGGTGCGCTCGGCGATTTCTTTGCTCAACATGCGGTTTGCCAGGCGTACATCGGTCAGTTGTTGCTTCAGATGCTGTTGAAGATCGGCAGTTCGCTGGCGCTGGACTGCCACACGGCGACGTAGCCGCGCCTCGATGCGCTTTTGTTTGCTGATATCGGTGGCAATGCCAATGATGAAGTCAGCACCCTTCTGCGCAGTGCGCCAGAGACTCGCACTGATCAGCACCGCCGCCCTGGTTCCATCGCGGCGCTCGACGATCAGTTCGCCACTCCAATGACCATCCCACACAACCGCGTCCAACGCACGC
>JBEPYG010000373.1:0-4469 GCA_041641515.1 Roseiflexus sp.
TCGATCAGGAGCGCATCTATCAGGCGCTGATGGATATTCGCGGTCACCAGCGCGCCGACAATCCGAGCGCCGAGGCGCGCTACGAGGCGCTCTCGAAATATTCGATCGACCTGACCGATCTGGCGACGCAGGGGAAACTCGACCCGGTGATTGGGCGCGAGGCGGAGATCACGCGCGTCATTCGCATTCTCTGCCGCCGTACCAAGAATAACCCGGTGCTCGTCGGTGAAACTGGCGTGGGCAAAACTGCCATTGCCGAAGGGCTGGCGCAACGGATCGCCAGCGGCGATGTGCCGCTGCCGCTCAGAAACCGCCGCTTGCTGGCGCTCGATCTGGCCGGTATGGTTGCCGGGTCGAAGTTCCGAGGCGAATTCGAGGAGCGCCTGAAAGCGGTGATGGACGAGGTGCGCAGCAGTGATGGGCAGATCATTCTGTTCATCGATGAACTGCATACAGTCGTTGGCGCCGGCGCCGCCGTTGGTTCGATCGATGCGTCGAACATGCTCAAGCCAGCGCTCTCACGTGGCGAAATACAGGTGATCGGCGCCACAACGATCGATGAGTATCGCAAGCACGTCGAGAAGGACGCTGCGCTCGAACGCCGCTTCAGCCCGGTGTTCGTCGAAGAACCGGATGTCGAAACGACGGTCGAGATGCTGCGTGGTCTGCGCAAGCGCTACGAAGAGCACCATCAGTTGACGATCAGCGATGAGGCGCTGAACGCTGCAGCGCGTCTGTCGAGCCGGTATATTACGGATCGGTTCCTGCCCGACAAAGCGATCGACCTGATCGATGAAGCTTCTGCCAAACTACGCATTGACATCTATTCGATGCCGAAGGCGTTGCGCGATCAGGAAGCCGAACTCAACCGTCTGCGTCGCGAGGAGGAAGAAGCTGGCGCGAGACGCGACTACGAGCGCGCTGCAATCCTGCGCGCCCGCTATCTGCAACTCGAAACCGACTTTGATAAGGCGCGCAGCGAGTGGCTCAAGAGTTCCAATCTCGATGAGGTGGTCGATGAGGAGGATGTCGCCGCGATCGTCTCGAACTGGACGGGCATTCCGGTCAATCGCATGCTGGAAACCGAGCGCGAGAAACTCGTCGATATGGAAGCGCGCCTGCACGAACGGGTAATTGGACAGCACGAAGCGATTGTGGCGCTCTCTGATGCAATCCGCCGCGCGCGCAGCGGCTTGAAAGACCCGCGCCGTCCGATCGGCAGTTTCATTTTCGTCGGTCCTACCGGTGTCGGCAAAACGGAACTCGCCAAGGCGCTCGCCGAATTCCTCTTCGACAGCGAAGACGCAATGACCCGCGTCGACATGTCGGAGTTCCAGGAACGCCACACAGTATCACGTCTGATTGGCGCACCGCCTGGCTATGTGGGGTATGAAGAGGCGGGTCAGCTGACCGAAAGCATTCGCCGCCGTCCTTACCAGGTCGTCTTGTTCGATGAAATCGAAAAGGCGCATCCGGATGTGTTCAACACGCTGCTGCAACTCCTTGACGATGGACGCCTGACGGACGCACAGGGGCATACGGTCGATTTCCGCAACACGGTTATCATTATGACCTCGAATGTCGGCACTGAGCATGTGCGACAGCAGAGCCTGGGATTGGTGCGCACGCATGACCGCAATGCTGAAGAAGCTGCGCGTGAGCGGGTGTTCGAGGCGCTGCGTCAGGCGTTCCGTCCCGAGTTCCTCAACCGCATTGACGAGATTATCGTCTTCCACGCGCTGACGGAGCAGGAGTTGCTGCAGATTGTCGATCTGCTGGTGCGCGAGGTCGATGAGCGACTGCGTGAGCAGGAATTGACGCTTGAACTGACGCCGGAGGCGAAGAAACTGCTGGTGCGCGAGGGGTACAATCCGGCGTATGGTGCGCGCCCGCTGCGCCGCACAGTGCAACGCATGATCGAAACGCCGCTGTCGCGCAGTCTGTTGCGTGGAACATTCAAAGCGGGCGATACGATCACGGTCGATGTCGATCCGCAAACCGGCGAGCTGACGTTTACTCGCCGCGAGACGCTCGATCTCGAGGTGAAGAAGCCGGTTGAGCCGGTGAGTGGGTGAATAATGCTGCGATGAGCGGCGCTTCTCCGGCAGGTGGGACGACGTGGCGACGGGTTGCCCCGTGCTGTACCAAAATCCCGGAGAGGCGCACTGCTTTTCGTGAGTGTTCACACGTAAAAATGGTATGTTTGCGTCGGCGGGGCAGCGTCTCACGGCGCCTGCGAACGTCATCCTACCGCCGGTTCTTGATCTTGGGGGCTTCCCCCCAATCCCTGATCATGAACAGTTACTGCTTTTGCTGGTGAGATGGTACGCTATCTGCTGACAGGAAAGCGCCTGATCGCCACACTGCTCGTTTTGAGCGGCGCCGTTGCTCTCTGTAGCTTAGGATTGTGGCAACTCGACCGCCACGCTCAACGTGCAGCGCTGAATGCGCGGATCATCGCCGGACTTGCTCAGTCCCCCGTTCCGCTGGAAACAGTCAGCGATTTGCAGTCGCTCGACTATCGCCCGGTCACCGTCCGCGGCGTGTTCGATCCAACGCACGAGGTGTTGCTGCGCAATCGTTCGCTCAACGGCGTTACCGGCTACCACGTGATTACACCGCTGCGGTTGAGCGGACGCAGCGAAGCAGTGCTCGTTGATCGCGGCTGGATTCCGCTGACCGACGCATCGCGGGATGCACGGCGCAGATTCGCGCCTGCTTCTGGCGAGGTTCTGGTGACCGGCATTGCCCGCCAGCCCGAGATATTTGCCGGTGGTCCGAAAGATCCGCCGCTGACTTCCGAACGACCGCGCATCGATGCCTGGTTTCGCGTCGATGTGACGCGCATCCAGGAGCAGATACCCTACCCGCTGCTGCCGGTGTTTATCGAAGTGCAACCGTTCCCTGATGCACCCTTCACCCTGCCGCAGCCAGTTCCGCCTCCCGAACCGGAGCAGGGACCGCACCTGGGATATGCCATTCAATGGTTCGCATTCGCCATCATTCTGGTAGTTGGCTATCTCGTCTTTCAGCAGAAAATGCTGGAAGCGCGGCAAGACTGACGGTGGAAGCGGTCGTTGTACGACGCCGTTGCCGGTGAGACGGTTGACGGTAGCACGTTACCGGTGAGAATGCGGCGACAGGCAGGGCAGTCGAAGATAGGGCATGCGGATGCGGGCGACGTAAATGATCCGTTTTCGTGGGCGTAAACGCCTCAGCTCCTGCGTGCGAAGATCACCTCCGTGGACTGTAACACAAAGGCGCGCTTCGCTCTGCGAGCTACAGGCATATGGCGTTCAGGACATCATCCCCGCGAGCCGGCGCCGGCGAGCTTCGCCCTGCGATCTGAGAGCTTCAGCCCAACGGAGAGCGAACCTCCAACTGCAGTAACTACCCCTGATTCAACTCTTCAAGCAATCGTTCGAGGCGAACGAGGGTGTCGCGCAGATCGCGCGGACCAGGACGGACATTGACATTGTGGGCGACGGTCGCCAATCGCTCAGCCGCGTGCTGGCGCTGCAGGGTGATGCCGTGGCGAGCGAAGATATTGCGGTAACTCTCATACCGTTCACTCAAGAAGGCAGCCACCGTCTCGAACCCGTGCCGCGCCACCTCGGTACGGCTAGAGTAGCGCATGGGCATCTCCGAGAACATGCGCACATCATCGCGCGCCGGTTCGATCAGAATGATGTCCACATCGGGGTGGCGACGGTGGATCTGCTTCAGGTGATAGTGCAACGCCGAGTGGAACAGGGTGCGAAAGACCTGATTGACGATACCCGGCGCACCCATATCGCGAATGTGGATTGAATGGTCATTCGCTTCTTCGAGGTCGTAGGGAACCAGCGGATTGACACACACAATCAGGCGCGCGCCGCGTTCGATCGCCAGGTCGAGGCTGGCATTACCGCGCACCCCGCCATCCACATAATCGCGGTCACCGATCCGCACCGGGCGATACACCATCGGCATTGCCGACGACGCTGCGACTGCCTGCGAAATGGGCACATCGTCATGGGGCGGAGCGCCGAACACCACCCGCGCCCCGGTATCCAGGTCAGTCGCAATGATCACCAGTTCGCGGGATAAGTTGCGGAAATCGTTGGTCCTTCCATCATGCGACAGCACCGCGCTGAGGTAACGGTCGAGCGAGCCAATATCGTACAGCCCTCCGGGTAATGCCAGAGCGAATGCCTCGATCAGATCGAGCAACGACAGGTGCTTGCGCGAAAAAATGAGCGCTTGAATCGCACGCAGCGCCACGTTCGGCAGATACAGCCCCTGCGTGAGAATATCGCGCCCGTTGAGTGTGAACAGATCGCCCATATTGAGCGGCGCGATGCCGTCGAGCGGCGTCTCGAGATGGCGCATCAACTCGCGGGGTGTCAGCCCGTTGACCAGGCAGGCAGCCACCAGTGCGCCGGCACTGGTACCGATGAACACATCGAAATCGTTGACGCTGAAGTCGT
>JBEPYG010000374.1:0-4464 GCA_041641515.1 Roseiflexus sp.
TGCGGCTGGCGCAAATCGTACCCCAGCTCGCGTCCGCGCTGCACCAGCGTTTTGTCGTCTGCCGTAGCGCCAACCAGCACCGCCTGGACAAAATCGCCGCGCAGGCGTTCTTCGGCAGCCAGCACTGCCTGTTCTTTCGCCAGTTCCAGCGCCAGCGCCGATGCCCCCTGTTGCGCCGCCAGGCGATCCCAGTCATCGAGCGTATCGCCGCAGAGCGCCAGATAGCCGAAGTTGCGCCCGGCAGCGTCGCCCGCGGCAATCTGCCCGATCTGCTGCACCCAGACCTGCTGCCCAAGATGGGTCACAGCTCCGGTGCCGCGCGGCTGGAGTGTCTGCAACGCTACACGCGCCGAACCACGCGCCCGTAGTGCGCGCACTTCACCCGTCGGGCTGTAGAATGCCAGACTGCGCCCGGTGCGCTCGGCAAGAGTTTCCAAGAGTCCATTGACGCCTGCGCCCGCCAGTGATCGTTGCGTCAACACATGCCCGAGTTGCGCCGCGCGGCGCTCGATCTGCGCGTCGTAATCGCTGATCAAGCGCTGCACTTCCCGTTCGACCTCCCGGATGTCGCTGGCATCGGGAAGATGGAGAAGCGGCAGACGCAACGTCTCGGCAGTCGCGCGCGCCTGATCCGGAATATCGCCCTGCACCGCAATCGCAGCTATCGGCACCTGCGCCAGCCGCTCCGCCAGATTGGCAAGGGTCAGTCGCTCATCGAGCGCGCGCAGTGTACTGGTCGCCACCAGCACGAATTCGCCGCCGCGCAGATTGGTGAAGACCGGCGGCGTTGCACGTGGTGTTGCAACCCAACTTACCTGATGGCTCAGACCGGCGCTGCCCGCTGCAACAACGACGCCTTCGGGCAGCGCCAGGCGAACGACATCCTGAACGGTCACAGGGGGCATGGATCAACCTCGAACCCGTCGTGTGCCAGACTTCGAAGATTATCACTGGCTTAAGATATCCTGGTCTATTCTACAACGATCCGGTACAGGACGCCATTATTATACCCGGCGACATACAATTCGCCTGCCTCGTCTTCGCCAAATGTGGCGATCTGGAGGTTGGATTGCAGCAATTCGGTGCGCTCCCATCCGCCGGAAGACGAGCGTAGACCCCAGATGCGGCCGCTGCAGAAATCGCCGAACACATAAACCCCCTGCAGGGCCGGGAATGCCGTGCCACGATAGACGTGCCCGCCTGTGACAGAACATCCCAGGCTGTGCGGGTAGACATCGATAGGGAGATCGAACGCGCTGCGATCACAGTCGTTGCGGCGGAAGCATTCGTCACCCTCCATGATATTCCAGCCCAGATTGGCGCCCGCGCTCCGTCCGGCAGGCAGCATGTGCACCTCTTCCAAACGGTTCTGTCCGACATCGGCAACGAACAGATCGCCGGTGGCGCGGTCGAATGAGAAACGCCATGGGTTCCGCACGCCATATATCCAGACTTCCTGCCGTCCGTTGCTGCCGTCAGCCCAGGGGTTGTCCGGAGGAATGGTGTAGGGAAGCGTTTCGACATTGATGCGCAGTATCTTCCCCAGAAGCGCCCAGCGATCCTGCCCGGCGCCCAATGGGTCACCGGCGCTGCCGCCGTCTCCCATTCCGATGTAGAGCATGCTGTCCGGTCCGAAGACGATTAGACCGCCATTATGGTTGGCGAATGGCTGGTCGATGGTCAGCACCACTTCCTCACTCGAAGGGTCGGCGCGGTTGCCTGCGGCGCTGAACCGGGAGACCACCGTATTGCCATCATTGTCGGTGTAGTTGACGAAGAGCCATCCATTCTCGCGAAAGCGGGGGTGGAAAGCGACGCTCAACAACCCTTGCTCGTTTGCGCGTGAACCAACCCGATCGGTAATGTCCAGAAATGGCTCTGGCAGCGTCTGTCCATCGCGTACAATCTTGATGCGTCCGATTTTCTCAACGACGAACAATCGACCGCTGCCATCGCCGGCATGGGTGATGTGCAGCGGTCGGTCGAAGCCATCAACAATCTGTTGCAGCACAATCTGTGGCGTCTGCTCGGGCTGTGCAGGTGCAGCGGGGAGCTGGGTCGGGACTCTTACCGGCGTGGCGGGCGGCTGTGCTGGCGTGCTTGCTGGCGTGCTTACCGGCGTGGCGGGCGGCTGTGCTGGCGTGCTTGCTGGCGTGCTTGCTGGTGGCTGCGTGGCGGAGCTTTCCGGCGCACCAGCAGTCGCAACCGGCGCGACCGGCACTGGTGTTGTCGCTGATGTTGGGATCAGGGTGCCAATCGGTCGATTGGCGCCTGAAGAGGGGTTCAGTCCGCTGCTACAGCTGGTGAGCACGGCAAGAACCAACAGGAATGGAAATAATCGCATGAATGACTCCTTAACTATGGGCAGGCGTGTTGAGATGAAGATCAACGCTTAAGCCGGATACCCTGGCAGGCGGTTGATAGTCTTGCATGATCTGTTCTTGCCCGTGCAGGCGGGCATTGATCGGTTGGGGCACGGTCCGCCGTGCCGCGACGGGTTTCTGTTCCACAGCGCGCAGGCGTGCCGGGCGTCGTTCTGCGCCGACACCGTCCTTCCCACGACTCGGGGTGGTAGGACAGCAGCTCAAGAGTGCGACGGTCGTTGCCGGCGCGCATACTGTTGAACGTTCATCAGCCGCCGTGCAGGTGACCGGAGAGCAAGGTACAACCGTCATCTGTCGGCTATCCTCACGTCAGCCCTTCGTCCGGCGCAGCCGCACACTGCTCAATGAAAACGGTTACCGCGTATCGGCTATCGGCCATGTTCACACGCCCTTACCTCATTCCGACTGACCTCGCACATTCATTCGTGTGGGGTGCAGTGACTCTGCACTTTGCCATAGAAGTATTGTACCAGTCTCTCTTGCCTAACCGTTGCCGCACATGTGAGAAACCGCTCAGAGATCGTCTATCGGTTTGACAGCGTAGTATCTTCAGAGTATGCTTCTGACACGAGGCGCAGGAACGTTCTTCTGATGCACATGATGCCCGTTACGCCGCTCAAGGTCCCCGACGATATCGCCGGAGACCTGGTGAAAGTCGAACAGATCATTCATGCGCGCATGCACGCACGACCGATTGTCGCACAGACTGCGAGCGCTGCGTTACGCGGCATGGAAAAGCCATATCTGCGCGCGGCGCTGGTCGTGCTGGCAGCTCGACTTGGTCGCTACGATGTGCGTCGCGTTGTGCACGCCGCAGCAGCAGCGGAACTGATCCACTTCGCCACAGCTGTCCACGATGGTCTAATCGATGAGCCTGCACGGCGGCGCGGGCAACCGATCAACGATCAGCGCTGGAATGGTGATGTGGCGCTGATGTCGGGCGATTACCTGCTGGCGCTGGCGGCGTCCGAAATGGCGCTGGCGCCTGATGCGCGTATTATTGGCATGTATTCACATGCGGTGATGACGTTTTGCGAAGGTCGGCTGGCGCCGGTAATGACAGTTACGCCGCTCGATCAGGCGCTGGCGCAGCACGAGTATGTCGCGGAAAGCCGGACTGCCGCGCTCTTCGAGACGGCGGCGCGTGTCGGGGTCATCTGCGGCAGTGGCGACGATGCACTGGCCAATACCCTTGGGCGCTTTGGCAGAGAACTCGGTATGGCGATGCACATTGCCGCCGAAGTGCATGATTATGAAATCGACGGTAACCTTGGGGGGCGCGACCTGCGCGCCGGTCGGATTACCCTGCCGCTGATCTATGCAGTCAATGCCGGGGGATCTCCTGATTTGGCAGCGGTTATCGACCAGCACCCGCTCGATGCGCAACGTCTGACTGCTGCCATCGATCTGGTGCGCCGCCTCGGTATTCCGCAGGCGCGCGCCAGAATGCACGATCATGCGCAGCAGGCGCTTGCGACGCTGGCGTCCATTCCACCGGGCGCTGTTCGCGATGCGCTCGTTGCGCTTGCAGACAGAGTTACCCATATCTAAATCTCACGCGAGACTCTCGCTATGGCTGCATATACCGTGCGCTCCACCCGTCACACGTTTACTGTGACGCTTGCTGAACTCGAGCTGGAGTTTTCCCTCGACGATGGTGGGTTGCGTGCGCTCCGGCGACCGGACGGACCTGACATGATCGGGCGTGGGACGCCTCACGCTGGTATCGATGTCTCGCTCGCCGAAACTGGCTGGCTGACCGAGCGCTCGTTTGCGCGTTATCTCAACCATACCCTGTACACTATTCCCGGTGGTGTTGAAATTGTGGTCGTCATCGGTCTCGGTCCGCTGAAGATCTATGATCGCTACCGGGTGGTCGGGTCGCTCATCACACGCCGCATCAGTCTAGAGAATGCAGGCGAGGACGAACTGGCGCTGTGCGGCGTCCGCTTGGCGATCAGCGGCGTGTGCGTCGGTGTACCGGAGCGCTGTCGCTTCGAAGCGCCTGCAAATGTAATTCGTCCGCGTCTGCCAATTGCCACGCTGCGTAGCGATCTTCATCACCGCCACTGGTCGGACG
>JBEPYG010000375.1:0-4462 GCA_041641515.1 Roseiflexus sp.
GTCGTCGAAGAGGAACTCTGCCAGCGCGCGCGCCAGTTCGGTCTTGCCCACGCCGGTCGGACCAAGGAACAGGAATGAGCCGAGCGGTCGGTTGGGGTCTTGCAGACCGGCGCGCGCGCGCCGCACGGCATTCGCGACCGCCGATACCGCTTCGTCCTGACCGACGACACGCCGGTGCAACCGCTCTTCCATATGCACCAGTTTCTCGATCTCACCTTCGAGCAACCTGGTGACCGGTACACCTGTCCACTTCGACACGATCTCGGCAATGTCCTGCTCTGTCACCTCCTGGCGCAGTATCCCGCCACCGGACGCCTGAATCTGAGATTCGATCTCCGCCAGCTGGCGCTCCAGCGTGTTGAGTCGACCATACTGAAGTTCTGCTGCTTTGTTGTAGTCGTAGACCCGCTGTGCACGCTCGATTTCGACGCGGGTCTGGTCGATCTGCTCCTTCAGTTGCTGGACGCGCGCCAGTTGCTCGCGTTCGCGCTGGAGTTGCGCTTCGACTGCGCGCCGTTGCTCCTGCAGGTTGGCGAGTTCCTGTTCCAGTTTCTCCAGGCGTTCCTTGCTAGCTTTGTCTTTCTCTTTCTTCAATGCCTCGCGTTCGATCTCGAGTTGCATAATCCGCCGCTTCAGGTCATCCAGTTCCTGTGGGTCGCTGGTGATCTCCATGCGCAAACGCGCTGCCGCTTCATCGATCAGGTCGATCGCCTTGTCGGGCAGGAAGCGGTCGGAGATGTACCGGTCCGACAGGGTTGCTGCGGCAACAATCGCCGCATCGGTGATGCGCACGCCATGATGCGTCTCATATCGCTCCTTCAGACCGCGCAGGATCGAGATGGTATCCTCGACCGAGGGCGGATCGACCATTACCGGCTGGAAGCGTCGCTCGAGCGCGGCGTCTTTCTCGATGTGCTTACGGTATTCATCGAGTGTGGTAGCGCCGACCATGTGCAGTTCACCGCGTGCCAGCATTGGTTTGAGCATATTGCTGGCGTCCATCGCGCCCTCAGCAGCGCCGGCTCCGACAACCGTGTGTAATTCGTCAACGAACAAAATGATGTCGTCGCGTTCCTGAATTTCTTTCAGAACAGCTTTGAGGCGCTCCTCGAACTCGCCACGATACTTGGCGCCGGCAATCAGCGCACCCATATCAAGTGCAACGATCCGCTTGTTCTTCAGCGCCTCGGGGACGTCTTCACGTACAATGCGCTGCGCCAGGCCTTCGACAATGGCCGTCTTACCGACGCCCGGCTCGCCAATGAGCACCGGGTTGTTCTTGGTACGGCGGCTAAGGATCTGAATAACACGGCGAATCTCCTCGTCACGGCCGATGACCGGGTCGAGTTTGCCGCGCCGCGCCAGGTCGGTCAGGTCGCGACCATACTGTTCCAGCGCCGCGTAGGTGCCTTCGGGAGTCGGGCTGGTGACGCGCTGGCTGCCGCGGATTTCGCGCAACGCCTGCAGTAATCGATCGCGCGTTACGCCCGCCTGGCGCAACACACGCTCGGCGCCGCCGCCAGCGTGCTCCAGAATCGAAAGCAGCAAATGCTCGGTGCTGATGTACTCATCACCGAACTGTGGCATTTCATCGGCGGCGCGCACGACAACATTGCGCATACGCGGCGAATACTGGAGTTGCACGCCGGCGCCGCTGACCCGCGGGAACTTATTGATCTCGGCGCGCAATTGTTGTACCAGGACGCCGATTGCGACGTTGAGACGCACCAGTACCTGGGGAACAATCCCGTCGGACTGTTCGAGCAACGCCAGCAACAGATGCTCCGGCTCGACCTGGCTGTTTCCGTTGCGCTCAGCCATGCTCTGCGCTGCCAGTAATGCTTCTTCAGATTTTTGTGTCAACCGATTTGTGTTGAACGTCATCTATGTATTCCTCCTCGATGTTGAACGTTCGCGCGTTGAACGTTGAACATTCGCACGTTCCGGCGTTCAACTTTCCTGTAGGAAAGCATATCATAGTTCGGTCTCAATCGTATTAGTGAACTGTTGGAGAAACGTATGCATCGCGGGTAGGCAACTGGAAGACGATGTTGAGGCGTGTGCGGCTGACACGAACACGGCCGATAGCCAATGCGCTGGAACCGGTTTCATCGAGTGATGTGACGTGCAACCGCCGCAGGGTTCGCCCTGCCGACCCTGCGCCCGCAGCCGGTCAAAGGGGCGCAGGGTGACTGCCGGCACAGGGGGTTGACAGTGGGTTTATTTTCTGTTACAATGTTCGGTAACGATACCGGTAACGATGCCGGTATCATTGCCGAAGATGTCACACCCCTCGCGTCGTATGGACGAATCACCTGCAGGAGTCACAATCCGGGACGTTGCGCGCGTTGCAGGCGTATCGGTTTCGACCGTCTCGCGTGTACTGAACGGAAAAGAAGACGTTGCGCCAGAGACGGCGGCGACGGTGCGCCGGGTTATTGAGGAACTCGGTTACGCGTCGAGTCTGGCGGCGCGCGGTCTTCGCAGCCGGGCGACCCGCGTTATCGGGGTCATCGTTCAGGATATGTGGCATCCCTTTATCTCGATGGTGATCAAGGGGATCAACGAAGTCACAGCGGCGCGTGAGTACGATCTCCTTGCCTATGCTGGCGCACGACGCAGCGCCGATGCACAGGCGCGCTGGGAACAGCAGCAGGTGTCGCAGCTCAATGGGACGGTTACCGATGGCATTATTGTCGTAACGCCGCACGCCGCCACGTATCGAACCTCCTTTCCGGTCGTCGCTGTTGACCCGAACCAGGCGAACACTGAGTTTCCTGCCGTCATCTCCACCAACCGTCAGGGTGTTCTCGAAGCGATGCGCTACCTGCTGGCGCTGGGGCATCGTCGTATCGGTTTCATTACCGGGCGCATGGACCTGCGGAGCGCTGTGCGACGGTTTGATGGCTACCGTGATGCACTGGCAGAAGCTGGTCTTCCATTTGACCCATCCCTGACAGTTGAAGGTGATTACACCCGCGCGAAGGGATTCGAGGGCGCACAATGGTTGTTGTCGCAACCAGACCCGCCGACGGCGATTATGGCGTCCAGCGACGACACGGCGCTGGGGGTCTATGATGCTGCTGATCGCCTCGGATTGCGAATACCGGACGATCTTTCTGTGATTGGTTTCGATAACACTCCTACTGGCGCGTTACTCCATCCTCCGCTTACGACCGTCGATCAGTTCATCGAAAAGATGGGCGCTCTGGCAGCGACGATCATCCTCGATCTGGTCCAGGGACATCCCTGTGAAACCCGTCTCCACAAAGTGCCGACTCGACTGGTGGTTCGCCAGTCGTGCCGTGCTATCTCATCCGACAGGTAGAGGTATTCGATCTTTTGAAACACGAAGGAGTGCAAGGTGAGACGGACACGCATGCTTCTGATGGGGTTGCTGCTCGTCGCGAGTCTGATCGCTGCGTGCACAACCCAACCCGCTGCTCCGGCGACAGCGCCCGATGGCTCAGCAGCGATGCCTGCCGGTGCAGCGGCGACGCCTGCCGCTGCGGGAGCGCCGGGCGCCGCAGGTGAGACGCTGGCGGAGTTTGGTGATCTGCCGCGCCACGAGACGTTGATTGTCGACATCCTCACCGGGCGGGTTGGTTCGCCAGACGACTTTAACAACTGGGTGGGATGGAAGTGGCGTGATCGCGGGATGCAGAATCTCGCCAATGAGCCGTTGTGGTCGGTTGATTTTGCAACTGGCGAGATCATTCCAGGCCTGGCGGCTGGCGACCCGGTCTACAACGATGATTTCACTGCACTGACCATTCCGCTGCGAAAAGGCGTTGCGTGGCACGATGGTCAGCCATTTACTGCGGCAGACGTCGTGTTCACCGTCGAGACGCTGATGAAACATGAAGGGTTTGGCGATAACAGCTTCTTTGTGGAGAATGTGAAATCGGTCTCTGCGGTCGATGATTACACCGTCGCCTTCGAGTTGAATGCGCCAAACTCGCGGTTCCACACCCGCTTCCTGGACCGCTGGGGATGCACCTGGATCATGCCCAAGCATATCTGGGAGTCGGTCGAAGATCCGGTCACGTTCAAGTTCAACCCCTTTATCGGCACCGGTCCCTACAAACTCCACAGTTTCGACCCGTCCGGGTTCTGGACGATTTGGGAGAAACGGGCAGACTGGGATAAGAGCCCGACCGGTATCTTGTACGGTGAACCCAAGCCCAAATATGTCATCTTCCGCTATTTTGCGAACGAAGGCGCCAAGATTCTGGCGCAGTTGACGCATCAGGTCGATGTTGTCAACGTTTCGTCCGATGGTCTCAAGGCAGTATTGACGCAGTGCGACTCCTGCCGCGCTTACCAGTTGAACTGGCCCTATGTCGTCAATAATGACCCGGCGCAAACCGGTATCACCTTCAATACTGCCAGAGCGCCGTATGACAACCGTGATGTGCGCTGGGCGCTGCTGCTGGCGATCGACATTGCCGAATATATGGGC
>JBEPYG010000376.1:0-4458 GCA_041641515.1 Roseiflexus sp.
CGTGATTCGCGTCGCCATGCTGAGCTACTGGCATGTCCACGCCTGGGACTACACCCGCCAGGCGCAGAGCCATCCCGATGTCACGATCGGCGCCGTCTGGGACGAAACGCCGGACCGCGGGCGCGCTGCTGCTGAAAAACTGGGCGTGCCGTTCTACGAATCACTCGATGACCTCCTGGCGGTGGCGGAGATCGATGCGGTGATCGTCGATGCACCGACCTCGATGCACCGCGATGTGATGGTTGCTGCAGCTCGCGCCGGCAAACACATCTTCACCGAAAAAGTGCTTGCACCGACGCTCGCCGAAGCCGACCAGATCATCGCAGCGGTCGAACAGGCGAATGTGGTGCTGACCGTCTCGCTGCCACAACTTTCGTCAGGATACCTCCGAGCGATTGACGACCTCATCGCCGGCGGCGTCCTGGGTGATGTAACGCTGGTGCGCACACGCATGGCGCATAATGGAGCTTTACGCACGGAACAAAACCCGGAGGGATGGCTGCCGCCCCATTTCTATGACCTGGAGCAGTGTGGCGGCGGTGCGATGATTGACCTGGGGTGCCATCCAATGTATTTGGCGCACCACATCCTCGGACTGCCGGAGACCGTCAGCGCGCAGTATGGGTTTGTTACCGGGCGCGCTGTGGAAGACAATGCAGTCGTCACGCTGAGCTACCCCAGCGGTGCATTAGCGGTCGTCGAGGCCGGTTTTGTCACGCCTGCGTCGCCATTTACCGTCGAGGTTCATGGCACGCGCACCAGCCTGATCTACCAGGCGCCGCCGCCAGTCTTGCGTGTGCGTAGTGCAGAAGGGTGGATCGAGCAGGAAATTCCGGAATCGTCGCCGCTCCCGTTCGTCCAGTGGGTCGACCACATCCAGCGCGGCGCGCGTCATACCACCAACGTCCAGGCAGCGCTCGCCCTGACGAAATTGATGGAAGCATCCAATCGATCGGCGCACGAACAGCGCCAGATACGCATTAACTCACTCCCGTCCTGAGTATTGCAGAGAGAATGTATGACCACCTCAACGATCATCAATGTCGGTATCGTCGGCGCGGGCAACATTGCGCGCGGGCGCCATCTTCCGTGCTTCAAGAAGCATCCCAACGTCCGGCTGGCGGCCATTTCCGATGTCGTCGTCGATTTAGCCGAGTCTGCTGCAAAAGAATACGAGATTCCCGGTGTGTACACCGATTATCGCGTTATGTTCGAGAAAGAGAAACTCGATGCGGTGGTGATCTGTACACCGAATAAGTTCCACGCTCCGGCATCGATTGCGGCACTCGAGGCTGGGTTGCACGTGCTCTGTGAGAAGCCAATGGCGCTCGATCCGGTCGAAGGGCATGCTATGCTCGCAGCAGCTGAACGCAGTGGCAAGATTCTAAGCATTGCTTTCCACTACCGCCATACAGCGCCGGTGCGCGCTGCTCGACGCATCGTCGACTCCGGCGAACTGGGGCATGTGTATATGGCGCGGGTGTATGCGCTCCGTCGCCGGGGCGTGCCATCGTGGGGAACGTTCGTGCAAAAGCATATTCAGGGCGGTGGCGCCATGATCGATTTCGGCGTCCACCTGCTCGACACAGCACTCTGGCTCATGGGCAACCCGCAGCCGATCGAGGTCTGCGCCAGCATCTCGCAGCACCTCGGCAAAGCGCCGAACGTCAATCCCTGGGGACAGTGGAACTACCGCGAGTTCACCGTCGAGGATCAGGCGGCAGCATTCATTCGTTTCGCCAATGGTGCAAGCATGCTTCTGGAGTGCTCCTGGGCGCTGAATATTCCCGAGAACTATGAAAATGTCTCGCTTTCGGGAACTGCCGCAGGGCTGGAGGTCTTTCCGCCGAAGGTCAACAAGGCGCACCTCGATATGCTGATCAGCTGGAAACCCGACTGGATGCCGGGCGAGCGCGACAACCCTGGTGATGTGCAGACCGCCGATTTCGTCGGCGCGATCCTCGAAGGACGACAGCCGGTCTCACAGGCGTACCAGGCGTTACAGGTCACCGAGATCGTGGACGCGATCTATCGCAGCGCCGAAGCGGGCGCTGCGGTGCGTCTCGATCCTGCCCGGTCGTAACCATCCTTTGACGGCGTGTTTTCGTACTGGCACTGTGGATGTGCATGATACCCCGATAGGGTATCATACATGTATGCATGTTCTCGCGCGATCAACAACAAAGGAGAATCAGCACGCTATGGCCGTTACACGTGAACGTTTCGAGCAGGGTATGACCTACGACGAGTACAAAGCGCAGATGACACGCAACCGCGAGCGTCTGGAAGAGAATGAACGCACTGTCGAGTTGTCAACCGATGACATCGAGTTCTTCAGAAACCTGCCCGAACCGCTGCATGTTCTGGTGATCACCGAGGACTGGTGCGGCGACGCCATCGCCAATGTTCCGATCCTGGGGCGACTCGCCGCCGAAAGTGGCAAACTCAATATTCGCGTCTTTCTGCGTGACCAGAATCCCGACCTGATGGATCAGTACCTGAATCAGGGTGTTCATCGTTCAATCCCGGTCTTTGCATTCTTCGATCAGCAGTTTCGTCCAATCGGGCACTGGATCGAGCGCCCCGCAGTGATAACCGAGATGCAGGAAAAGATGATGGCGAACCTGTATGCAACCGACCCTGCATTTGCTGATGTGGCGCCAGGAACCTCGATTGCGGTGATGCCCGACGCTGCGCGTGCGCGGCTCATGCAGGCGTTCGCTGCATTTCGCGCCGACACTCGCCTGCAGGCTGACCGCGAGGTGGTGCGTGAACTGCGGGAACTGATCCAGCAGGGGCTGACAATTCACCAGGAGGCGTAACGATGGAACTCGAGGGTGGACGATCGCTCCCCAAAATCAAAATTGTGTATTGTGCATCCTGTGGTTATGAGCCACAGACACTCGAGCTCGTCTCTGCGTTGATGTATGCATTTCACTATGACATCGCGGGCATCGAGATCATCCCCTGGCAGGACGGCGCCTTCGACGTTGCCGTGGATGGCGAGTTGATCCACTCGATGTATCGTGACGGCGGCTTTCCCGCGCCGGAGATGATCATCAATGCGGTACGGGAACGGCTGGGGCGCTAAACCCGCGCTCGAGCGCGGCAACGTTCAGCGTCAGCAGTTCCCGGCGTCGCTTTGCCATGTGGCGCTCCAGCGCCTGGCAGACCGCTTCGATCGGCAGGATCGGTCGCAGGCGCAGGAACGCCCCCAACATCACCATGTTGAGCACGCGCTCATCGCCGATTTCACGCGCCAGATCATTGCCGGGCACAGCGATCAGTGTGATATCGGGACGCTCCGGTTCACGTCCGGCAAGTGAACTGTTGTAGATGAGCAGACCGCCGGGTACAACCAGTGGCTCGTATTTGTCGAGCGAAGGACGATTGAGCGCAATGACCGTTTGCGGGTTGCGCACCAGCGGCGCACCGATCGGCGCATCGGACACGATCACCGTGCAGTGCGCTGTCCCTCCGCGCATCTCAGGTCCATACGACGGCATCCAGGTCACCTGAAAACCGGCGTCCATTGCGGCATACGCCAGCGCCTGCCCGGCAAACAACGCGCCCTGCCCGCCAGAACCGCTGATGATAAGATCGTGGTACATAGGTCTCCTCAATTGTGCGCATGGAACGTGTAACGGTCAACGGTCAACGTTCTTGAACTCTCCGAGGGGAAACACCGGTATCATCCGTTCTTCGATCCAGTGGAGCGCATCGACCGGCGTCATCCCCCAGTTGGTCGGGCAGGTGGAGAGCAGTTCGACCAGCGCAAACCCACGACCGGCAATCTGGCACTCGAACGCAGCACGCAGCGCTTTCTTCGCCTTGCGGACTTCCGCCGGGTTGTGAAGACTGCGACGCGCCACATATGCCGCACCGTCCATCTGTGCCACCAGTTCGCAGACTCGCACCGGATACCCTGTCTGTTGCGGATCGCGACCGCCCGGCGACGACGTTGTCACCATTCCAGGCGGCGATGTTGGCGCCATCTGCCCGCCGGTCATGCCATAGATCGCATTGTTGATGAAAATGACCGTAATCTGTTCACCACGTGTCGCAGCGTGCAACACCTCGCCCAACCCAATCGATGCCAGGTCGCCATCGCCCTGGTAGGTGAAAATAATCCGATCGGGCAACACGCGCTTCAGACCGGTCGCGACTGCCGGGGCGCGCCCGTGTGCAGCGCCGACGAAGTCACAGGCAATGTAGTTGTAGGCGAACACCGAGCATCCGACGGAAGCGACGCCAACCGTGCGCCCCAGAATGCCGAGTTCTTCAAGTACTTCTGCAGTCAGGCGATGAGCAATACCGTGGGTGCAGCCGGGGCAATAATGCGTATGCGCGGCAGTCAACCCGACCGGACGCTGGTACACACATTCTTCAGCAATCATCGCTGCACCTCCGCATCGAGTCTGCGCGCACCATTCTTTGTGACGCGCGTATCGCGCATAG
>JBEPYG010000377.1:0-4422 GCA_041641515.1 Roseiflexus sp.
CGATGCCGATCGTGCTGCTGCCTGGCGGCACGACGGTTTCTTCAATCGCTGGTATCTCGACCCGCTCTACCGCGGTGCATACCCCGCCGATATGCTGGAACTCTACGCGCAGATGGGGCAGTCGCCACCGTTGCAGAACGACGATATGCGCATCATCGCCGCGCCGCTCGATTTTCTGGGGGTGAACTACTATTCACGGGCCGTCATTCGCGACGATCCGCAGGCTGGCGGTCTCCGATATGCTCATGAGCAACCAGAGGGCGAGTACACCCACATGGGCTGGGAAGTGCATCCTGACTCATTGCGCCGTCTGCTGGAGCGTCTGTACCGCGAATATGCACCAGCAGTGCTGTATGTCACCGAAAACGGCGCTGCGTACCCCGACGCCATCGCGCCCGACGGCAGCGTTCACGACCCGGATCGGGTACGATACCTTGTGCGTCATCTTATCGCCTGCCACGATGCCATTGCCGCCGGGGTTCCATTGCGTGGATACTTCGTCTGGTCGCTGATGGACAACTTCGAGTGGGCGTGGGGCTACAGCCGACGGTTTGGCATTGTCTATGTCGATTACCCGACTCAACGCCGGATACCGAAAGATTCGGCGCAGTTCATGCGGCATGTGATAGAGTCGAATTCTGTAGCGGCATAGCATTGCTACGCCGCTACGACAGATCAACAAAGGGGATGCACTCTGTCCGCCAGCTGGCACGGGTACGCCACTACGGAAGCCCGACAGCTGGCGGTTTTGTGCCGCTTCCATTATTCAGCAGCGTCATCACCTTGCCGATCAGACGCTCGAAGTCGACCGGTTTGGCAATATAATCAACGCATCCGGCGTCGAACGCGCGCTGAATTTCCTGTGGCGTAACGTGCCCTGTAACCGCAAGCACCGGAATGCGGTGCAGATCATCACATGCCTTGATTCGGGCGGTGGCCTCCCACCCATCGAGGACCGGCATCGACAAATCCATCAAAATAATGTCCGGACGGTGAGCCTGCGCCAGTTCCAGCGCCTCCTGACCGTTTGCAGCGCTCAGCGTCCGGTGTCCAACAAACTCCAGCATCCGACACAAGATGTCGCGATTTTCGAGAAAATCGTCTGCAACTAGAATGACAGCCATGACTCCTCCACACTACGTACTGACTGACGTGGTCGCGGGCAACGATAATGCCGTAGTGTCCTGACTCGTGGCAACATCAGCGAAGCGTTGTCTGCCATCTGAAAAATCGAGACGAACATCGGTCGTGTACATGGCGTTTATCACTGCAGGCAGACAAACGGTAAAGACCGACCCTTTGCCGACTTCGCTCGTGACAGAGATATCTCCGCCAAGCATGCGACACAACTGCCGGCTAAGCGCCAGTCCGAGTCCTGTGCCGCCATACGTTCGTGATGGATGCTGATGCACCTGAATGAATGGCTGGAACAGGTGTGCCATCCGTTCTGGCGCAATACCGATACCGGTGTCGGCGACACTCAGGCGTATCCAGTCGCCATCAGCGCGACCTTCGCGTGTAACCGTCAATGTCACCGTCCCCTGCTCGGTAAACTTTACTGCGTTGCTCAACAAATTGAAGAGAATCTGGCGCACTTTCCCGGAATCAGATTGCATCAAGCCAACATCAGGCGGACATTCGAGGATCAGCGTATTCTGACGATTGCGCGCCAGCGGCTCGATAATGCCGATCACTTCTTGAGCAATGGCGCTCACACTGAATGTATCGATCTCGATATTCATTTTGCCTTGCTCGATCTTTGAGAAATCCAGGATATTACTGATGATCGTGAGCAAATGTTTGCCCGCCGAGCGAATGCGTTCGAGATCGGCGAGCATCTCGGTTCGTCCCCGGAATTGCGCTTCAAGGTGCAAGATCTGAACATACCCCAGAATGGCGTTCAGCGGCGTGCGCAATTCGTGGCTCATCGTTGCCAGAAACATACTTTTGGCATGACTGGCCGCTTCTGCCGCCGCCTGCGCCCGGTGAGCCGCCTCCTCCGCCTGCTTGCGCTGCACCAGGTCTTCCATCAATCGCTGTTGCGTCTCCAGACTTGCCGAGAGTTCGGCATTGCGCTCTTCGAGGAGAAAACGCTGCTGGCGCAGACTGGCAACCATTAAGTTGAAATTGTTTGCCAGCAGTACCAGCTCATCACTGCCACGCAGCGCTACCTGCCGGTTCAGATCGCCGCTGGCGACAGCGACGGTTGCATCGCGCAATGTACGGATGCGGCGCGCAATGTTGCCTGAAAGGGTCAATCCAATCACCGCCGAGACAAAAATGGTCAGAATAGTTTCGCTCACAATCACCAGCCGCGACGTTGTAAAGGCAGCTTCAACACTCTCGCGCGCCGCCTCTGCACGCGCCTGACTCTGCGCCTTGATGCGCTGCATGTTCACCTGGAGACTTCCATACAGCGGTGATAATCGTCCAAACGACGGGTGGACATTTCCGGTGTTCGTATTGCGGTTTGCCGGTAGAAACTGTGTGTGGGTCAGCACCACATAGCGTTCCCAGTCCTGCTGCACCTGCTCGAAGATCTGGCGTTCGGTCTGGTCAGGCTGATAGGCAGCGCTATATTCCTGAAAGATACCCTGCATGCGCTCTTCAAGATCGAGGAGTTCCTTCTCGATCCGCTGTTTGTCGGCAGGAGCGGCGTTGAGGATATATTCCATCTGTCGGGTGCGATAATTCAAGAGGACATCATTCATGGCATTGACCTGATCGATCGAAAGGATTGTCTGATTGACCACGAAATCCGCTTTCTGGTTCATGACGCTCATCTGGTGGAGCGCAAAACTCCCCAGCACCAGCATGAGGATCAGGTCAACACCAAGCGCTGCCAGCAACTTTGTGCGGATCGATAGTTTCACCGTTCCTCCAGCGTGAGTAACTTTTCTATTGAGACCCCAACCGGCACCGCTTGATCGAAGATCGAACCGACCACCCGTCGATCGACACGCTGGCGCACCAGTTCATAAGCGCGCGGCGGCAATGGGATGTAACGTGCATCCTGCACCAGTGACGCTGCATTGCTGAGATAGAATTCAACAAATGCCTGCATTTCCGGTCGATCGAGTCGATCTGCACGGATGTAGATGAAAAGAGGGCGCGAAAGTGGTGTATATGTCCCATTGGTGATCGTTTCGACCGAGGGCGCGACACACCCCTGGCCCCCATCGATAGCGACGAGATTGACTTTGTCGGTATACTCCTGATAATAGGCAAAGCCTACATAGGCAAGACCATTGACCTCTTCAATCACGCGCTGCATCAGCACATAATCGTCTTCACTGCCGATGTAGTCGCTACGACTGGAGTCTTCTTTACCGACGATGGCAGCCGTAAAGTAGTCGTGTGTCCCCGAGTCGACTCCCGGCGCGTACAGTTTGAATGCCCGATCGGGCCAGTCAGAACGCAGTTGCCTCCAGTTTGTAACGACCCCTGTCGACTCAGGCGCCCACATACGCCTCAACTCTTCGACAGTCACGCACTGCGTCCAGGTATTTTCGCGGTTGACGATCACCGAAATGCCATCGAAGGCGATCGGCGCTTCGATGAATTCAATGCCATTTGCACGACAGACATCGGCCTCGTCTGGCTTGATCGGACGTGAAGCATCGGAGATGTCGGTGATGCCGGAGCAGAACTTTTTGAACCCGCCACCGGTGCCGCTAACTCCCAGTTGCACATTCACATTAGGGGCGTCTATCGCAAACTGCTGGCTGGCAAGTTCTGTGATCGGATAGACCGTGCTCGATCCATCGATGACGATTGTACCGCTGAGATCAGAACGGATCGTTGGCTCTGGAAGCGCCGTGGCGGCCGGCAGCGCAGCAGTGGCAGGCGGCGTCGGAGTTGCAACAGGGGAAGGTGACGGTGATGGTAGAGGAGTGGAGGTAGGGGTTGAGGCGACAGTCGAACAGGCTGAGCCGAACAGAAAGATCAGGATCAGACAGCTACGACGAATCTTGGGCAACACAACGTCCTCCCATAACGCAAGCAGAGCCGTACTTTCAATCCACCGATGCCCGTGTATCCTGTTCGTGTCATACACAAGTACGCTTGCATTGCTTCGGCGCAGCGTTGCGCTTGGGTTAGAGTCTAGTTTATTCAGTATTTCAGTGTACCAGATCGATATTAATACAACATGTCACTTGTGTTAAGAAATGATTTAACGCACGGAAGAGTACGACACCTCATCACAAACTGCCGTGCGGGTATAGCGACACGCACAGCCGGAAAGCGGCGTCAGGGTCTGACGAAGCTGCCGCTTTCCGGCGCCTGTGCCACACCCAACGCTATGACAAGCCTACCGTTCTTCCTTCGGCGTCGATGTCGATCCGTTCGGCAGCAGGACGAGCTGGCAACCCCGGCATTGTACGAATATCGCCTGCCAGCGGAGAGATGAAGCCCGCACCT
>JBEPYG010000378.1:0-4416 GCA_041641515.1 Roseiflexus sp.
CGCCAGACGAATACGCTGCGCCTCGCCGCCGGAGAGCGTCGGCGCGGGACGTTCGAGGGTCAGATAGTGAAGACCGACATTCAGGAGAAAGCCGAGGCGCTCACGGATTTCTTTCAGCACATCACTCACGATGGCCATCTGATAGTCGGTGAGCGGCGCGGTAGGAGGATGCGGAACGTTGCCGTTGTTTCTGACGATTGCCGCTATACCTTCTCCCGAGCTATTTGTGAGACGACCATCACGGGCAGAAGCGCCGCTGATTGACTGCACCCACACAAGCGCCTCGGTAATCGTCATCCGCGTGACATCACGGATCGACAACCCGCCGACTTTGACCGCGAGACTTTCGGGACGCAGGCGCGCGCCGCCGCACGCCGGGCAGGGTTGCTCACTCATAAAACTCTGGTAGTACTCGCGCGTATAGTCACTGCCGGTCTGCTGATAGCGCCGACGGATCTCACTCGCCAGACCTTCCCAGGTTCGCAGATACTCGCCGCGACTGTCGCTGCGTTCATCGCCCCAACGGAACCGGATGCGCTCCTTGCCGCTGCCGTAGATAATGACGTGACGAGCCTCTTCACTGAGGTGCTCCCACGGCGTGTCGAGATTGAAGCCGTAGTGTTCGGCGATTGCCAGCAGTGCGCGATACCCCCAGGAGTCGCGCTTCTTGCGCAACTCGCCCCAGTACGTCACTGCCCCTTCGTGCAGGGTCAACGACGGATTGGGAACGAGCAGAAGCGGATCGACCTCGAGCCGAACGCCAAGACCGGTGCATTCAGGGCATGCACCCTGCGGACTGTTGAACGAGAACATCTGCGGTGAGAGTTCGGGGAATGAAATACCGCAGTGGGTGCAGGTATTAGCTTCGCTCATCAGCCATTCTTCGGCAGCGCCGGTTTTGTTCTGAATGCTGATGATCAACTGCCCCTCGCCGACACGCAGCGCCTGCTCGACGCTATCGGTCAATCGCGTCACAAAAGCGTCCCAATCACTCTGCGCCCCTTCCTGCGCTCGACCGATCGCGCCGCCTGTGGGGCGTGTTTGTGCCGACGCAGTCTCACGCATCGGTATGGTCAGGCGGTCAACCACGACCTCAATCGTATGCTTGACCTTTTTGTTGAGTTTGATCTCGCCTGCCAGATCGAGCACCTCACCATCGACGCGCACCCGTGAAAACCCCTCAGCGCGTGCTTCGGCGAAGACATCCTTATACTCGCCTTTGCGCTGCAACACCAGTGGCGCCAGCACCATAAAGCGCGTCCCTGCCGGCAGGGTCAGCACCCGGTTGACCATCTGCTCGGCGCTCTGCGAACTGACCGGTCGACCGCACACATGGCAATGCTGCTCCCCCACACGGGCATACAGCAGACGCAGATAATCATAAATCTCGGTGACGGTGCCGACCGTCGAACGCGGATTTTTCGAGGCGCTCTTCTGTTCGATAGCAATTGCAGGCGACAGACCGCCGATATAATCGACCTTAGGCTTTTCCATCTGACCGAGAAACTGCCGCGCATACGCCGACAGCGACTCGACATACCGGCGCTGCCCTTCGGCATACAACGTGTCGAATGCCAGCGACGACTTGCCCGAACCGGAGACGCCGGTCAGCACCACCAGTTTATCGCGCGGGATCTCGAGATCGATCCCTTTCAGATTGTGCTCACGCGCACCCTTAATGACGATAGCGTCTTTTGCCATGGTCTGGCGACCTTTCCCAAAAGGACGGTGATGGAACATCAGTATGAACAGGTGTGCGACAGTATACCATCGCACCGCTGCCCGGTCAATCGAAGCGTGGAATGATCCCCTTGCAGTATACGTCCAATCCCGGCCGAGAGTTTTCCGACATCGATGCGATCCCTTGCCCCAACCTCTTCCGCAGCACGGGAAGAGGTTGGGGCAGGATATGGCGCTGTTGCAGCAACGGGCATGAGCGCAGTGGGAATGGTAGGCGCAGGAGCTGGCATTGGTGCAGCAGCAGGTCCGGTGGGCATCGTCGCAGGAGTTTTGATTGGTCTGTCCATTTATGGTCTCCGTAAAGCCTTCGAGAAAAAGTAGTTTGCGGGTGTGTGCGTCTGGGGAGAGAACGAAATAATTGTTCTCTCCTCTCCGTAAAGCTTTCGAGAAAAAGTAGTTTGCGGTTGGGGAAAGGGAGTATTTCTTTGTCATTGGACACCCAGCACGCGCCTGGACCTCTGCTCTTAGCATTATTGAAATGGCATGTGAAGTCGCAGGCGTAAGATTCGGGTATGATCTCTCTGTGAGTCTTGGCGAATGAAAGTCTGGTCTGGCATAGCGATCAACCTGACTCGCTATGCTGGCTTTGGGTCTCGCCGATTGACGCTATGCATCAGACCGTACAAAGCCGTGCTATGAGCCCTTCCCTTGGCTATCATAGACTGCATCTGCTCTGATCGCAGCGAGCTGCACCATGACCATCTTCCGCGCTCTGCAACGGATTAACAGGCATACATAGTGCTGTCTGCTCAGTGCTGTACGCATTCGCGCATGATTGCGTCGATGATCCGCCAACCTGCGGTTCGCTTCATCCGCCTCGGCGCCAGCGGTGAACAGCATTGCCCTCGATGCTCGCAATACCATCCCGCTCCGTAACCGAAGTTCGCCCGCTGCACGCGCCATGACCTGCGTGGATGCGCGGCGGGTCACGGCAGGTAGAGTGCGCACCTCATAGAGCAGATGGGGTGGACTCGTTCGTGACGGCAGAAACGTTAGGTATGGGTCTGGACAGGCGGGAAGCGAATTACCCGCCGATACTGTTCAATTAGCCTGGCAGATATGTCGGCGTTGTGGAATGCAGGAGCTGGTGAAGATAGTTCATCATTAATTCCAGGCCCGAAATGGTCGCCAACGAGCAGCTACGTGAGCAGATAGGAGATTTTCAGACATTTCTGGTCAGGGATTGGTAGACGCTTTCGAGGGGTTAACCAGGCAGCCTGCCCCAAGCTTGCTTTTCAACCCCCTGATCGGATGCCTTTTGTGACGCATGTTACGGAAAGGGAAAGTCATGAACATGGTTGCCTGGCGAAAAGCGAACCGCCTTGTCCTGATGCTGGCTGCTCCAGTGTTTGTTCTGGCGCTGGTCGCCCGCAGCAGCCTCCCTTCGTCAGGCGGTGCAAACGCCGATTAACCGACTCCCGTACCGGTAACGCCAGTGACTGAATAGCGCGCCGGTGACCTCGTCCGACTCCCGCGTCTTCAATCTGAGCGTGCCCGGCACCGCAGCGATTTATCTGGCAGGGCGCGACGATGTGACCATCCCACTGGTGGACGACGACGACGTAGCGTTCTCGCTGCTGCGCTGCGGTGGCGACTTGCAGGAAACGTTCCCATTGCTTGTGCCGGTCAAACCAGGCGAACGGGCAACCTTTGAATGGTGAGCCGGAGTCATACGCTGAGATTGACAACCTGGGCGGCATTAGTGGTTACCGGGAACCTATAGGCGCACTGACAGGCGTCTTTTTGAGTGACGCCGATCCCGGCAATGCGCCTGTGCCAGAGACGCTGGATTTCCGTATCCTCATTTGAGATATCGCGCCAGAGCTCAGTCCTAGAAGCTATCATCGCATTCCTTAGAACACCCGCCCCGCCACCCTTGACATAGCAAACATGTTCTGGTATATAATAGAACGGGCGTTCTTTTTGCGGTGAGCGGCATCGGATCTGAAGTCTAAGGAGGTGAAAGATGGCGGTGACCAGCAAAGATCTGCGTAATAATCCACGTCTATCGTCGGGTCGCCCGCTGACGGTTGTTCCGCGTGTGGGCATCAACAGCGTCATGTATCTGATTACCGGCTTGCTAGCGCTTCTGGCGATCTATGCAGTGATGGGGAATGTTGTCGGATGGGGGCGTGAGCGGCTCGACGATCTGCGCTACGGCGCCACGCGCACGTTTCACGTGAAGGCGGTGGTTGGGCATGATGACAATCCGGCGACGCCGAGCCATTTTGTTGCGATGAACCTCAACCGTCAGGTCGTCATTGTCTATATGCCCGGCGGCGACAGTACGAAGACCAGAGTTATCACCGGTCCATATCTCTTCGGCGCTGGTGAGGACAAGACGCCCGTTCTGCTCGATTTTGCCGATCTCAACAACGATGGCGCGCCCGACATGCTGGTAAAGATCAAGAACGAAGCGATCGTCTATCTGAACCGCAATGGTCAGTTCGAGCCAATCTCTCCCGAAGATCGCGCGCAGCTACTGATGGCGCGGTGATCCCAGGCATGCATCGATGCACATATCTGGAATGGGAACGGAAGAGCGTGGGGATGCGCGAACGTGGGAATAGGGAACGTACCTGACCCTTGCGGTCGTGCGCCGTTGGTTGCGTTGTGCCCGTGCCCCGTGCGGGCGAAACGGTCGCTGCGCCTGGAACGTGCGCCTTCTGACCTCAC
>JBEPYG010000379.1:0-4409 GCA_041641515.1 Roseiflexus sp.
TTGAGTTCCTTTGCACCAGCGGTAGAGTGATCAACACGCGGTCCTCCTTCCAACCGCTTCTGAAACTCAATCGAGTATTTGCCTAAATCATGCAAGAGTCCGGCAATATATGCGAGATCGGCGATGTTTGCATAACTGGCAAATGAACGCGCCATTTCTGCGGTATTTCGCAGATGTTCAATCAACGGTTGCCAGTCCTCGCGATCTTCCCCTTCACGTCGGTGTGCGAAAAAGCGGGTTGGTTGCGTGTCGTGAGATCCCACCCCATACATCCGCATCATCTCCCTGACTTCGCGCTCCATCTTCTTCCGCAACCAGTCCGGCGCCAACACTTCACAATCCGCGCCCCAACCTCGAATCCAGGGCAGCATCTCCTTGGGCTCGGCAATCTGTGCCTGCCAGATCAGTGATCCGTCTGCCTGTAGTTCGGTGCGCTCGGAACGGTGCCAGCGTGTCTCCTGCACTCGCGGCGCAACGCGTGGGGTGAAGCGGAGCACGACTTCTATCGGTTCGGTGTCGGTTGACCAAATGCCCCATGCGTCGGCCAGGTAGATACGCGGGTCGAACTCGGCCGGAGGCTGGTACGGCTCGCGGGTGATCTCGGCCCTGCGGATGCGTTCGATCTTGAAAGTGCGCATCCGCTCGATATCCCAACTGCGCTCCCCCAGACGTCGCGCCTGCCCGATGACGTGAGTCGTCTGCCCGATCGCATATGGCTCGATGAAGTATGGACTGAGCAGGTACTCGAAAACACGCTCACCCGCTTCGTTCTGGTGCCAAATGTGAACTTTTCGTTCAGCGGCCCACGCCTCGGTGAGCTGTTCCAGAACGCTCAGATAGACTGGATCGTCACGCTGTGCTGCACCGTCCATTACATCGGCAGCCTGTAGCACATGCCGGCTAATACGCTGCGCCCAACGCTCCATTGCATGCCCCAGTTTGCGCAATGCCGCAGCCGCATGTCGGTTCTGTCGATCCATGCGGGTCGCCAGTAACCGCGCCGCCAAATGTACTGCCAGCGCTTCGTGCAGATTGAGCCGAATGTTGATCAGGTCAGCACGGCGATCGATTTTTAGACGTCCATCTTCCTCTTCATAAATGTACCCCGGCACATCAGCCAGGTTTCGATGGATGGTGGAACGATCTACCCCCAGACGACGCGCCAGTTCAGCCCGAGTCAGTCCTTCGGGGTGAGCGAGCAGTAATTGTTCGATCTGCAGCAGCCGTTCAGATTTGTTCGCAGCACGTTTCATGGATGTCCTCCAGATGCCTGCTGCCGGTCGTCCGGCACAATTATAGAATATATGTTCTACAATCTTAACCGTTCCTCGCTGACGCATCGGGCGCTGCCTATCGCCGGCAGATCTGTCGCTCCTGGCACGCGAGGGCGTCGTCTGCTCGATTGTGCTGTTGATGCTACTCTATCACGCGGGTGTTGCAGGTAGTGCAACGCCCAAGAGCGGCATAACCTTTTGTTTGTTCCAGGTTGCATCAACGAGTGCCGCCTGACTGAAGATAAGACGAAGGCAACACGAGTATTGCAGTCTGGCGTTCGGGAACGGGGAACAGGGGGGGAACGACGAGGTTCTGTACGTATCATATTATCATATTGTGTCAGATACTGTCACAAACAGTATCTACGGGGTATGATCGTTATGGGTTGGAGAACTTCGCGACAGGCAACGCTTCGAGCGTTGCGCTGCAACGCCGCGAACACGTGCGCCGTTCCTGTATTCAACCGGTAATGACCATCCTCACATCTTAACCATCCCCCAACTTGACAATCATCTCTAAATAGAGTAAGATTGACACTAACAGGCGCAACGCCGATTTTTATTTCATATCAGGATAGTGTAAAAATGACACTAAATATGTCGCTCCATCCCGACATTCTCGACGCCGTTCGCCGCGCGCTTGCGGAAGACATCGGTCCGGGGGATGTCACCACCAACAGCATCGTGCCGCCGGATGCGCTGATGCGCGGACGGATCATCGCCAAACAGGATGGCGTGGTTGCCGGGCTTGATGTGGCGCAGGCGGTTTATCGCATGGTCGATGAACGGATCGTCCTCACCGCGCTGGTCGCCGAAGGTGAGCGCGTTGCTGACAGACAGACCCTGGCGCTGGTCCACGGTCCGGCGCGCGGGTTGCTGACCGCCGAACGTACAGCGCTCAACTTCCTGGGGCGTATGTCGGGTATCGCGACCCTCACCCGCCAGTTCGTGGATGCCGTTGCCGGAACGCGCGCAACGATTCTCGACACGCGTAAGACTGCCCCTGGCTTGCGTATGGTCGATAAACTCGCGGTCCAGCGTGGCGGTGGACGGAACCATCGGATTGGGTTGTACGATATGGTGTTGATCAAGGATAACCATATCGATTTTGCCGGTTCACTGCGCGCTGCGGTCGAACGCGCCCGTGAATGCGCGCCGCACCTTGAGATCGAAGTCGAGGCGCGCACTATCGCCGATGTGCGTGCAGCGCTCGATCTTGGGGTGCAGCGCATTATGCTCGACAACATGACTCCGGCGATGATGGCGGAAGCGGTGCGCCTGGTCGCCGGTCGCGCCCGCCTGGAGGCGTCGGGCAATGTTTCGCTTGATACCATTCGACAGATTGCCGAAACGGGGGTAGACGACATCTCAATCGGTGCATTGACCCACTCGGCGCGCGTTTTTGATGTGAGCTTCGATTATCTTGCTTCTGAGGAAGCGACAGGGAGATGACTATGAACACGCAGGAAATGTTCACCCTGCTCCAGCGCAAACTCGGTAACCTGGCGCCAACATTCGAACTCGCCTATAAGGCGGAACTGGCGGTTGAAATCCTGGAACTCAAAAAACAGCGCAATGCCGTCATTCTGGGGCATAACTACATGGAACCGGCACTCTTCCATTCGATTCCCGACTTCACCGGTGACTCGCTCGACTTGAGCCGCAAAGCAGCTACAACCGACAAAGATGTCATCGTGTTCTGCGGAGTGCGCTTCATGGCAGAAACCGCCAAAATCCTCAATCCGACGAAGACGGTGCTGCTGCCGTCGGAGAAAGCCGGATGCTCGCTGGCGGCAAGCATCACCGCTGACGATGTGCGCGCACTGAAAGCGCGCTTCCCCGGCGCTCCGGTCGTCTCGTATGTCAATACCTACGCCGATGTGAAAGCTGAAAGTGATATCTGCTGCACATCGTCCAATGCCGTGGCAGTCGTTGAGTCGCTCAACGCCGATACGGTGATCTTTCTGCCCGATGAGTATCTGGCACGCAATGTGGCGCGCGAAACCGGCAAACACATTATTTTTCCGACGCTTCAGCCGGTCAATGGCGATGCGCTCCTCGATTATCAACTCGTCGGCTGGCACGGACGCTGTGAGGTGCACGAGAAATTCACTGTCGATGATATCCGGCGTGTGCGCGCGCAATTCCCCGATGTTGTCATTCTGGCGCACCCGGAGTGCAGCCCGGAGGTGGTCGAGGCGTCGGATTTCTCCGGCAGCACGAATGCGATGATCCGTTATGTCCAGCAGACCAGCGCGCCACACTATCTCCTGCTCACCGAGTGCGCGATGGGGGACAATATCGCTGCCGCGAATCCGGAGAAGGATATGCTGCGGCTCTGTATGGTGCGTTGTCCGCATATGAACATGATCACCCTGGAAGATACCCGCGACGCATTGCTCTACAACCGCTATGTCATCGAAATCCCGGAGGACGTCCGCCAGCGCGCGTATCGCGCCGTGGAGCGGATGATCCAGATCGGGTAGTCAGATTGTGAGACGACCATGAAAACCACCGATGTGCTGATCATCGGCTCCGGCATCGCCGGCGCGGCGGCGGCGCTCGAACTTGCGCGCAACCCGCGCCGCCATATCACCTTGCTGACCCGCGAGAGCGACCCGCGTGAGTCGAACACGCGCTATGCCCAGGGTGGCATTATTGCGCGTGGACCGGGCGACTCCGCCGATCTGCTGGTGCGCGATATTCTGGAAGCTGGCGCAGGGGCGTCGTCACGACGCGCTGCACGTATCCTCGCAGAGGAAGGACCGCGCCTGCTGGAAGAGGTGCTGATCCGCACGACGCGTGTCGAGTTCGACCGTGCATCGAACGGTGACCTGGCATATGGCAGAGAGGCCGCGCATTCGCGCAACCGCATTCTCCACGTTGGCGACGGCACCGGCAGGGCGATCATCGACGCACTGATGACCGCCATCTACGAGCGTCCGAATATCGAGGTCATGACCGGTCTGACCGCCGTCGATCTGATCACGTCGCCGCACCATTCGCACAATCCGCTCGCCGCCTATGAACCGATCGTGTGTCATGGCGCGTATGTGTTCGAGCGTGAGCGCCGCACCGTCCATCGCACACTCGCCACGTTCACCATTCTCGCGACCGGAGGATTGGGACGTCTCT
>JBEPYG010000380.1:0-4404 GCA_041641515.1 Roseiflexus sp.
CCGTCGAGATGAACCCTATCCTGATCAAACCGGAGGGACAGCGTCGCAGCCAGATCATCGTCGAAGGGCGACCCTGGCGCACCCTTGACGCGCTCGATTTCTGGCGGCGCAAAGAGATGTTGTGGGAGATCGTCACCCGCAACCTCGACGCGCTGCGCGCCCGTTATGACCTGGTGATCGCCGAGGGAGCGGGCAGTCCGGTGGAACTGAACCTCAAGACCGGCGATATTGTCAACATGCGCGTGGCAATGTACGCACAGGCGCGTTGCGTCCTCATCGGCGATATCGACACCGGCGGTATTTTCGCCCAGTTGCTGGGTACGCTCATGCTGCTCGAACCGGAGGAACGTGCGCTGGTAAAAGGACTGATCGTCAACCGCTTCCGCGGTGACCCGGCGCTTTTCGAGGATGGAGTGCACATCCTGGAACAGCGGAGCGGTCTGCCGGTCTTGGGGGTCATTCCGTGGATCGAGGACCTGCATCTTCCAGAGGAGGATGCAGTTGCACTGGAACGCGGCAACCACCGATCCGACGCGGGACTGACGATTGCGGTCATCCACCTGCCGTCCATCGCCAACTTCGACGATTTCGACCCGCTGGCGCGTGAGCCAGGTGTGACGGTGCGCTACATTACGCACCCCGAAGACATGACCGGCGCTGCAGCAGTGATCCTTCCCGGCACGAAACACACCCTGGCAGCGCGGCGCTGGTTGCGAGAGCGCGGTTTCGACGCAGCACTGCAACGCTTTCAGGGCGCAATCGTGGGGATCTGTGGTGGCTATCAGTTACTCGGCGAGCAGATCAGGGATCCGTCGGGTGTTGAGGGACAGGGAGGCAATGAGCCCGGTTTAGGATTACTTCCGGTCGAAACGATCTTCAGCGCCGAGAAACGGACTGTGCAGGTCAGCGCCATTTCGCACGCGCCATGGGCACAGGGGACGCATCTGCGCGGGTACGAGATTCACATGGGGCGAACCTGCAGTACTGGCACAGATCGCCCACTCATCACCATCACGCAGCACAACGGCATCAGCGACGGGCACATCAGCGAAGATGGTCGCATATGGGGGTGTTATCTGCATGGCATCTTCGCCAATGACGACTTCCGTCGTGCGTGGTTACGGCGCCTCGGCTGGCATGCAGATCATGCGTCTCTTCCGCTGACCGATCCCTTTGATCGCCTCGCCCGACACGTTGTTGCAGCGCTTGGGGAAGAACGGATACAATCGTTGTTTGGTTCTTGATTTTTGGTTCGTGGTTCTCTGATGTGGCCAATTGTTCGCCAGGCGCGCTATCTCGGTCGTTACCGCCAGATTGCCCATGTCTTCTGGCAGTATGGTTTCGGCTATCTGCTGGATCAGCTGGGATTGACAACACTTCTTTCGTTGCCACGACGTATTGTTCGTCAACCGGCGCCCGACCCGATCAGCGGACCGGAACGTCTGCGCCTGGCGTTGACCGACCTCGGTCCGACGTTCGTCAAACTGGGACAGACGTTGAGCACGCGCCCTGATCTGCTTCCGCCAGGGTGGATCGAAGAACTGAACAAACTGCAAGACACGGTGCCCCCATTCCCGGCAGAAACGGCGATTGCAACGATCGAAGCGGAACTGGGGCATCCGATCGACACGCTTTTTCGTTGCTTCGAGCGCGAACCGCTGGCAGCAGCATCACTCGGTCAGGTCCACGGCGCCGACCTGCCCGACGGCACGCCGGTGGTCGTCAAAGTGCAACGACCCGACATTCAGCAACTTGTGGTGATCGACCTTGCAATCCTCACCGAACTGGCGACCCTGGCGCAGCATAACACGCCGTTTGGCGAACAGTACGACCTGATCGAACTGGTATGGGAATTTGGCGTCACCCTCCGCGCCGAACTCGACTACCGCCGCGAAGGGCGCAACGCCGACCGGTTTCGCACCAACTTCGCCAGCAATCCGCATGTCTGCATTCCACGTGTCTTCTGGAGCCATACCTCTGCCCGCGTGCTGACCACCGAACGGCTCTTCGGCATCAAGATCACCGATATTGCAGCAATGGATGCCGCTGGTATGGATCGCAAGCGGCTGGCGCGGCACAGTCTGGAACTCATTCTGCAAGAAATCTTCGTTGATGGTTTCTTTCAGGGCGATCCCCACCCCGGCAATCTCTTTGTGCTACCCGGCGAGGTCATCGGCGCAGTTGATTTTGGGCAGGCGATTTCTCTCGACCGTGAAACGACCGGTCATCTGCTGCTCCTGCTGGTAGCGCTGCTGGAACGCGACGCAGACGGCGCGCTGCGGGCATTGCAACGGCTGGGAATGCTGACGCAGCGTGAACTCTCTCCGGCGTTGCGGCGCGACATGCGCCGTTTTGTCGATCACATCGTTGGTCGCTCACTGGCAGAACTATCGGCGCGCGAGATGGGAGAAGAACTGCTGGCGCTCTTGCAGCGTCACCGCCTGCGTCTGCCGGCGCCGCTGGCATTGCTGCTCAAGGCAATCATTATGATGGAAGGCATCGGCGTGCAGATCGATCCGCACCTCGATGTGTTCGACATCGCGCGACCCTACGCCATGCGCGCGCTGGCGGAACTGAACGGTCCTGAAGCGCAGATTCAGCGTACACTGCGCGAACTGGAAGAAATGCGCGGCATCGTCGGCGCCATGCCGGCGCAGATCAGCACCCTGCTCCACCGGCTGAACGAGGGAGAACTGCGCATCCAGACACGCGATCTGGAAGCGCGGCGCACATCGGCGGCGCTTGCCCAGGCAGGCACACGCATCGCGTTGGGTCTGATCGTCCTGTCCGCAACCCTAGCTCTGACAGGGCTGACAATCGCGGCAGCCATCGGCGGGTGGGAAGGATGGCCCCTAATCATACCCGCCACAATCGCGCTGATCGCACTGTTGAGCGCAGGAACAGCGCTGTTCATCAGCATTGTACGTGGAGGGTAGGCAGACACGCCTCACTCAGGCGCCTCGCGGTTGCGCCGTATGGGTGGCGGCATCATAACGATGATTGATCAACAATCCAATGACGCCGCCTGCCACCAACAGCAGACTAACGACCTGCGCAACCCGAAGCGATCCCTCGCACGCGCCGCCGATTCCGCTCAGGCATAGGCTGTCGGTGCGGAACCCCTCGATCCAGAAGCGCCCCAGCCCGTACCAGATAGCATAGAGCAATGCAAGATCGAGGGGACGCAACCAGTCGCGCAGTCGCTGCTCCAGCCAGATCAGCACGCCGAACCCGATGGCATTCCACACCGACTCGTACAGAAATGTAGCGTGAAATAAGGTATCAGGCGGAAATTGCTGCATATCGCGGTAGGGACCGATACGATGCTGCTCATCGATCAGCACGCCGAATCCGAGATCGGTTGGGCCACCATACGCCTCCTGGTTCATAAAATTGCCCCACCGACCGATGGCCTGCGCCAGCAGGAACGGCGGCATGGAAATGTCGAGAAAGACCCGCAGCGGCAGATGATGCCAGCGCGTATAGAGCGCTGCTGCAACCAGCGCCCCAATCAGAGCGCCGTGGATGGCGAGCCCTCCGGTCGCCGGGTTGATAATCTCGAGCCAGGAGGCGCCTGCGAAACGGGGCCATTCGAACAGCACATAGTACGCACGCGCGCCGATAATGCCGAAGATCATACCAACGAGCAACAGATTCCAGACGTGCTCGGGGTCGTACCCACGCCGCTGCGCGCGCCTAGCTGCAATCCATCCCGCCAGCAACGCACCGCTCACAATAATGACGCCATACCAGCGTACAGCCACGGGAATGCCGAAGAGCGAGGTATTGATGAGAAACGGATCATCAGGCGGATAGAGACCCATAAACGTACTCCCGAATCAGAATAACGGGTATTGTAGTCCGCAGCGGCGCGGGTGTCAACGAATCCGCAATGGCGACTCTTGACAAACCCGCCGCCCGACCGTATAATTTGGCTAAATTAGCCAATATGGAGAACAGATGGCTACGAAAGTTATCTCTTCAACAGTCGCTCAGAATAACTTTGGTCGTATTCTCGACGATGTCATCCAGAACGACTCGCGTTATATCGTCAAGCGTCGGGGGTTGCCGCAGGCGATTCTCCTCAGCCTGTCGGACTTCGAGAAACTATTGGCGGCAAATGACCAGGAAAGACAGGCGGTAGGACAGTTCCTGCGCGAGATCAGTCCAGTCTATCAACTCGGTGAAGCCATTGGCGAGTAGGTGATCGCAATGACAGGAACACAACTCAAGCAGATGTTTGCTTTTGATTATGAGGTTCATTCATTTGCCCGTTCACTGGTCATCCACGCCGACTGCTTCGACTGGATGAAACAGGTCCCCGAAAACAGTATTCATGCAATCGTTACCGATCCTCCCTATGGCGTGAAAGAGTATGATGCGGAACAACTTGAGAAGCGATCC
>JBEPYG010000381.1:0-4404 GCA_041641515.1 Roseiflexus sp.
TGTCGATGTCGGCAACGTGCACCACCAGCACCCGTCCTGTGATTCGCTGGAGCACGGCAGGGATGACGTCATCGAGCGGCGGTGCGTGTTCCAGATCCTGAGGAAGCAGCTGATGAACACGAATGGCGTCGGGGTTGATCGGCATGTTATCGGGCGGGTGCACAAGGGAATACCAGCGCCGTTCCATCCGAATGCGTCCTTCGTCAATGTCTACCAGGCCAATCGCGAGCAGTGCGTCACGGCGCGGGTTTAGCCCGGTGGTTTCGACATCCATGACGCTGTAGGGAACGTTGCGCCAGGAGAGCGCCGGGTCGGGGCGCGGCGCATCCAGGTACATGACCACGGGATCGGGAAGGTTGGCTGGCCGGCGCCGAAACAGAAACATGGCAGCGTCCTCACGCAATCAGGCTGGTTTGAAATGTGACCGCCACCGCCCGCTGCGCCACAGCCACAGCGCGGAGCGCTTCTTTCAATTCGCGCCGTTCAAGCGGGGTGAGTTTATCAACCTCGACCTGATTGCCTGGTTCCAGCCCCTGCGACAGTTGCTGGTACTGCCAGCGCAGGCGTAGCAATCCGAGCAGCTCGAATGCCGCAATCAGTTCTTCGGCGCTGGTTTCACTCAGACTGCTGTGGCTTGCGGATTTCCGGAGACGAGCAATTGTGTTGGTATCGGGGATGCCGGCTTCCAACGCGAAGAGGCGCGCCAGATCGACAATCATCGCCGTTCCGCGGTATTTCAGGTCGATCAACCCGCGTTGGTCGCCGCGTCGTTCTAGCACCAGCTGGCGGAAGAAGTTGATCGGTGCGGTCTGGCGGAGTGCGGCACGCGCCAGGCGCCCAAGAAAAATCCGGTTGTCGCGCGCACGGAGAATGATCGGGCGCAGTGAAGCTTCGGTATCCAGTGTGCCGTACACAGGGCGATGGTCGAAAAAGATCGCGGTCTGGAGCAACGCTTCTTCATCAGGAACACTGATCCACTGACGAAAATAGTTCTGCCAGACCGACCGCGGCTGGCGCCATTGCGGGTTGGTTGCCATCACATTGCCCGGACACCGCGGAAAGCCGCAGCGCACCAGTTGCTCAACGACCCGTTCCGCCAGCGCCTCGAAGTAGGCTTCGGCGCCCTCTGGCGCATTGTCGGCGTAGATCAGCGCATTGTCCTGATCGGTTCGCAGCGTTTGTTCGTAGCGCCCTTCACTTCCCAGCACCAACCACGCATACGGGCATGGCGGCGGTCCGAGCGCTGCCTCGGCATCCCGAATGATGTGGACCAGCAGCGCATCGTGCGCCGCTGCCACGGCGCGCCCGATGTCGCTTACCCTGGCGCCGGCGTCGAGCAACCCGCCGACAGTTGCGGTCACCTGTTCGGTGTACGCGCGCAGATCGGCGTCACTATGCGCTCGCACCAGTCGCTGGGGCATGAGCAGCGGGTTATGGCTTTGCAGGCGCAGAAAATCGCGATAACTGACCACACCGATGATCTGCCCGCCATCACTCAACGGCAGGTGGTGCACCCCGTGTTCGATCATTTTCAGCAACCCCTCGAACACCAGGCAATCGGCGGGCACGGTGATGGCAGGTGCGCTCATCACCTGCGCAATCGGAATCGTGTAGTCAAGCCCTTCGGCAATGACTCGATTGCGCAGGTCGCGGTCGGTGACAATGCCGCTGCCCGCATCGAGCACGCCATACGGTGGAAGATCGACGATCAGAGCGGATGCCTGTGCCTCGCGCATCCGACGCGCCGCCTCGCGCACCGGGGTGTCGGGTGAGACGGTTACCAGCGGTTCGGTCACCAGGTCGCGCAGACGGGTCTGAAACAGTTCAGGTGCGGCGGTTGCATGGCGTTGTTGCAGCGCCTGTTCGAGCCGGTCAGTGATTGATCGCGCAAAAAATTGCGCAAATGAAGGATAGTCTCGTCGCAACTGATGGAACAATGCCGCCGGAATGAGATAGCAGAGGGTAGCTTCGTGGGCGCGCACGGTGCTGATCGGCGGTTTGCCCTGAATGAGGGAGACATACCCAAAGCATTCGCCTTCGCTCAACGTGTCGGTCACTTCCACCACATCGTTGCGCTCCCGCACCAGATCGACGCTGCCACGCCGGATGAGATAGAGAAACGCAGCAGGCTTTCCTCCCTGCGTCAGGATCTGGACGCCCTGCCCGAAATACTCGATCTGCACAGCACTTGCAATGCGCTGGATCTGAAGCAGCGGCAACTGACTGAAGGGCGGATGTTCCAGCAGAAAACGAACGATCTCTTCCATCGCATTGCCACCTCATCGTGCGCTGCGGAAATCCTTGACATTCAACTGCACGGCGTTGCCGCCGTTCCACTCATCAGCCTGGAGTGTGTATGCCACATCGATCCAGCGCGGTTGCTCGAAGTAACGCGCCAGATGACCAAAGCGAAACGCGATGGCATCAACAGGACCTGCACCACTGGCATCAGCTAGTCGCAGTTTCAGGTGCTGCCCCCCGCTTCCCCGTGGCCACGCGCCAATGACCTGCACCCGGCTGCTCATCAACACCGGTTCTGGGTTGCCGTGACCGAATGGCTCCAGGTGCGTCAGTTCCTTCAGCAACTCATACGACAGTTCACCAAGCGAAATTTCGGCATCGAGCCGGAGGCTGGGTGTTAACAGATCGTCAGGCAGACGCTCTTCAGCATACTGGACCAGACGTTCCTCGAGTTCCGGCAGACGATCAGTGGCGATGGTAAACCCGGCCGCCTCCGTATGCCCGCCGAAGCGCTCGAACAGATCGGCGCAGGCAGTGAGCGCTTCGATGATGCTGAACCCTGGAATGGAACGCGCCGAACCACGCGACCAGGTCTCACCGCGTTCGATCAGCACGGTTGGGCGACCGTACTCCTCGACCAGGTGCGCCGCCACCAGTCCCACCACCCCTGCCGGATACCCGACGTCATCGAGTACGATGATCCGCTGGCGGTCCTTGCCAAGCGCCCTGATCTGTTCGCTTGCCTGTGCCTGGACACTCTTCGACAACTCCTGGCGTTGACGGTTCTGCATATTCAGTTCGTGCGCCAGGCGTTGCGCCGTTTCGAGTTCTTCGGCGAGCAACAGTTCATAGCTCAATCGCGCATTGTCGATCCGTCCGGAAGCATTCAGGCGTGGCCCAAGCCCAAAACTGATATCGGTCGATGTCACCCTGCCCGGTGTCAGTCCAGCAGCCTCGATCAACGCGCGCACCCCCGGTCGCTGTGCGGCATTGAGCGCCTTCAGTCCGTGCGTGACCAGCACACGGTTCTCGCCGATCAGCGGTCCCATATCAGTCACGGTGCCGATAGCAACGACATCGAGCAGATCATCTTTCTGGAGTGTCGAGCGCAGACCGCGGCGCGCCAGCGCACGCGCCAGCTGATAGGCGATCCCCACGCCAACCAGATGCTTGAACGGGTACAGGCACCCCGGTTGTTTGGGGTTGATGATTGCCAGTGCATTGGGGAGGCGTGCCGGCGGCGCGTGGTGATCGGTAATGATCAGATCGAGCCCGACGGCGCGTGCGTGCTCCGCTTCACGCACATTGCTGATGCCGCAATCGACCGTAATCAGCAGGCGAACGCCTTCACGCGCGAGCGCATCGATCGCGGCGATGTTCAGGCCATACCCTTCGCGAATACGGTGCGGCACATAGGGCTGGATCATGCCGCCCATGGCGCGGATGACCTGCACCAGCAGCGTCACGGCCGTCACGCCATCGGTGTCGTAATCGCCATAGACCGCCATTGGTTCGTGGTTCTGGATGGCTGCGACAATGCGCTGGACTGCCGTTTCCATACCGCGCAGACTGAAGGGATCGTGCAGCCGATAGTCGGAAGCAAAGAACTCCCGAATGGCGCCTTCACTCCGCAGATCACGCTGATAGAGCACGGCGGCGATCAGCGGCGGGAACTGGCGAAAAGCAGCAATAAACTCGCGTGGCGTTTCGTTGATGAGCCAGCGTTTATTTCGTGCAGATAAGCGGGACATATCGAGTTCCTGATAACATTTCGCGTTCCCGCGTTGCGATGATGCGATGATGAGAGTATGCGATTGTCGTGTGACCACACTTGACCGTTCCACGTTCAACGTTCAACGGTCGCCCATTCATACGTTTCCACGTCCCGCCGACGAACCTTCATCTCACCGTCACAGCACTAACATGAGAACAATATAGATCGCCGGAGCGCTGAACAGCACGCTATCGATCCGATCCAGAATACCGCCGTGACCAGGGATGAGGCTGCCCGCGTCCTTCAGCCCGGCCTGACGCTTAATAAACGACTCAGACAGATCGCCGACCGGTCCGACGATACCGGCGACGACGCCGATGAGGACAGTCATCCAGAGCGAGAGCGGCAGACCAAACAGCGCCAGCGCCAGGAGCGCGCCTGCAAGCGCG
>JBEPYG010000382.1:0-4387 GCA_041641515.1 Roseiflexus sp.
AAGCGCATCGGCGCAGCGCACCGGAACCTGCAGCAATCCTGACAGCGCATGAGCCAGCGGTTCAGCCAGACGATCGACCGGAACAACACAGGTCAGGCGCCAGCGTTGCAACCGGGCGAGGTGGGTGAGGCGATGAAGGCTGATGGCAATATCGGGGTATGTGAAGTGGAAATCCGGGAATGCAGCAGTTCGATTTCCGTCGTCGTGGGTCGATCCAAGGTAGGCAGCGCCCTGTTCGGCATAGAAACGCTCTCTGAGCGAATGGATGACGCCGACTTCACGGTGGCGCTCGACTGCCTGAATATACATCTGGATGCGAAGCCGGGCAACATCGTGCGTGGCAGACCGGAGAGCCGTATGAAATGCCGTTTCTGCGTCATCATACGCGCCAAGGCGCAAATGGCAGCGACCAATGAGCAGGTGAAGACTGCTATCGTTTGGGTAGCGCTGACGTGTGATCTGGAGATGGTAGAGCGCCGCATAATCATCGCCATGCAGAAAGTGCGCCAGCCCGAGTTGATAGTGCACTGCAGGGTCTTCGGAATCGAAGATCAGGCAGTGCAAAAAGGCGTTGATAGCTTCATCGTATCTGCCAAGCTCAATCAGCACACTGCCGATGTTGAAATATGCCAGAAACCCGCCTTCCAGATTTGCGACGATGCGAAACTCTTCTGCAGCCTTTGCCAGCAGACCGTGCCGATGGTAGTAGTTACCAAGCGCGTCGTGCGCTTCTGCGAGATGCGGGTTATGCGCTAACGCTCGCCGATATTCTTCCACCGCCTCTTCAACGCGGTTCGCCTGTTCGAGCACCAGACCACGCTGAAAGTGCACAATCGCCTCGTCATAGTGCGGCTCGCTGAGCATAGCCGGTTCTCCTTCAGTTGGGCCGCAAGCGGGTGAACGGGTTCTCATCAATTTCTCAGAATTATAGCATACGAGAACCGGCATGGGGGGAATTAATACGACAACGAGACATCGCTTGATGATCGCACCACAAAGGTGCGGAGTCCACAGAGGCCACACTTAATGAATCTCACTTTTGCGATCCCGCTGCGCCTTCGCAGACGCCTGTTCACGATCGAGGGTTGAGGGAGATTCGCAAGCGCCACAAGACGCCGCCCCACCGACGCAAAAACGCCAAGGGCACGATACGTCCAGACACGTACCTTTGCCGTGCATGAGAGATCTCGTTGTGGTGTTAAGAACCGAGAACCAATAACCCAGAACCAGGCGCCAAGACCACGGGACCCAGAACCTGACCCAGGAACCCAGACCCACACAATCAGGCAATCAAAATCAAACACCGAGCGCCAGAAAATCGCGCAATCACGCAACCAAACGCCAATCTCTAGGAAATCGCGCAATCACCCAACCAAGCGCCACGAACCAGACGCTGATTCTCCGAAAATCACGCAATCACGCAATCAAACGCCACGAACCAAAAATCAAAACAATCACGCAATCAAATCTACTCCTCCTGCTTGATATCGCTCAGCCGCACTGTTTTCTGCACGCCGAACTTGATCGTCTTCTGCCCTTCGCTCGAAAGTTTGCCGGTCTGCTGCAGGTGCTGAATCTCGCGCTGCATGGTCTGTGCAAGATCGACTTCGCCCTGGTTGAGCAGTCTAGTCACAGCGCTTTGCAATTTTTGGGTCGCTCCGGCGACATCACCGGCAGCCAGGTCCTGCAGGGCGCGTGTTTGCAATTTGAAGGCGCTGACCTTTTCGACGATGTTCATCACGTTGGCATTCACCTGAGCGGTAAGGCCGGCATCAGTCGTAAAAGCAAGCATGATATCGGCGCGGCTCTTCTCGCCATGCAGATTCAGCAATGGAATATCGTAACTCACCTCCGCCTGAGCGATGCGATATTCGCCCGCAGGTCGCGGTTCGACCAGAACCTCGACCAGCAAGGTTCGTCCGCTGCCGGTTTCCAGTTCGCCGAGTGGAACATTCACATCCCGATCGGAGATCGGGCGGTACCCCAGATTGGTGATGAGCGGGTACACCTGCCATACCGCACGCGGCAGCACTCCCTGCACCAAGCGCAACGTCAGGCTCGCATTCTGCACGGTCGTCGCCTGCGCACGCTGGATGGCGGTCTGGAAATAATCGACGATTTTTTCCGGGCGATCAATATAGTCGGCAGTGCCACCTGAGCGATTGGCCATCTCGATCAACAAATCCTCGTTCCAGTCCTTGCCGACGCCAAGCGCTGTGATCGGCACATTGCGCGCCCCGGCATCCTCAGCACGACGCAAACATTCGGACTCATTCTCCGTCTGCCCATCGGTCAGCAAAATCAGGCGGCGCACCATCTGCGACGGTCCTTTATCGATCTCGCGCAGACCCGCCTCAACAGCGGGTGCGATCCGGGTGCCGCCACTATCGCGCACACGATTGATGCGGTCGATCAGTTCAGCCGGGTTGGAGACTGGCGTGGAGGGAATCAGAACCTCGGTGCGATGATCGAAGATGACAACCGAGACGACATCCTGCGCGTCGAGCATTTCGATCGCACGAATCGTCGCCCGCCGCACCCGGTCGATCTTGTCGCCCTTCATCGAGCCGCTTCGGTCGACCACAAAGCAAACATTGACCGGCGCGCGCACCTGCGTCATTACCTGACCAGGCGTGACTTCGATCAGCAGATATGCAACCTGCGGTGTCACCGCCGCTGCCAGATACGGGCGCGCCAGCGACGCGCGAATGTTAACCTCGCCCGCCATAGATTACTCCTTTGACAAATTGCCGTGCGGTCGCCATACATTGCGCCGGGTCGCGTCGATAGCGGAAACCGGCACGATTGTCGATATTTGCTGCTGATAGACAGCGCATATACACATGCATTCCTTCATGATGTACGACTCCGGACATGTCACAGTTGCTATGCGCGTCTCACGTCGTACATCAACGGATCGCGTCCGTCAAGTATAGCAAAATTTTGCAACCAGCCGCAATGCACGCATCAATCTGCACAACACTGTTGCAACGTCACCATCACAGCGCCAGTTCCAGGCATTCTGTGGTACAATTGGCGCAGGAATGCGGTTCCCCTGCAAGGAGCGCATACGCAGCGCCATATGTCTGATCTGCTCGCGCCGGAAACAATCATCCAGGGTACACACGCCGGGTATCGCATCATCTCACTGATAGGTCGCGGCGGTATGGGGGCGGTCTATCGTGCGCTGCGCCTGGCAGACTCGACGATCTGGGCGCTGAAGGAGATGCGTCCGGCGGAAGAACTGCCGACTGCAGAACTCGAAGAGAATCGTCGCCTGTTTCTGCAGGAAGCCGAACTCCTCAGCAAACTCAGCCATCCGGGGTTGCCGGTTGTCGCCGATCTGTTCGAATACCAGGGGCGCCCGGTGATGATCATGGAATTCGTTCCTGGTCAGACGCTCGAACACCGTATCCGAGATGCCAATGCGCCGTTGCTCGAACAACAGGTGGTCGGCTACGGCATTCAACTGGCGCGTATTTTGCATTACCTCCACACACGCACACCACCGATCATCTACCGCGACCTGAAGCCCTCAAACGTCATGCTGACGCCAGAAGGGGTGCTGAAACTGATCGATTTCGGCGTTGCGCGCACATACAAAGTGCGCAAAGCGAAAGATACGATTGCGATGGGTTCGGCAGGCTACGCGCCGCCGGAACAGTATGGCAAAGGGCAAACCGATGCGCGCTCCGATGTCTATGCGCTTGGCGCTACGTTGCTTCACCTGCTGACCAATCTGCCACCGATCCCGCTGCAAACACCTACAAAAGGGAGTATTCGCAAACTCAATCCGTCGGTTGATGCACGTACCGAGGAGACGATCATCAAGGCGATGAACCTCGAACCGTCAAAGCGGTTCAGCAGCGCGCTGGAGTTCGAGCAGGCGCTCCATCGCTGCCTCGATGCACCATTTGTCGATCCCGTCAGTCGCGCCACCCCGCCACCCCCGATCGTTCCACCGGTCGTGGCATACCCATCAGCCGAAACGATCTTGCAGGCGCCGGTCGCGCCGGTCGCGCCGCCCGTCCCACCTCCCACGGCGACGGTCGGCGCTGTGCCGGAGGGTCATACGTGTGCGCGCTGCGGACGGGTCAATAAGCCCAATGCACGCTTCTGCGCCGGTTGCGGCGCGCCGCTCAGCGCCGCTCTGGCGGCGCCGCGCCTGATCGTCGCCTCGCCGCGCAGTACCTTCGAGCAAAAGATCGAACATACACCGCTGCGTATCGGTCGCCGTGACCCACGTCAGCACCACTATCCAGAACTCGACCTGGCAGAGCACGATCGCGGCATTGCGTCGCGCCATCACGCAATCATCGAACGGAATGGCGATTACTACACGTTGACCGACCTTGGCTCGACCAATGGCACGCTCGTCAATGGGACG
>JBEPYG010000383.1:0-4377 GCA_041641515.1 Roseiflexus sp.
ATATCGGCGAATCCGCCGGCAACTACGCCTGGCACGCTATACGCCGTATCGCAGCCAAAAAGTTGCGGATACTCCGGCAATCCCGCCAGCAGGTACGGCGCCAGCGTCGGACGATAATCAGCCATGAGCATGTGCACATTCTGCCGCGCCACCTGCCAGCAGTGGTCAAGATCGCTATCTGGCGTCTCCAGGCGCATCTCGCCAGCAATCGAGCGGTACAGGGCAATCTTTGCCGATAACGTGTCAACCGCGGCACGCAATACATTCCCTGGCGAAGGCGCATCGTCGCGTTGCACGGCGAGCCGCCATTGCAGCGCCAGCGCCTCGCCTGGCGGGAGGGTCAGCGGAAATCGCGCCTGCGCCACTCTCCCGGCGACTTCCCACGCCGCCGGTGTTGCGCTGCTCAGGATCGCCGTGACGCCTGCATACGCCCCCGGCGCTCGCCATGCAACGCCGTCTGGAAGGATGTGCAGCGCCGGCTCGGCAGGATCGACGCCACCGAACCAACAGAAGCGCAGATCGGCTTCGGCGCGCACCACCACAGTGGCATCCACCGGAAGGGCGCCCTCGTTGCGCACCAGCAGCGTCGCATAGTAGTGCGGCTGCTCCTCAGCGGCGAACTCAGTCCATTCCAGCGCCAGGTCGCCAACCATAAAGCGCCGGGTGATGTATGCGCCGAAGAGGTCGCACGACGTTGCCTGATCGAGCGGCGTGGTTGCGCCATACGCTTCGAGCGTCAGTGTCCATCCATCCAGCACCCGCAGCGGATGCGCCCACACCCCACCCATCTTTCCGCGCAGATGCCATTCACCGAACGGATGCGTCGCGCCACCGATCGTGGTAATGGCGTAGATGCGCTTCCCGCTGACGAATACCGGCGTCTCCGGTGCAGATTCTGCTTCCCAGACCGCGTCGTCGATAAAATAGCGCTGGAGAGTCACAGAACAGCGTCCTTTCAATCCCACGCTGGTCATAACGAAATACCGTTCGGTGCATCATAGAACCTGCATGATGCACCATTATGCATTTATTCGCCCAACGAACGAATACGCTGCGACGGCAGCGGCTGCGATGCCAGAGCAGGATCGTCCTCAAGACGACCGTCCGAATGCATCAACACATCGGAACGGGTTGCTCCCTTCGGACCGGTTATGACAACGATACTCTCTTTCCGCAGCGCCAGACGCACCCGCTCACCCGCTGCCAGATTCATCGTCGTGTACGATGACGCCGGATAGACAGCTTCGATGTGCCAGCCATCGGGCAGCGCCACTTTCAGGCGATACACGTGACGCTCCAGGCGCCGTTCGGCGATAACCCCCTCCAGATGATTATTGCCGAAGATGCGGCTGAGGGGGCGGTTAGGATAAATCAGCCGAATATCCTCCGGGCGGATGTATGCAACCACCTGAGCGCCGGGAGGCGCATCGAGCGGCGGCGCTTCGAGCATGATCCCATTCCAGTCAAGCAATGCGCCGGATGGTCCGCTCTCCGCAACGCGCGCATTGATAGCGTTCGGAATACCCAGGATATTGAGCACCCATTGATTTGCCGGGCGGGTAAACACATCGTCGATGCGCCCGATCTGTTCGATCCGACCGTCACGCACCACTGCCAGGCGATGTCCGACAGCAAAGGCATCGTCGAGATTGTGGGTGACATAGATCACAATCAGCTGACGCTCAGCCTGAAGCGCCCGGATCTCTTCGTGCAACCGTTCGCGGATGGGACGATCCAGCGCCGAAAAGGACTCATCAAACAACAGGACGCGCGGTTCGGTTGCCAGCGCGCGGGCGATGGCAACGCGCTGCTGCTGCCCTCCCGACAGTTCGTGCGGCATACGTTGCGCCAGATGGGTCAGATGCATACGTTCCAGCAACTCCATGGCACGATCACGCGCATCGCGCCGACCCATCAGTGGAAACGCCACATTCTCAAAAGCGCTCATATGCGGAAAGAGAGCATACTGCTGGAACACATAGCCGATGCGCCGTCGGCGCGCAGGCAGGTTGATGACGGGTTTCCCCGGGATGCGCTGAAAGAAGGTCGTATCGTCGAGTTGAATCGATCCGCGATCAGGGACAGACAATCCGGCGATTGCCTGGAGCGTCTGCGTTTTCCCCGAACCGGAAGGACCGAAGAGCACCAGGATCTCGGTATCGATTGCAATGCACATCTGCAAGGTTGTATTCCCCAGGCGCTTGACGAAATCGACCTGTAATCGTGGACTCATACTGTCGCCTTCGCAGATTGCTCAACGTTTCTCCCCGAAACAGATGCTTCCAGCCGGCGCGCCAACAGCAGCCCGAGGAACGCCAGCGTCGTTATCACCAGCACCATCAGGTGCGCATCGGCGTAGCGTTGCGCCTGAACCGCGTCGTAGATGGCGACCGGCAGCGTCTGTGTACGTCCAGGAATATTCCCGGTGATCATCAACGTGGCGCCGAATTCGCCGAGGGCGCGCGCCGAACCGAGGATGATGCCTGCAATGATGCCGCGCCGCGCCAGCGGCAGCGTGATCCGCCAGAAGATGCGTATTTCGCTCGCGCCCAGGGTGCGTGCTGCGTTTTCCAGCAGCGGATCAACGTTTGCCAGCGCTGCCCGACTGCTCTGCACCATCAGTGGCAGCCCCACCACCACCGATGCGGCAACCGCCGCCTGCCAGGTGAACAGAATGCGGATATTGAACCACTCGAAGAGCGGGCTGCCCCGCCCAAATGCCACCAGCAGATAGTAGCCGATGACGCTCGGCGGCAGCACCAGCGGGAGCATGATGACCGTTTCGACCACAATCTTGAGCGGAAACCGGACGCGGACGAGCAATAACGCAAGCGCAAGACCTATAATGAGAATAATAACGCTTGCAACGGCAGTGACCTGCAATGATAACCAGAAAGCGGGCCAGTTCATCGGCTGACGATCTCTCCAGGCAGGATGAACCCGTATTTCTTCATAATGGCGTGCCCCTCAGGGCTGTTCACAAATGCAATAAACTGGCGTGCTTCCTGCTCCCGCTGTGTGCCGGCAACCACCGCCGCCATTTGCAGGAGCGGGTGATCGGGATGCAATGTATCGGGAATGAGCATCCAGTTGCCGTTGCTCTGAATGCTGAGCGACAGCGCCACGATAGCCACATCGACGTTGCCAGTGTCTGCCAAGGTCAACGTCTGCGCGACATTTTCACCGAATACCAGACGCGACTGAATCGCATCCCAGACGCCTGCGCGCTCGAGCGCCTCTTGCGCCGCCTGACCATACGGAGCATGTTCAGGATTGGCAATCGCGATACGCTGGTACACCGGGTCGGCCAGGTCTTCCACGCGCTCCGGTTTCAGCGAACTGTCGGAACGCGTCCAGAGCGTTATTCGCCCCTGTGCATAGATTTCCATCGTATCGGCAATGACCATTCCCTTGTTGTTCAAGTCCTCGATGAACAATTTGTTCGCCGCATAAAACAGGTCGAACGGCGCGCCACGTTCGATCTGCTGGGCAAGTTGACCGGTCGAGCCGAAGTTGAACACCACCCGAACGCCGGTTTGTTCCTCGAACAGTTTGCCGATCTCCTGAAATGCCGGTGTCAGATCGGCAGCGGCGGCGACTACCAGTTCATCACTAGCATCGCGCAAAGACGCCGAAGGAGCGGGTATGGCGCCACATGCGCTGGTGATAAACAGTACGGCGACTAGATTTAGCGATCGGTTCATTTCTCTCCCTTCTCAAATGAACAGTGACCCTAAGAAGCAACGTCCGATGTCAGCGCCATCCTGCATGTATCCAGCCAGGCCAGCGTCGCCTGAATCTGCCCGCGTCGGAACCGAATGATGAGATGTCGGTATGGTTGATCGGGAGCGAGCGTCATCGCCTTGTGATCGAGATCGTCGAGCATGCGCTGGCAGGCGCTCTGCTGTTGCGCAATCAGCGATTGCACAGATTCAGCGCCTTCCTGATGGGCAAAATAGAGTTTTGCCAGCAACTCGAGCCGGAAATCGCGCCCATGCGTCACCGGAGTGCGCATCCATGCGGCGAATGCTTCGTGCCCGCGCTCAGTGAGGCTCAGCACCCGACGCGGCGGGCGATTCCTTTGGGTCTCCGTGACGCCGATCAAAAATCCTTCTTCTTCGAGGCGACGCAACAATGCGTAAAGGTGCGCCTGTTTGATATACCAGATTTCACCCAGCGCAGAATCGTTGCGCAGATGCTGATGGATTTCGTAGGGGTGCATTGGGCGGCGCCGCACAAGCCCAAGCAACGCAAATTCAATGGTCAATCGATGACGAACGCCGCTCATGACGCATATACTTATGAAATGAGTATAGATGAGATTATATACAACAATACCGGGTGTGTCAAGCGGCGGGCGCATCGACGCTATGGGTC
>JBEPYG010000384.1:0-4370 GCA_041641515.1 Roseiflexus sp.
GCGGGTTCCTGGTTCTTGGCGCCTAATCCCGGCTATCGTTGATCATACCGCATCGCCATATGCAGTTTCAAGCTTTGTGATGCCAGGAATAGTACTCCAAAATCTAAAATGGTATACTTTTAGATTTTGATCCCTGGTTTCTGGTTCCTGATTTTGGATGTTTGGTTCTTGGTTTTTCAGGAGAAAAGGCAATGGATTTCACAGCTAACTACGACATGTTCCTGACCGAGGAACACCAGATTTTGCGCCGCACGGTACGTGAATTCGCAGAGAAGGAAGTGGCGCCCTTCATTCGCGAATGGGACCGCAGCGGCGCAGTGGCGGAGGGACCGGAAACCCGTCCGCATATTCGTCCCATCCTGAAGCGCATGGGCGAACTGGGGCTGCTCGGCATCTGCCTGCCGACACGGCTCGGCGGTGCAGGAATGGACTACCTGGCACTGGCGGTCGTGTGCGAGGAACTGGAGCGGGTCGACAGTTTCCTGCGGGTCGTCATGAGCGTCCACACCGGTTTGAACTCACTGACGCTGTTTCAGTGGGGAACGGAAGACCAGCAGCGAAAATACCTGGTTCCGCAGGCGAAAGGCGAGAAGATCGCCGGCTACTGTCTGACCGAACCCAACAGCGGCACTGATGCGGGTGCAATGCTCGCCACTGCCCGACGTGATGGCGATTCCTACATCCTGAACGGCGAGAAGACCTGGATCAGCCTGGCAGACATTGCTGACCACTTTCTGGTCTTTGCCAAAACTGACCCATCGAAAGGAAACCGTGGCATCTCGTGTTTCATCGTCGAGCGCACCATGCCTGGCTTCAGCAGCTTGCCGATCCACGGCAAGCTCGGCGTGCGCGCCGGCAACACCGGTTCGGTCGTCCTGGAAGACGTGCGCGTGCCGGTCGCCAATCGGCTCGGTGAAGAGGGCGAAGGGTTCAAGATCGCCATGACGGCGCTCGACAACGGGCGCTACACCGTCGCCGCCGGGGCGACCGGTCTCATTCAGGCGAGCCTGGAAGCTAGCATCCGCTACGCGAAAGAACGCCAGACCTTTGGTGCACCGATCGCCGAGCACCAGCTGGTCAAGCGCATGATCAGCCACATGGTGCGCAAGCTCGACACCAGTCGCCTGCTGGTGTACCGCGCCGGCTGGATGAAGAATCAGGGGCGCCGCAACACCCGCGAAACAACCCTTGCCAAGTGGCACGCCACCGTCAGCAGTTTCGAGGCCGCCGACGATGCAATCCAGATCCACGGCGCCTACGGGTACAGCGACGAATATCCCGTCGAACGCTACCTGCGCAACGCGCGCGGCGCCATCATCTACGAAGGCACCCGCGAACTGCAGGAACTGCTCCAGGCAGACTTCGCACTCGGCTACCGCGAAAATAAGCCGCTGCGCCGCGAACTGCCCGCGTATGACCCGGATTCATGGGCATGATGAACATCATGTTATAATGCAATGTGTCACCAGGTACGCCAATGAGCGCACAATGGGATGAGCAGGGGAAGCAGCATTGATGCGAAGCCGCTGATGAGCAGCGGCGCAAGAGGGAGGCGCTATGCACATCGTTGTCTGCATGAAACAGGTCCCGCGCGACAACTCGGTCAAGATCAACGCAGATCTGACAATCAACGCTGATGGGATCGAGCAGATCATGAATCTCTTCGATGAATATGCCGTCGAAGAGGCGCTGCAGTGGAACGAGAAACTGGGCGGCAAAGTCACGGTTCTTTCCATCGGACCGGAAGACTGGAAGGAACAGATTCGTCGTGCGCTCGCAATGGGCGCCACCGACTCGCTGCTGTTGAGCGACGCGGCGTTCACCAACCTAGACACTTTTGGCGCTGCGCGGGTCGCCGCTGCCGCGATCAAAAAACTCGGCGATGTCGATCTGGTGCTGTGCGGTCGCAACTCGACCGATGACGAAACCGCGGCGTTCGCACCAGCGCTGGCGCGGTTGCTTGGCTGGACGCAACTGACGTATGTGGGGAAGGTTGTCACGCTCGAAAGCGGCAAAATCGTCGCCGAACGCCATCTCGAAGAAGTGGTCGAAACAGTTGAAGCTAGTCTGCCCGCGGTCGTGACGGTCGTCAAAGGCATCAATGAACCACGCTACCCGTCGTTGCTGCGCATCCGCAAAGTCGCCAAAGTCGAGATTCCGACCTGGTCGGCGGCCGATCTCGGTCTCAGCGCTGCCGATCTGACCCCCGCGCTGAACCTGGTCAACCGTGTTCCGCCGCCGCCGCGCCCGAAGGGTGAGGTCATCGAAGGGAAGGATGCTGCCGAAAAGGTTGCCAGACTGGTCGATAAGTTGATGGAAGCGCAGGTTATCTGACAGGAGAGTACCCATGGCAAATGAGATCTGGGTTTTCATTGAGCGAACCGCTCATGGCGATATGGCCGGGGTGTCGAAAGAGTTGCTCGGCAAAGCGCGCGAACTGGCTGATGCCAGCGGCATGAAGGTCGGCGCGCTGATCCTGGGCGCCGGCGTCGGCGATCTGGCAAATGTCGCCTTCAGTTATGGCGCCGATACCGCATATGTAGTTGACGACGGCGCGCTGGCGCAGTACACCACCGATGGGTATGTCGGAGCAGCTGCGGCGCTGGCGAAGAAATATCAGCCCGCCTTGATTCTCACCGGCGCGAGCTTCCAGATGCGCGACTTCAGCGCAGCGCTGGCGGCAGAGCTCGATACCGGCGTCGCTGCCGACTCGACCAATGTATCGATCGACAACGGCGTGGTGAGCGCCGTCCGCAGTTCACACGGCGGGAACGTCATCAACACGCTGGCATTCGCCCCCGGCAAAACGGCAGTTGTGTCGGTGCGCAAGCAGAGTTTCCCGGAACCACAGGCCAATCCCGGACGTTCTGGCGCTGTCGTGACGGAAGCCATGCCCGGCGTTCCAATGCGCGCGAAGGTCGTCAGTGTGGCGCCCAAGCAGGGGGCCGTCAACCTGGCGGACGCGGCGATCATCGTGTCGGGCGGGCGTGGCCTGGGGTCGCCAGAGAACTACTACAAACTCATCCCCCCGCTTGCGGAAGCGGTCGGTGGCGCCTACGGCGCATCGCGCGCGATCGTCGACGCTGGCTGGGTGCCCTATGAGCATCAGGTCGGACAGACCGGCAAGACGGTCAGCCCGAAACTGTATATGGCAGTCGGCATCTCCGGCGCGATCCAGCACCTGGCAGGCATGCGCTCCTCGCGCACGATTGTGGCGATCAACAAAGACCCGGATGCGCCGATCTTCCGCGTCGCCACCTACGGCGTCGTCGGTGATGCCAACGAAATCGTGCCGCTGCTGACCGAGGAGATCAAGAAGCGTACCGGGAAGTAAGGGTCAGAAATCAGAGGTCAGGGGTTAGGGACATTGCCTGTGAGCGTGTGTCTGTAACCCCTTTCCTTTTTTGTCTGGCGTGCAAATGGTGCATCTCCTCGCCGCACGATGCGCGGGTTGTCCCTGTTGCACCACATAGATCGTTTGTTGATGCTGCGTTTCGCATGCCTCATGTCCTCGATTCTCATTTTGCGTCAATATCGAACGCATTTTGATCCGACTCCAGCACTGTTCCTCGACTATACTTGATCGCACACCGCACGTATTGGAAGCTGCGGCGTACCATTCACGATAAAACGCTTACGGACGCTCTGTGTGTCAGCGAACTGTAACACTGACCACTGGCGATCGAGCAGGCTCAGGAGTACACTCGTATGGAGGCGGTAGTCTGTCCAATCCGGCGAGAAGTCGATGTGTATGTCGCAATGGGACGGGCGCGCGATATGGCAACAGCCCTCGGGTTCGACGACATCGACCGCACACGGATTGAAATTACAGTCCTGGAACTGACGCGCAATATTCTGGTCCACGCTGGCAGCGGCGAACTGATGATCGAGCGCGTCACCGATGGCGACCGCGAGGGCATCGCCATCGAGGCACGCGATCAGGGACCTGGCATCGCCGACATCGCGCTGGCGCTGCGTGACGGATACAGCACCGCGCAAACACTTGGCGCAGGTCTTCCTGGCGTTCAACGGTTGATGGACGACTTTCACATCGAGTCGACGGTTGGTGTCGGTACGCGCGTGCGCGCAGTGAAGTGGCCCAAGAAACGCACGAACAGCGGGCCTGGAAAGGTCCGCCGATGAACATCATATGGGGAGCCTGCAACCGCGCCAAGCAGGGGCACTCGATTTCGGGCGATGCCTGGATGGTGGCGCCGCTGAACGACAACGGCATACTGGCAGCTGTCATCGATGGGCTGGGTGGCGGCGAAGAGGCTGCGCACGCGGCTCGCCTGGCGGAAGGTGTCTTTCGCGAACGCGCCGAACGGCCCCTCCAGGAGATCATTCGGGTATCGCACGAGGCGCTTCAC
>JBEPYG010000385.1:0-4353 GCA_041641515.1 Roseiflexus sp.
AGCTGCGCCTTCCCACGTCTTACGCGGGCTGAGCGACGGCGCCATGCGATGGCGTCCCCAGCGTTTCCCGACGAAATAGGCGAAGACATCCTGTCCCCAGGTTGCCATCAACACCAGGGCGATCCATGCGGCGCCGGGTTGCGGTTGGAGGAGCGCGAGCAATCCGCCGCGGAGCGGAGTTTCCAGGGCGCGGAGCAGAACCAGAAACCCCAGCAGCTCCCCGATATAGAGGGCGCCGCCGAACGTCAACGCCCACTCTGCCACTGCGCCGTGCTGTGCGTGGCGGGAAGCGCACGCTGCAAGGCTGATCATCACCATCAACGCCAGGGCAGGCGCCAGCAGATCGATGCCGGCAACCGCGCGAAAGATCATCGCACCGAGCACCAGCGCCAGAAGCACAATGCCGAGCGCATAGTTCGCCTGACGCCCGCCGTGGTTGAATGCCGCATACAATTCGCCCAGCCCGACGACAGCAGCAGCAACGACCAGCGCCGTAAACGGCCAGAAGCCCCACCACACGCACACAACCACGAGCGGTAGCAGCACGACCGCACTCAGCACCCGTTGGAGCAACGCGCTAGGATTCCTCTGAGAGTCCGCCGAAGCGGCGTTCGCGTTGTCCATAGTCGTCGATGGCCTGACGCAAATGTTCAGGACTGAAATCGGGCCAGTACACCGGCGTTGTCCAGTATTCGCTGTACGCCGCCTGCCAGATCAGAAAGTTCGAGAGGCGCCATTCGCCACTGGTGCGAATAATCAGGTCGGGATCGGGCATACCGCGGGTCGAAAGATGATCGCTGATCATCGCTTCGGTCACATCATCAGCCTTGACGCCAAGTGCGATCAACTCGCGCACTGCATCAACGATATCGGCGCGTCCGCCGTAATTGAATGCGACCGCCAGCGTGATCCGGGCATTATGGCGCGTCAATTCGATCGCATCGAGGATCTTCTGTCGCAATTCGGCAGAAATATTATCGAGGCGACCGAGGTGGCGCAGGCGTGCGCCTTCACGATGCAGATTAATCGTCTCGCGATCGATAAAGTCGCTCAAAATACGCATCAAGCCATCGACTTCCGCCGATGGGCGCGACCAGTTTTCGGTCGAAAACGCATAGAGTGTCAGGTACTGCACCCCCTGCTGGGCACACTCCGTCACGATCCGGCGAATATTCTCCGTACCGGCGCGATGACCGGCGAGACGCGGCAAATGGCGCTGGCGCGCCCAGCGACCATTCCCGTCCATGATAATCGCAATGTGCCGGGGAATGCGTGCGCGCTGCGACATGTCAGCAGTATCCTATCACGAAATCGAACGATTGCATCAAGCATCGGCGCTGAAGAAACCGCGTAGGCGGCGCACCAGGGGATACGGATGTTCTGTGGCGTGCAGAGTTGTGCCGACGCGCCGATCAGATTTCCATCACTTCGGCTTCTTTTGTGGCGCCAATGTGATCAAGTTCTCTCACATAGCGATCGGTCAATTCTTGCAGCTTCTCCTGAGCGCGGCGATGCTCGTCCTCCGAGATCATCTTTTCTTGCTCCAGGTCGCGCAAATCTTCCAGCGCCTCACGACGAATATTGCGCAGCGCCACCTTCGACTCCTCAACGCGTGCGCGCACCAGTTTCGTCAACTCCTTACGCCGCGCCTCCGTCAACTGCGGGATCACCAGACGAATCAGACGACCATCGTCAGACGGTGTGATCCCGAGTTCAGAGTTCATGATCGCTTTGGAAATCGCCTTGACGGTATTGGCGTCGAATGGCTGGATCACCAGCATACGCGGCTCAGGGACAGTAATGGTAGCCAGCTGGTTCAGCGGTAGCATAGCGCCATACGCTTCGACGTGCAGATGCTCGACCAGCGCCGGCGACGCCCGCCCGGTGCGAATAGTCGCCAGATGGTTGCGCAGCGCCTCTGTCGCTTTTTTCATTCGACCTTCAGCTTCACGCAGGACGTCGTTGACCATACGTTTCCTCGTTTCCTTTGCTACTGCGACGGATGGCTGCTGACCAGCGTGCCGACATGCTCCCCCAGGACAATCCGTTCGATATTTCCCGGCGTCAGCGGATCGAACACAATGATAGGGATGTTGTTATCCATGCAAAAGGTCAGCGCAGTGCTATCCATCACCGTCAGCCCGCGGCTCAACGCCTCCATATAACTGATGTACTCGAAGCGCTTTGCGTCCGGATAACGACGCGGATCAGCGCTATAGACACCATCGACGCCGTTCTTCGCCATTAAAATGATCTCGGCGCGAATCTCCGCTGCACGCAGCGCTGCGGCGCTATCAGTCGTAAAGTATGGGTTACCCGTGCCAGCAGCGAGGATAATGACGCGCCCCTTCTCGAGGTGGCGCGTGGCGCGTCGGCGGATATACGGCTCAGCGACTTCATCCATTTTAATCGCAGTCATTGCTCGTGTAAAGACGCCACGGCGCTCCAGTGCGTCCTGAAGCGCCAATGCGTTGATGATCGTCGCCAGCATACCCATATAGTGCGACTGCGCCGCGTCCATGCCGCGTGCAATCGCCTGATTGCCGCGCCAGATATTTCCCCCGCCCAGGACGACCGCGACCTGCACCCCAAGCCGCAGCACGCGCTCAATCTCCTGCGCGTAATACTCAAGCATCTGCGGGTCGATCGAGTGAGCGCCACCGCCTGCAAGCGCTTCGCCGCTGAGTTTGAGCAGAATGCGGCGATATCGAGGTTCGGCCATGATGCCTCCACATACCAGGCGCAACAGGTGTTCCGACGAATGAACGCGCACGCCGCGCGTTCATTCACCGTCCGGCGGGGCCTGGTCTGACTTAGCCGCCGATTTCATACCGGATGAAGCGCCGCACAACGATGTTCTCACGGATCTTCGCAATCGCAGCTTGAATCTTTTCTTCGATTGTCTGCGATGAGTCTTTGATGAACACCTGTTTCAGCAACACCTGCTCACGATAGAACTGCTCAGGTGACAGCCCGCTGGCATTGATCTCACTCTCGGGCACATCTTCGACACGAACGTAGCGCGGGTTCATTGCTGCAACCTGCATGGCGATGTCGCGCGCCAGTTGAATAAAATCATCGGTGCGCGCCACGAAGTCGGTTTCGCAGTTCAGCTCGACCATCGCAGCGACACGCGCGCCGTGATGGATATAAACCTCGATGCGCCCTTCTTTTGCCTCTCGCCCGGCGACTTTGTCACTCACACGCAGACCACGTTTGCGCAGTTCCTCGATCGCCTTCTCGAAATCGCCATTGGTTTGCTCGAGAATATCCTTGCACTCCTTGATGCCCGCGCCGGTGCGCTCGCGCAGTTCCTTCACCATTTGAGCAGTGATTTCAGCCACGATGACTCCCTCTCTCTGACATAAAAACAGGGAAGATCGAAGGCGGCGCTGCTGCCTTCAGTCTTCCTTGCGTCTCTTTCACCGATGCGTTACTCGACCGCCTCGGCTTCCTCGGCGATCATGCGTTCCGTCATGTCTTGTTCGTTCGACCCGCTGTATGCCATATCCGCCTGGAGCGACTCACGCCGATTCTGCCCCTCGATTGCGGCATCGGCGATCTTTGCGGCAATCAGGCGGATGCTGCGGATTGCATCGTCGTTACACGGTATAACATAGTCGATCAGATCGGGATCGCAATTGGTATCGACCATTGCCACGATCGGAATGCCGACTTTGCTAGCTTCTTTGACTGCGAGGTCTTCTTTGTGCGGATCGACAATGAACAGCGCGCCGGGAAGTCGATCCATTGTTTTGACGCCGCCGAAGATTTTGTTGAGTTTTTCGATCTCTGCATCGCGCTTGAGCGCTTCGGCTTTCGTCAGTTTATTGAACTCACCGCGCGCGCGTTGTTCTTCGAGATCATTGAGGTAGCGCAACCGTTTGCGAATAGTCGCGAAATTGGTCAGCGTCCCCCCCAGCCAGCGCTGGGTCACAAAGAATTGCCCGGCGCGCGCCGCCTCTTCGGCGATCGTTTCCTGCGCCTGCTTCTTGGTGCCAACGAACAGCACCTTGTTACCTGCGGCGACCGTCTCGACAATGAATTGATATGCCGCTGTCAGACCAGCGATCGTCTTTTGCAGATCGATGATATGAATGCCGTTGCGCGCCGTGAAGATGTACGGCCGCATTTTTGGGTTCCATCGCTTGGTCTGATGCCCGAAATGCGCCCCTGATTCGAGCAACGCTCGCATCGAAACGAGCCGCTGCGCTCCCTGAGTCATGCCTGGTTACTCCTTATCCTTCAGACTGGCAGGCGCTCGCCTGCCCGACGAATACCTCCATCGCTCCTGGACGCGCCGCACAACCAACATACGTCGGCAGGAGAGGCGGCGATTGAGCGATGTGTGTA
>JBEPYG010000386.1:0-4333 GCA_041641515.1 Roseiflexus sp.
TCCAGCCCTGCCGGACCTGCGCCGACTATCAGGATTTCAGCATCGCTTCGTTTTGGCGTCATCGTCTCAGGATGCCACCCGCGCCGCCACTCTTCGCCCATCGTCGGGTTTTGTGTGCAGCGGATCGGAACCACCTTGTTGTCGCTGGAGACACAGATATTGCAACCGATACACTCACGAATGTCTTCGACGCGCCCCTCCTGAATCTTGCGCGGCAGAAACGGATCGGCAATCGATGGTCGCGCCGATCCGATCAAGTCGAGAACACCGCGACGTACCGCCGACACCATCGACTCTGGCGAGGTGTAGCGTCCCACGCCAACAACCGGTTTGCTCGTCAACTGCTTGACGAATGCGATATACGGCTCCTGAAACCCTTCCTTTTCGAAACGCGACGATGCCGAGTCATTGCTCCAATCGGAAACATTAACATCCCACAGGTCGGGAAGTTCCGCCAGCATGGCAACGATTTCATACCCCTCGCCCTGACTGCTGAGACCCTCTTCGCCGAGCAGTTCATCAACCGCCAGGCGGACCGCAACCGCACAGCGATCACCAACCGCATCCTTCGTATCTTCGATCAATTCGCGGAACAGTCGCACACGGTTGGCGAGGCTTCCACCATATTCGTCGGTTCGGTCATTGAAGCGACGGAGCAGGAAGTGCATCGCCAAGCTCAACCCGTGCCCGGCGTAGCAGTAGATAATGTCGAATCCGGCGCGTTTCGCACGTAGCGCCGCATTCCGATGCCAGCGGCGCAGGTTCCGGATATCTTCACGGTCCATCCGGCGGCACTGCCCTGGCTCAAAACCGGTGCCTCCCATCAATCCCATCGAGCGTGGACCGAGCGATGTGGCGCGGGAGTAGTAGTTGAGCGCATTCTGGCCATTGTGGGTCAATTCGATTCCTGCCAGCGCACCGTGACGATGGACTTCTTCTGCCATCAACGCCAGCGCCGGGATGTCATCGTCGCTCCACAGCCGCCCCTCGGCATACGGCGCCAGATCGCTCGAATAGTGGATTTCGACCTCTTCGGTGCAGACAACGCCCCACCCACCCTCAGCTTTCACCCGGCGCATCTCTGCCAGTGCGCGCGGCATGCGATGCCCCATGCCATTGCAATGCGGAACCTGATAAAACCGGTTCGGCGCAGTCACCGGTCCGATTCGCACCGGTTCGAAGAGCATATCGTACATGGACATCATCCCTCGGTTCTCGGCTCCCGGTTCTCGGTCTTCACCACAGCAATCGCCAGCCCATCGTACCCCTTGCTGCCGACTGTCTGAAGGATCGTCGCCGTCACGCGCGGATCGGCGGCGAGGGATTCGTTGAAGCGACGCACACCCTGCAACGAGGCATCGGCGCTCGAAGCATTCAACACCTCACCACCACGAATGACATTATCGACCGCGATCAGACCGCCAGGGCGCGTCAGGCGCACCGACCAGTCGAAGTAGGTCGTCAGATTCTCTTTGTCGGCATCAATGAAAACCAGGTCGAACGGTCCTGCGCCCTCGGCAGCCAGCTGTGGCAGCATGTCCAGCGCCATTCCCAGACGCACCTCAACTCGATCGGCAAGACCGGCGCGTGCGAGGTTGGCGCGTGCCACGTCGGCATGCTTCGGGTTTGCTTCCAGCGAGATCAATCGTCCATCGGCAGGCAGCGCCCGCGCCATCCAGACTGCACTGTACCCTGCCAGCGTCCCGATTTCCAGGATGTTTCGCGCATTGCACGCCAGCGCCAGCACGTGCAACAACCGCCCCTGAATCGGCGAGACGTTGATCTGCGGCATCCCGGCGTCACGCGACGCCTGCAGTATCGCATCGAGAACCGCATCCGATGGAAAAAGACCAGACAAATAGGCGTCAACAGCTGCCCATTGATCATGCATCGAGATATCCTTTCACAGGGTACGCGTTCAGACTTCGATCATGTTGTGCGGCATCACAACGCCACATTCCCGTGAGATGGCGGCAGACAGCATCCGGTCAGGGAAGCGCGCCCGGAGCAGGGATCGCATTCGCACGCGCAATAATTGCATAGAGCGCAGCCGAAGGACGCATCCGCCGCTCGCCGGTGCGTTCGTTGAGTGCATACAGCCCGAAGCGCAACCCCCATCCTTCCGCCCACTCGAAGTTATCGACCAGCGACCAGATGAAAACCCCGCGGACATCGATCCCTTCCTGAATTGCGCGGTGCACCGACTCGAGATGATTGAGCAAAAACCGTGGACGCTGGTTATCATCTTCGTCCGGCAGTCCGGTTTCGGTGACATAGATCGGCAGTTTCAGCCAGCGGTAGACCCGTTTGAGCGCGCGGTACAAACCGTTGGGATAGATTTCGCCGAAGGCGCCCTCCATGCCGGCATCGCTCTGCTCGAGATGCGGCGGCGTGAAGCGGCGGATGAACAAATGATACGGACGGCGCAGGTCAAACGCGATATGGTCGCGGCTGTAGTAATTCAGCCCGAAGAAGTCGGACGTCTCGCGCAACCGCCGCAGCACCAGCCCATTGACCAGATAATCGTACATCACCGTCGTCAGGACATCGTGACTAGCCGGCGAGGCGGGATCGAGCACCCGTTTGTGATGCACAATACCGACACGATGCGCCGGATGCTGCCTGTGCACCGTCTGCGCGGCCAGTTCGTGCCCACGCATGAGATTAGCGAAGACCCGCAGCGCCTGCAGGATGTTGCGCCGTCCAGGGGGCCAGATGCCCTGCAGATAACTCAACGCCGCATAGACCGTCGGTTCGTTGACAGTGCACCAGAGATTGCAGAGATCGCCCAATTCTTCAACCGCATAGGCGACGAAACGCGCAAAACGCTTTGGGGTCGCCGGGTTCAACCATGCGCCCTGCGCTTCGACCCAGAGCGGATTGGTAAAATGGTGAAGCGTGATCATCGGCGTCATTCCACGCTGGATGATGCTGCCAATAATCTCGCGGTAGCGATGGATTGCGCTGCGGTCGAACGTTCCTTCTTCCGGCTCGATGCGACTCCACTCGATCGACATCCGATGGGCATTCGTTCCCAGCGCAGCAGCGCGATCCAGATCGCCTTCAGCATCACGCCACCAGCCGCAGGCATCACCAGAAACATCGCCGTGCCAGCATCGCCCCTGCTGCTCCCAGACCCACCACTGGTTATTGGTATTCTGTCCTTCGACCTGATGTGCGCTGGTTGCCGTTCCCCACAAGAATCCAGGCGGAAACCGGAGCGGTTCGGGAAGGGAGGTGTGCTTGCGAATGTGTGCGGAGAGACCAATATCGTACTGAACCGTCATAGCCCTGATATGCCATCCTTACTGTTTTCGCTCAAGTATACCACGGCACAACAGAGCACGTTAATACGATCCGTCACCGATATTGAAGACATGCCCATTCGCCCGCATGAGGTCATCGACACTGCGGAACCCCTGCAACACCAGCGGCGTCCCCAAGCTGCCGAGCGCTACGATCGGACCGGTGACCATGAAGGTATAGCGCCCGGTGCGTTTCGGGTCGGGGAGCGAACAGTAGCGTGCAAACCCTTCCTTACCCAGTTCGGTCTCGACATACTCGCGGTCGGCGCCAAGTTTGAACCCCTGCCCAAAGATTTTGACCTGCAACTGTCGCAGGATGGTCTTGTCGAAATCGTGGAGCGTCTGGGTGATGAACATCCAGCCCACACCATACTTGCCGGTCATACGGATGCTTTGTGCCAGTAAAGAGCGGGTACGCGCGCCATCGCCGGTTTCATCGGCGTGCTCCCCGGCAAACAGATGCGCCTCATCGAGGAGAACTAGCGCATTCGAGGTGCGCCCATCCTGGAACGAACGATGGATAACCTGGCGCAGACGGGTGAGGATTTCGTTCAGCAGAAAGTACGGCGTCTCAGCAACATTTTCTTGAGCAAATGACAGAATGACAATCGCGCGGTCTGCCAGCACCTGCTGGATCACCTGCGAGAGCGGTCGCTGTTTGCCGGGTTCAGTGCGAAACCGCTGCAACGCCTCATCCCACAACCGACGCAGACGCGCCTCATCGAGGCGGTAGCGCGCCAGGACATCAGCGGCGCGCTGTCCTTCCCCCGGCACGGTACCGGGACGGGTGGCATAGATCACATCGGCGAAGCGCGCCAGGTCTTTCACGAGCAGTGGGAGATCGGCAACCGTTAGGTCACGTATGGGGCGGCGCCGACCTGAGGAGTCGGCTAACTCGGCGAGCATGCCTGCCAGCCGTTCGGCGGCTTCGCGTTCCTTGTTCGCACCCTTGAACCCCAGGCTATCGAAGAAGCCCGCCCGACGCAGCAGTTCCGTGAACGCTTCCGCGCCCTCCATCGCCACATCTG
>JBEPYG010000387.1:0-4321 GCA_041641515.1 Roseiflexus sp.
TGATCGCGTGATCGCCTGTGCGGTAGTGGGGCCGGCGGATGTCATCGTGAGCGGCGACCGTAATCTGCTGGATGTGCAGACTGTTGGCGGCATCCCGATCCTCACGGCAGCGCAGTTTCTGGAACGGGCGGGATAGACTCACTGCATTGCAAAGAGTGCCAGGAAACTCAAGAACCCTTTGCGACTCAAAACACAGCGCCATGGCGTGAGCATCTCATCGCACAAACGCGAAGATACGTCAGACGGTCGAGCCAAACCGTAAAGCAAGGCTATGCCGGCGGCGGGGCAAGCAAGGTAGGTACTTTGCGTAATACCTCTGAACAACAAAACAGCACCGACGCAACAGCGCCGGTCGAAGGCGTCTAGTTGCGTCAGTGCGTTCCCTGGCGCGTCATCCATGGCAAGGGCATCTCCTGCCGCTGGATGACCGCATCGCCCTACCGCTGATCGACCGGCACATAGTCGCGCCGTGGATGCCCAAGATAAATCTGGCGTGGGCGCGTGATCTTCTGCTCCGGGTCGTCGAGCATTTCAAGCCACTGCGCGAGCCACCCCGAAGCGCGCGGGATGGCGAACAGGAATGGAAAGTACTCCATTGGGAAGCGCAGCGCCTGGTAGATCAGCCCGCTATAGAAGTCCACATTTGGGTACAGCTTGCGCGAAATGAAGTACTCATCCTCCAGCGCCACGCGCTCGAGTTCCATCGCGACATCGAGAAGCGGGTTCGCCGCTGTCGCTGCAAACACCTCGTGTGCGATCCGGCGAATAATCTTGGCGCGTGGATCATAGTTCTTGTATACCCGATGCCCAAACCCCATCAGGCGTGTCTCACCCTTCTTCACCCGCTCGATGAACCCCGGCACATTCTTTGGATGCCCAATCTGCTGGAGCATGCGCAGCACCGCCTCATTCGCGCCGCCGTGCAGCGGACCGTACAACGCCGCCGCCGCCGCCGACAGCGCGCTGTAGGGATCGGCGTGGCTCGAACCAACGCTGCGCATCACCGACGTTGAACAGTTCTGCTCGTGGTCGGCGTGGAGAATGAAGAGCACATCGAGCGCTTTCGCCAGCACCGGATTGACTTCATAATCCCGCTGGTTCATGTAGTCCATCATGTAGAGCAGGTTGGCGGTGTAGCTGAGCGAACTGTCGGGCAGGTTGAAGGGTCGCCCGATGCGATGGCGATAGGCAAAGGCGGCAATGGTCGGAATCTGCCCGATAATACGCCAGATCTGCTTCTCGCGAACGACCGGATCATGGACATTTTTCGCCTCTGGATAGAGCGTGGACATTGCAGCGACCGAGCTGATCAGAATCCCCATCGGATGCGCATCGTAGCGGAACGCCTGGATCAGTTCGACCAGGCTGTTGTGGAGGAACAGGTGGCGGCTGATGCGATACTCCCACCACTCCAAGCGCTCTCGTGAGGGCAACTCGCCGTATAGCAACAGATACGCGACTTCCAAGTAGGAACTCTGTTCGGCAAGCTGCTCGATTGGATATCCGCGGTACTCCAGAATACCCTTGTCGCCGTCGATGTACGTGATCCGGCTGATGCACGCTGCGGTGTTCATGAATGCCGGATCGTAGGACATCAAACCGAAATCATCTGGGCTGACCTTGATCTGACGCAGATCGGTGGCGCGGATCGTGTCGTGCTCGATAGGGATCTCGTAGGTTTTCCCGGTCCGGTTGTCGGTAATGGTCAGGGTGTTTTTTGTCATGGCAGTGCTCTTTCCTCGTTGATTCGACCGGTCTGGGCGCTGATTCGGGTCGGATCCGGTCGTGAGCTGAATGGCGAGGCATAATCACTCGCCAGCAACGTCCAAACGCCTCGACGCTGAGGCGGGGTTGCACGCTATATGATGATGATATTGTACCAAAAGTTGTTACATCCGGCACAGATTTTCGATCCGACAGTTGAGCAGTATTGAGGCGCGAGTCTGACAGCGCGTCCAGTCCCTGTTCGGCAATCGGCGCGCCACGTGAGGGGAGAGACGCCTGGATGCTGACGAGTTATTTGATGTTCCTCTTATCGGTCGTTTGCAACTCCAGGGGCGCTCCCTTGATCAGTCCCGTCTCCTCGATGTACAGACACAGGAATACACTGCGCTGGCGCCCAAAAAATAAAGCGCACGGTGTGTGTGAGGATGCATTGTTTATCGAATCTTAGCAAGAGACTCATACTCGGCTAAACTTATCTTAACTGAACCACGATACGGTACGCGCGTTCAGATCCATGTGATGTGACCTGCTTCATGCAACCCTGTCCGCACCTTTTGCGAACTGATCGACTCGCTACGCGAGTTGTCCAGATGGGGTCGCGTCGTCCAATCGGACGCAGGGCTACAGATTATCCTGACCTTTCTGACTCGTGTTTGCATGGAGCGCCATGCATCGGCATGGAACGGCATGTGCCTGAACACAGAGGTTGAGAAGAGATAAGGAGAACCAAGTATGCGGCAACAGGTCATTCGAGCGATTTCGGTACTGGTGGCGCTGGTCATTGTTGCATCAGCGCTAGCTGTATCTGCGCCAGCACAGGCACAGACGCAGCCAACTGCCACCCCCCGCCCACAGGTCACCCCGACTCAGATCCCAAAGACAGGCGCACGGAAGATTATGTGACCGGCCGATTCGGATAGTCGCAATGAGTCACTGCTCGTGCATCATTCCATACCGTTTTCCAGCAGACAAAAACACCGCACAGACCAGCGTCTGCGCGGTGTTCCGTTGGATACATCCCGGTCGTGATCAGGCGACCAGTTCCTCTTCCATCGCATACTCGCGGATGGCCGGCGCCTGCCGCGCTCGGCGGCGCGCCTTGTATTCGACCACTGCCAGCAGTTCGTCCGGCGTGACGGACGCTTCAGCTGCGGCAATATCGATCGGCATGGTGTTCGATGCGCTGATGTGGTACGCACGCAGAACGCGACGCGCCTCAGGCACCCGCTCGGCAACTTCTTTGACCGTCTGCTCTTCGTAGTTCTTGTGCTGCATGGTATCCTCCTCGTTTGCTTTTCTCCACGATTGGGAGGGCGTCACCTGCGTCGCCGCTCCTGGAAGGTTCTCGCATCTCTGCGGTTCCGTTGGCATCAGTATAGCATGTGATATGGTTATTTTCAATAAGAAAACCCCCCTCTGAATTGTGCATTTTGTACAAATTCAAGGGGATGCGAGCGATGTGGTATGATGAAGATACAACGCGGTACGTCACACAAAGGAGGCACGGGCATGGATTTTACGTTCAGTGAGCAGCACGAGATGTTGCGCCAGACAGTACGGGCCTTTGCCGAGCAGGAGGCGCGCCCGACAGTGGCGGCGCGCGACGAGGCGATGGAGTTTCCGGTTGAACTGGTCAAGAAAATGGGGCAGCTTGGCTTGATGGGTGTGGCAGTCAGCGAGCAGTATGGCGGCGCCGGGCTCGATTATGTTTCATATGCGATTGTCATCGAAGAATTATCGCGGGTCGATGCCTCATTAGGGGTCATTGCATCGGTCAACAACTCGCTGGTCTGCTACGGTATCGAAACATTCGGCACAGAAGATCAGAAGCGCGAACTGCTGACCCCGCTTGCCGAGGGGCGCATGCTTGGGGCATTCTCGCTCTCTGAGCCAGGTGCGGGTTCGGATGCTGCAGCGCAGAAAACGACAGCGGTGCGCGACGGTGATTACTACGTGATTAACGGCATCAAAAACTGGGTGACGAACGGCGACTATGCTGATGTCATCATTCTCATGGCCATGACTGACCCTAGCAAAGGGCATCGTGGGATCACAGCGTTTCTAGTCGATCCGCGCGAACCAGGATGCAGCATCGTCAAAGTCGAGCATAAACTGGGTATCAGGAGCGCGCATTCCTGCCAGATGGCATACGACAATTATCGCCTCCCTGCATGGCGACGGCTGGGTGAAGAAGGTCAGGGGTTCAAAATTGCAATGACTATCCTGAATGCCGGGCGCATTGGGATCGCGGCGCAGGCGGTTGGCATTGCGCAGGGCGCGTATGAAGCGGCGCTCGACTATGCCAAAATTCGCGAACAGTTCGGTAAACCGATTATCGAGAACCAAGCGATTGGGTTTACCTTGGCAGACATGGCGACCCGTATCAAGGCAGCTCGCTTGCTCACCTACGAAGCAGCTTGGCGCAAGGATCGGCATCTCGATTTTGTCTGCGCGGCATCGATGGCGAAACTGTACGCTTCCGAAACTGCGATGTGGACGGCGACCAAAGCGGTTCAGGTCTTTGGCTCCAATGGCTACTCGAAGGAGTATCCGGTCGAGCGCTACTTCCGCGACGCTAAAATCACTGAGATTTACG
>JBEPYG010000388.1:0-4279 GCA_041641515.1 Roseiflexus sp.
GAGTTGGTCAACGCCAGCGCCAGGATCGGCAATGCAAGCTGCGACACCCGCCCGCCGACCGATGAGATCACGCTGGCAACTGTCAGGAGTATAAAGTCGCGATTGCGGTGCAACGGCGAATCGCTGATTATTGCGCGCGGCACGTGTTCAGTATTCATGAAACGACTGTAACTGATGACGACGATATAGAAGCTGCGCTCACCGTCAGTAGTGACAGAGCCGGCGGATCAAGCAACGCACACAACCGTTTCCGCGCAATCATGACCGGTGGCGGAGAGGGTATGAAGGGGGTAATGGGCGGCATGAGCAAGACATTTCCATCAGATCCAGGACAAAATACATCCTGCTCGTGAGTGATGGTAAACCCCTGACGCTGATAGAACCGAATCGCATCATGCCAGGTCGCTGTGGTCTCAAGCACAAGTCGGCAGATACCGGAGGCATAGGCGCGCTCGCGAAGCTGCTGCAGGATAGCGCGCCCGACACCACACCGGCGCATGTCCGTCACCTACACCCGACGCGCGCGGGATGCATGCGCCGCAACCCACAACACGACCATAAAGCGTCGCTACCAGAAAATCTCCCTCTGCATAGCCGGCCGCGATATCGTTCAGATCGGGGCGACTGAAACCATGCCTGCGGAGTACGGCGGCGCCGTGCCCCAACCGGGCAACGCCCGCCGGCGCAGGCGAGAACAGATAACGTCTCTACACAGCAATCATCGGTCACCCGCACTGCATAGCACGGTTGCATGGCAGCATCAATGCCTACCGACGCTGCCAGCGCCGCGAGGGATCGCGCGAACCCCAGATGCGCTTCCCGGCGACAAGGCGCACAACCAGGTCGCGCGTGACGGTGATCTGACAGGAGAGTCGTGGATAACCGAACTGAGCGGCGAGCCGGTCGTGCCAGTGGAACGGCGCCGGCGCTTCGTCCTCCAGCCAGACGCCGCAGGTGGCGCAGAGACCGCGACCGCCGCAGTTGAGCTGGCGTGTGAGTGCGGCATAGGGTGACAGACCCACGCTGAGCAACACCTGACGAAGGTTGGCGCCATCGGGCGCCTGCAGCGTGTGGCGTTGGTCACCAACCCAGACGGTGACCGTATGGATCGTGTCGTTCTGCACCGACGATCGTTCCTCACATACGCCGCCACAGCGCAGCGAGCGCCGAAGCAGCATTGCGATAGAGGCGCGGGGATCTCTTTGCGCGGGAACACTGGTGCCGGAGACGGGACTCGAACCCGTACGGGGTTGCCCCCATCGGTTTTTAAGACCGAAGCGTCTGCCATTCCGCCACTCCGGCACTGCATAATCTATCTTAACACAGTCGGGCAAGGGTGTTCAAGTCCTGCAGCGTTCCCACATTCCCACGTTCAACGTTCAACGCTCAACGCAAACATCAATTCCCCCTCACACACCACCTGCCCGTTCACCGTTGCCACTCCTGTTCCTTTTCCAATACCACGTCGCATTTTGTCGAAACGCACCTCCAGCCGCAAGGTATCACCCGGATAGACCGGCTTGCGGAAGCGGACGCCATCGATCCCGGCAAAAAAAGCAATCTTCCCCCGATTCTCCGGCAGACTCAACGCCGCCACAGCACCAGTTTGCGCCAGCGCCTCGACGATCAGCACCCCTGGCATGATCGGCTGGTCAGGAAAGTGACCCTGAAAATAGGGCTCGCCGATCGTCACCAGTTTCTCGCCAACCGCGCGCTGCCCCGGCTCCAGCTCGAGAATACGATCGATCAGAAGGAAGGGATAACGGTGCGGAATGATCTCCATGATCTCCCGGATGCTCAGCATATGCGGTTCCTCTGTTTCCTGCACAACGCGTCGAACAACAGCAGTATAGCAGAAAGCAATGCACCGCTCTCTCTCCTGCGCGACCGATATCTCCGGCAAGCCGGGTGCGCAGGCGCGCTGTCATTCAAACAGCCGCAACTTCCTATAAACTATGATATCCTTCAGCAATAGAAATGTGCACAATGTTGTCACCCAAACAACGGTAACTCTAACACCGATTGAGTCTTATATGTAAATATGAGCTATGGTGGTCATTGTGCGACCAGGCATGAGAGATGATGCCAATCCAGGTTACCTGAGCAGCTCTGACAACGATTCACTATGAGCGTAGGCAGCGTCGATTTCATCTTCATCAACCCGCCGTTCACCCGCTTCGACTCGGGTGGCGAGTATTGGCGCAACGACAAGCGCCGGAAGTGCGGCGCGCCGCCTGTGGACAACCGTCGCGATGGAGGGAGAACGGCTCTATGCGATTAGAAGAGATACAACCCGAAGCGAGCATCCGCGGCATCCTGCCGGATATGGTAGTCACTGTCGTAAGCGTCCGGTGGTTCGGCGCGAATGCCCTGGAACTGACCTACAAGGACTCAGATGGTCGGGTGGGGCAGACTCTTCTGTACCGTGATGACGAGTCTCGCCTCGAAGTGGCGGCGGCCGGACGTCCATGGAGCTTCGATGGCGATGGCGAGCTCTTTCGGTTGGTCTCCGAAGCTCACCGCATCCGCCTAGCTTACCTGTTCGACCCGCTGCTGGCGGTGCATACGTCGCTGCTGGAACCCCTTCCCCACCAAATCACGGCCGTCTACGAAACTATGCTGCCCCGTCAGCCGCTCCGCTTTCTCCTAGCCGATGACCCTGGGGCGGGCAAGACCATCATGACGGGCTTGCTCATCAAGGAGCTCTTGATCCGGGGCGATCTCCAACGCTGTCTGGTGGTCTGTCCGGGCAACCTCGTCGAGCAGTGGCAGGATGAGTTGTACCAGCGATTCCATCTCCCCTTCGAGATACTGACCAACGACAAACTTGAGGCGGCTCGCGGTGGCAACTGGTTCCGCGAGAACCATCTCGTCGTTGCGCGACTCGACAAGCTGGCGCGCGATGAGGCAGTGCAAGCGAAACTCGCCGCGCCTGAGTGCCGCTGGGATCTCGTCGTCGTCGACGAGGCGCACAAGATGTCGGCGACCTTCTTCGGCGGCGAGATCAAGTATACGAAGCGGTATCACCTCGGCCGGCTCCTCTCCGGTCTCACACGCCATTTCTTACTCCTCACCGCCACGCCCCACAGCGGCAAGGAGGAGAACTTTCAACTCTTTCTAGCGCTGCTGGATGGCGACCGCTTTGAGGGCCGCTTCCGCGACGGCGTTCATCAGGTGGATATCTCCGACATCATGCGGCGAATGGTCAAGGAGAATCTCGTCAAATTCGATGGCACCCCGCTCTTCCCTGAGCGAATAGCTTACACCGTCCCCTACCGCCTCTCCGATGCCGAAGCATACCTGTACAAGGCGGTCACCGACTACGTCCGCGAGGAGTTCAACCGCGCCGATGCGCTGCAAGACGATCGGCGAGCGGGAACCGTTGGATTCGCACTGACCATCTTGCAACGGCGGCTCGCCTCTTCGCCGGAAGCGATCTACCGGTCGCTGCACCGCCGCCGGGAGCGGCTGGAAAGTCGCCTCCGAGAACTGGAACTCTTGCGCCGAGGGGCGATGGTCTCGGCGCAGCCTGCACTCAGTCTCGTCCTCGATGTGGAGGATTTAGAGAATCTCGACGATGCCCCCGACGACGAGCTGGCGCAGAAGGAAGAAGAGATTCTCGACCAGTCCACTGCTGCTCGGACGATTGAAGAACTCAAGGCGGAGATTGATACTCTCAAGAAACTAGAAGCTATGGCACAGAACGTGCGGCAGAGTGGCGAGGATCGTAAATGGCAGGAATTAGCTGCGCTGCTAGCCGAAATCTTCACTCCAGCGACGCTCTTAGGCCGCATCCACGAGGCGTCTGTACCCTATGGGGCAGGGGCAATCGCTCCGCCCACAGCTTCGCCACAGCAGAAGCTGGTGATTTTCACCGAACACCGCGACACGCTCAACTATCTGGTCGAGCGGATCACAACGATGCTCGGTCGGCATCAAGCTGTGGCGGCGATCCACGGCGGCATGGGTCGGGAGGAGCGACACAAAGCACAGGAAGCGTTCCTCCACGACCCTGAGGTCCGGGTACTGGTCGCTACCGATGCAGCCGGCGAAGGTATCAACCTCCAACGTGCGCACCTCATGGTCAACTACGACCTGCCCTGGAATCCCAACCGCATCGAGCAGCGGTTTGGACGCATCCACCGCATCGGCCAGACCGAAGTCTGTCACCTCTGGAATCTGGTGGCAGAGGAAACCCGCGAAGGTGATGTCTACCGCACTCTGCTCGATAAATTGGAACTCGCCCGTCAGCGCCTGGGTGGTCAGGTCTTCGATGTGT
>JBEPYG010000389.1:0-4265 GCA_041641515.1 Roseiflexus sp.
TGCGCTGCTCGGACTGACACCACTCCGCGCACATCGAGCCGAAACGAGCCTCCGCCGTGAACACGAGAGTCTGTTGGTGGAATGGGCGCGGGCCAGTCGTGATGTGCATCGGCTCAGTCTCTGGCTGCAGGCTATTGGAGCGCTGCTTGGCATCGGATTTACCGGTCTGATTCTGTATAGCTTCCTGAGCGCGGGCGGCGATGGCGGCAGTGCCCTTCTGCTGCTTTATTGGGCGATGAACCTGCCTCTACTGGGACATTCACTGGCTCTTACCCTCCAGCAATATCCGCCGCTCCGCAGCCGACTGGCACGCCTGCTGGAACCACTTGGCGCGCCTGAAAGCGCCGAGACTGCTCCAATCAGCCGGACACCGGAATTGACCGGTTGTGCGATCACGTTCACAGAGGTCGATGTGATCGCTGGCGGTCGATCCATCTTGCACAACATCAACCTCGACATCCGCTCTGGTGAACACATCGCTATCGTCGGGCCGTCAGGGGCAGGCAAATCGAGTTTGGTCAGCGTCTTACTCGGCTTGCGCCAGCCTGCGCGTGGCGTCGTGCAGATCGACGGTGCGCCTCTGACCGATCACCTGGCGCCGTCCGTGCGGGCAGCCGTCGCCTGGGTCGATCCGACAGTCCAGATCTGGAATCGCTCACTCCTCTCCAACCTGTGTTATGGAACGACTGGTCAAGGAACATCTGAGTGCGTGTTTGACAGTAACACTTTGAGTGAAGCCGATCTGTTCGAGACCATTGCGCGCTTACCAGATGGTCTGCAGACCCCGCTCGGCGAAGGGGGCGGACTGGTCGCCGGCGGTGAAGGACAGCGAGTACGGCTGGGGCGAGCTTTCCAGCGACAGCATCCACGACTCGCCATCCTCGACGAACCGTTTCGCGGACTGCAACGCGAGCAGCGCGCCGTCCTCCTCGGTCGAGCACGGCAGCGCTGGCGACAGGCAACCCTGATCTGCATCACTCACGATATCGCAGAAACGCAATCGTTTGATCGGGTGCTCGTGATGGAACAGGGACGTATCGTTGAAGATGGCGCGCCGGCAGAACTGGCGGCGCAGCCCTCGCGTTACCGTAAACTGCTCATTGCCGAGCAAGAGCTGCGCCATCTGTTGTGGGAAGACACAAACTGGAAACGCTGGCGGATGCGCGATGGACAGATCGAGTCATCGTAGCGCATCTTCCGTAACAGTGCCTTGCCTCCAATGCGCGATAAGGGCGAGACGCCTCATATCCAGCTTTCCCTTTCCCCCAGGTTGATACAATCAGAACCAGTATGCTCCCCCATCCGGCGGGTTGCGGCGTTTATGTAACCGTTTTTTCATGCTCCTGTTGTGTTGCTTCCCTGGCACACGTTATAATAGCTGATCTTAGCGGAAAGATCCCAATCCGGTACCCGCTATGTTCAACTCACAGCAATGCTCCAATTAACACCATGACTGAATGGCAGGTTCAACTCCTTGGAGGTTTCGACGTTCGTCGAAACAATATCTCACGTAGTGGCGCGTTTCAAACCGACAGCGCTCGCTTACTGTTTGCGTGGCTCTGCTTTCATCAACATTACCCCGTGCGGCGTGAGACGCTGACGGCGTTATTGTGGCCAGATTGTTCGCACACGGCAGCGCACAACACCCTGCGCGTGACCCTCAGTCGCATCCGTCACGCACTTGGCGACAGTCGGAATGTGCTGCATACTGACACCCAGACCGTGACGCTGGCGCTGCCCAAGACGTGGACGATCGACGCGTTGTGCTTCGAACAGGCGGTCGCGGCAATGCACAGTCACCCACATCGCACACCAGCAGGCTGCCCGGACTGTCTTGCACATTTGCGTCAGGCTGCTGCGTTCTATCGGGGTCGGTTTTTAGCGGGATTAGCGTCGGAGAGTGAGACATTTCAGGTATGGGCTGATCATCAGGAAAACGAGATCGATCATGCAGCAGTCGAAGTCTTTGGTCATCTGGCTGAACACGCCTTGCGGATGCACGACTGGCTCGCGACGCAGACATATGCGAGGCAACAACTGTATCTCGAACCGTGGTGTGAGTCGGCGCATCGGCAACTGATGCTGGCACTTGCGCATCAGGGACGGCGCACAACGGCACTGGCTCACTATCGTACCTGTTGTACCATTTTGCAACGCGAGTTTGGAGTCGAACCGGAGCCCGATACCCGGCGTGTATATGAATTGATCCGCGCCGGTCATGTGCATGCTTCTACATCGCTCGCCCTCTCGGCCTACCGACAGGCGCTCGCGATTGACCGGTTACCTCTGATCGGGCGTGAGAGTGAGATAGCAGCGTTGAGCAACCTGATGAATCACCCTGACACGCAACTGATCAGCGTCATTGGCGCTGGCGGCATCGGCAAGACCCGGCTGGCAATTCGGGTCGCCCAGCAGATGCGAAGCGCTTTTCGCGACGGTGTGCGCTATGTGTTTTTGCACCCGGAAAAAGGTACAGTACCATCCGGTAATTCCATCAGGCATCTGGCCCAATGTATCGCTGACGCCTGCCAGATCGATCTGGATGATCGTCATTCATTGCCTGTCCGGGTGATCGATGCCCTTAAGACGCGCGCCTGTCTGCTGGTGTTGGATGGCTTCGAACACGTGGCAGCGGCTAACCTCTTTTTAGAAGAACTGCTCGAGGCAGCGCCCGACTGCGCTGCACTGGTGACGTCGCGGCAGCGTTTGTATCTCCGCCGTGAGCACGTGCTGAAACTGGGTCCGCTCTCTACCAGATCGGACTGTGAGCGCTACAGTCCAGGCGCCCAACTCTTTGTCACTCTGGCAAGCCGGAGTGGTACGACTATTACCGATGAAGGTTTGTTGGGAGAAGTAGAGCGTATTTGCACGATCCTGTCCGGTATTCCGCTCGGGATCGAATTGGCTGCCGCCTGTCTCACCAGCATCGATCTGCCAACGCTGCGCCAGCATGTGCAGCGCAGTTTTGACGCATTGAGCAACCCGCTGGCTGATTTGCCCATCCGTCATCACAGCCTGGACGCTGTTTTGGAGTCGACATGGCAGACGCTCAGCGCTGCAGGTCAGCAGGCGCTCGCCGCGTTGAGCGTCGTGCACGCTCCTTGTCCACCGGATGCTGCGCTGGCAATCGCCGGACACGCACAGGCTCTTGCAGAACTGTTTGAGATGGCGCTGGTTCATCATTTGGATGATGGCAATGTCTGGATTCACGACCATGTGTGCCGGTTTGCTGGCGAGAAACTGACCAGTAGCTTTACCGATACGTTCATCGACGAGGCGCATCGACGTCACGCCAGCTGGTTTTTGCGCTGGTTAGGCGACTCCTATCATCACCTGTACGATGCCAGGAGTTCTAGTGTTCGCGAGCGGCTGATGTCCAGCCTGAGCGACCTGGAGGCGGCATGGCACTGGGCGCTTACCCATGGCGAATGGAACTGGGTGGCAGATGCCGTGTTCACCTACGAAGATCTCCATCATCTGAGCGGCCGACTTGGCAATGGACTGGAACGCATTCATCGGAGCCTGGCGTATGTGAACATTCCAGACCAGCTGTCTGCCTGTCGGCTACGCGCGTGCCTGTTGATTGCGTATGCCGGTTTGCAACGATACCAACATCGTGGCGCCGAGATCGAATCTACGCTGCGAGAAGCGGCGGATCTAGCTGCACACATTGCTGATCCTTTATTGCAGATGCTGGCGTTGATCCGCCTCAGTCTCTGGCAATCTGCCGAAGGAAAGTATACGGAGGGGCGAACCACGTTGACTCAGGTCAGCGCATTGTGTGCACGTCAACACGCCAACGAAGCGACTATCGACGCAATGTGCATCGAGATTGTAAACCGGTGCGGGGTGAGCGATCTCGATTGTGATAGCAGGCGTATTGTGCAGGCTGAGGATCATGCCTGCACAGCTTTGCAGACTAGCGTCCAGATTGGTAGTGATTTCGTTGCGTTCCGAGGCTTCGAGACGTTGAGCAATGCCATTAGTGTGCCGGATAGAGATAGACGTGATGAAGCGGAAGATGATCTCTGTCAGTCGCTTGAACTCTACCGATATCTGCGCACGGTCTATCAGCAAGCCAGGGCAAGGCGCAACGTCGTCTGACAGATGCTCAACAGCGCGCGTTTTCCCTAACCCTCGCCCTCTCCCTCACGGTCAGGAACCTGTTACGGCGGCGCGCCCCGACCCGTGTCTTGGGCACGGCGTCGGCGTGCCCTGACCGGTGCCGCGACCGTGCCTCGACCATCGCCTGATGGGCACGGCGT
>JBEPYG010000390.1:0-2016 GCA_041641515.1 Roseiflexus sp.
AGCAGTCGGCGCAGTCATCATAGGTGGTGAAACCGATTCGAACGCCAGCGGCGTCGGAGGGCGACGCATCAGGTCATTGAGAAACCAGCCAAGTGCGACCCCTGTCACCAGAGTCAGGAGAATGAGTGGGAGACTTGTGTTGCGATATTCCATAGCATCCGTCAGATGGTCTGTTTCATGAAGATCGACGGATGTTTGCGCGCAGAAGTTCCCGAAACTCGTCGATTGCTTTCTGATCGGCAAAGGCGCGTTTTGGCACCACTGAATACGCCCAGCGGCCGTGGATGAGAATGAACGTGCGGTCGCTCTCGGCGAATGATTGATAGCGGTCCCACGTTCGACTGACCCGTTCCGTGCCAAAGCGAAAATGAACACCCTGCCGATCGAAGATGGTCTCGATCGGCTGACGTAGTGCCGGACTGCTGCGGAACGTAGACCAGACCAGCAGGAGCGGCACAGGATCGAACCAAGTGAACAGCCCAAGCGCCAGCAGAAGCAGCGCTGCCGGCTGCACCCCTGCCGTGAACGAAATCCATGCGGCGCTGAAGATGGCGATGATGGCAACGAACTTGTAGAACAGATGCTTGCGCGTCGAACGCTGATAGAGCCGACAGGCATGCAGTTGTTCGTCAAGTGTGTGGGTATACTGCAACGTGATACGTTGTGCACTCGATGGTGCGGTTGCTGTCATGGGATGATCAACTCCTGTCCAATCCGCAGGTTGTCGGCAGCGGCGGGTGTCAGGTTGTTGGCGCGCAGCAGCGCCTCAACCGACACGCCGTTACGTTCCGCGATGGTGCGCAGCGTGTCTCCCGATTGCACCACATACCGTCGCGGACCCGCCTGTGGCGCGGGAGTGGCCGTCGGTTCCGGCGTCACAGTCGGTGCAGTGGTCGGTTCCGGCGTCACGGTCGGCGCAGTGGTCGGTTCCGGCGTCACAGTCGGTGCAGTGGTCGGTTCCGGCGTCACAGTCGGTGCAGTGGTCGGTTCCGGCGTCACAGTCGGTGCAGATTGCACTGTCGGCGTGGCGGCAATCTCTTCCGGAAGTGGAATATCGGTTGGCAGTAACGCGGGTGCTTCGACGGGAGCAGAGATCGGCTGCATGACGGTGAAACCGGCGATGCGCAAGCTTGATGCATCACTGCGTGCCAGGGCGAAGACTGCGCCGAAAGCTGCTCCAAAGATGACGACCGCCAGCGTGAGGCGCACCCGCTCATCCAGACGCTGCTGTGTCAGGCGCAGCGCAATCGCGCCAATCAGCGGCAACAGGAGCGCAGTCAGCAGGAGTATGAGCAGCATCCACTGCGACATAGCCGGGTCACCGTTCCTGCAAGCGCACGATGGTAACGCCTTCGCCGCCTTCCGCTGCACTGGCGCTGCCGAACGATGCAACCAGTTTATGCTCTTTGAGCAGATCGCGCACCGCCTGCCGCAATGCACCAGTGCCTTTGCCATGAATGATGCGCACCCACGGCAATCCAGCAAGATAGGCATCGTTCAGATAATGATCGAGCCGGTCGCGCACGTCGGCAGCTCGCCAGCCGCGCATATCGAGTTCGAGCGATACGTCGCGCGGCGCAGGAAGCGACGTGCCGCGCGATTCGTATACCGGGCGGGCCGGCGCTCCTTCTTTCCCATCCCCCCGCTTTTCGCGCGTGAGTTCGGCAAGATCGACCTGCATGCGGAACCCGCCCACCTGCACGTCGGCAGTCTGTTCTTCCTCGTCGATCGCCAGGATCTCGCCGGTCAACCCTACGGAGCGCACGCGCACGGCATCGCCGGGCCGCAATGGACGCGGACCCTGCTCAACGACGGTTGTTACGGCGCGTTCGACCGGTTTGCCTGGCGGAGTTTCCGGAAGACTGGCGCGCGTCTCCTGCAGCCGTCGTTCCGCCTCTTCGAGCCACTGGCGCGAGATCGACACCGAACGAAATTCATCCCGCAACCGGCGCACCTCGCTGCGCGCCTGGCGCAACTCCGCTTCGATTTCATCGCGCGCCGACTGCCAGGCTTCGT
>JBEPYG010000390.1:2026-4245 GCA_041641515.1 Roseiflexus sp.
GTTACGGCGCGCTTCGAATTCGCGCAACTCAGCAGCTAGCCGTTCGCGGTACTTCTCGGCATCGGCACGCACTTCCGTCGCGCGTTGCAACTCGGCCGCAGCAGCATCGCGTTCGCGATGGATACCCGCCAGCAGGTCCTCGACCTGCGCATCCCGCTGCGCCATGCTGGCGCGTGCGCGCTCGATCAATGCCGGTGACAACCCCAACCGCGCGGCGATTGCCAGCGCATTCGAGCGCCCGGGCAACCCGATCGTCAGTTTGTAGGTTGGAGCAAGGGTTTCGACATCGAACTCGACCGATGCGTTTTCGACGCCTGGCGTGGCATAAGCGAACGCTTTCAGTTCGGCATAGTGCGTGGTAGCGACGCCGAGCACGCCAAGTTCAAGCAGACGCTCGATAATGGCGCGCGCCAGCGCCGAACCTTCCACAGGATCGGTGCCGGCGCCGAGTTCATCGAGCAGCACCAGCGCTGGTAGGCGATCGGTATGTGCCGGTTCGTGCAGGGTATCGGCGCCGATTGAGCGCCCATGTGACGGCGGCTCCGTCTCCTGTGCCCCTTCCAGCGCGCGCAGAATGCGGATGATGTTCGTCATATGCGACGAAAAGGTCGAAAGGCTCTGTTCGATGCTCTGCTCATCGCCGATATCAGCAAAAATCTGCGTGAAAACCGGCAGGCGCGAAGGTTGCGATGCAGGAAGGTGCATCCCTGCTTGCGCCATCAACGCCAGCAGCCCGGTCGTTTTGAGCGCGACAGTTTTACCGCCAGTGTTGGGACCCGTGATCAACAAAATGCGGAATGGACCGCCGAGGCGCATATCGATCGGAACAACCTGCTGCGGGTCGATCAAAGGATGGCGAGCGGCGGTCAGCAGGAGCAACGGTTCATCAGGCGATAAAGGCGCATCGACAATCTCTGGCATCACGCAATGCATTGCAACAGCATACCGCGCCATGGCGAACGCCAGGTCGAGCATTGCCAGCGCCTCGACGCCGGTAACAATCGCCCCGGCGTGATCGCCGACCTGCGCCGAGAGTTCCGCCAGAATGCGTTCAATCTCCTCCTGCTCGGCGAGTTGCAATTCACGCCAGGTGTTATTGAGATCGACAACGGTCAACGGCTCGATGTAGAGTGTGGCGCCGCTTGCCGACTGGTCGTGCACCAGACCACGAACAACGCGGCGGTGCGTGGCTTTCACCGGAATGACATAGCGCCCGTTGCGCACCGTAATGATCGGCTCCTGCAACGCATCGCCGTGGGACATGAGCAGATTGTGGAGTTTTTCCTGCAGGCGGTTGAAAGCAGTGCGCACCTCAGCGCGCAGCCGCGCCAGTTTGGGACTTGCACTATCGAGCACCTGCCCATCATCGCCAATGGCGTGCGCAATTGCATCCTCGATCGCCGACAGCGACGGCAGATCAGCGGCGATCTCGCGGAGGAGGGGAAAGGTTTCTGGATCGAGTTTCAGCAATGTCGCACGCAGACGTCGCGCACTGGCGAGGGTAGCTGCTATCTCAAGGAGTGTTGCCGCATCGCATACCCCGCCGCGCCGCGCCAGTCCAGCTGCCGGGCGCACGTCACGCGCGCCGCCGATACTGAGATCGGGCATGGCGTCGAGCAACCGTCGCGCCTCATCAGTCAGGCGCAGGCGACGACGCACGTCCGCAGGATCGACCGACGGCATCAGGTTGAGCGCCATCTCGCGCGACACCGAGAATGCTGTGTAGCGCGCGAGATGCTGGCGCACTTTGGGAAACTCGAGGGTTTCGAGCGTCTGGAGGGCGATAGCCACAGGAAGGACCTCAAAATGTAGGCAGGACTACACTGCCTGAATGATCACCGGATGAGAAAGATAATTTCGGTTTCGCGTGGCAGAATCGGCCTCAACGTCTCGTAAATCAGCGGCAGAATATTGTTGGCAAAGAACTGGACGAGCACCGAGCCGCGCACGCCGCTCTGGAATGCCTTCACAATCGGAAACGTCACTGTGCCTGCCGCGTCGCGAAACACAAATAGCTGCTCGAGCAGAATGGCGAGCATACCCAGGAACAATGCCCCCAACACCAGACCAAACAGCGTACCGACGATTTTGTCGACAAAGTCCAGACTGGCGGGCATTCTGGCATAGCGGAAGGTATACAGCCCGGCGGTCGTAATCAACAGGAACGCGACGAGCAAAATAACGCCAAATGCAACGATCTGCGCGACATCGAACGATGT
>JBEPYG010000391.1:0-4205 GCA_041641515.1 Roseiflexus sp.
TCGCCCGCCAAGCGCTGCAAACGAGTCGAGTAGATCGATCAGCGCTCGGCTATGGGCACGATCATCGAGCCCGCTGCCTGCCAAGATAATCGCTTCGACACGCTGCATCTGCAACAGACGGATATATTCTAGTTCACGCTGTGGATCGCGGAACGTGTTACAAACAATCATCAACCGTCCGGCATCCGCAGCGCTCTGCTGGATGCCGCGCAGGATTTCGGCGAAGTAGGGGTCGCCGACATCATGCACGATGACGCCAACCGTGCGCGTGGTAGACCGGACCAGCGCCTGAGCATGGGCATTAGGCACGTAATTCAACTCACGCGCCGCCGCTGTAACGCGGCTGCGCATTTCGTCGCTCACTGCACGAGCGCTCCCATTGAGCACGCGCGACGCCGTCGCCAGTGAGACACCGGCGCGACGAGCGACATCTGCAAGGGTAACAGCCATATGCGTTCTGCTTAAACTGATATTTGACACGCCGATTATACCATGCTATACTCACTTTGCAAGTGAAAACGTTTTCCATATTACTGATACGTCGATAATTCTTCAGCACACCTTGACGGATCACGTAGTCAGTGTGTATTGTTGTGGTATCCCCTTCTCCGCACGAGGGACCGGTAAACTACTAGCATCATTGAATTGCCGATCCGAGGTCGATGATGACTGATCTCTCTAACGATCCTTCGGTCTTGCTGGAAGTCCGCAATCTCAAGAAGCACTTTCCGATTCGGCGCGGATGGTTTTCACGGACTATCGGGTACGTTAAGGCGGTCGACGGCGTTAGTTTCTTCGTACGCGAAGGTGAGACGCTGGGGTTGGTCGGCGAAAGCGGTTGCGGTAAGACCACGACCGGTCGGTTGGTGCTGCGCGCGATGCTACCGACTGAGGGAGAGATCTGGTTTCGCGACCGTGATCAGGGACTGGTGAACATTCCTGCAGTGGATCGCAATGCGCTCAAACGGTTGCGTCGCAACATGCAGATGATCTTTCAAGACCCCTACTCGTCGCTCAATCCTCGCATGACACTGCTCGAGATCGTCGGTGAGCCGCTTCTCGTTCACGGTGTGGCGAAAGGCGCCGAGTTGAAGGAACGGGTCGCCGACATGCTGCGAGTGGTTGGGTTGCGCACAGAGTATATGAACCGGTACCCGCATGCATTTTCCGGCGGGCAACGGCAGCGAATCGGCATTGCCCGTGCGCTTGCGCTGCACCCGCAGTTGATCGTGTGTGATGAGCCGGTGTCTGCCCTTGATGTCTCCATTCAGGCGCAGATTCTTAATCTGCTCCAGGATTTGCAGCAGCAGTTTCGCCTGACCTATCTCTTCGTCGCACACGACTTGAGCGTTGTGGAACATATTAGTGATCGTGTTGCGGTGATGTATGTGGGGAAAATCGTCGAGAGTGCGCCAACCGCCCGACTCTACACCATGCCGCGCCATCCGTATACCGAAGCGCTGCTCTCCGCCGTTCCCAAACCCGATCCGCGACGACGCACCGCACCGATCGTGTTAGAGGGTGAAGTGGCTGATCCCGCCCATCCGCCGTCAGGATGCTCTTTCCACCCTCGCTGTCGCTATCGGATCGATCGTTGCGCCATCGAGGCGCCGGCATTGCGCGAGATCACCCCTGACCATTTCGTCAGTTGTCATCGTGCTGAGGAACTGGAATTGCAGGGGGTTATTCCACTTGCTCGAGCACTGGCATCGTGAGTCATGCTTTTGCGCGTGTAGAGAGGAGGTGCGATGCGTTTCAGTTGAATCAATGTCTCTCTTCTGATTCTCCCATTCAACGCTTAGTCCGGCAGATATGCAATGATGCATCGTGAAGATCAGAGAGGCTTCCTATGAAAGATCACGTCAGGCGATCAATAAGCCGTCGCCAGTTTTTCCGCCTGTCTACCATTCTCGGCGCCGGAGCCGGGCTTGCTGCCTGTGGCGGCGCCCCATCAGCGCCCGCACCGACTGCTGCTCCAACCGCTCCGCCCGCTCCAACCGCTGCTCCAGTTGCAACTGCTGCACCTCCGCAAGCGGCGACCGCCGTTCCTGCCACCGTTTCGACCTTCAACGAGGCGCCAATGCTGGCGGAACTGGTCAAACAGGGTCAACTACCACCGGTCGATCAGCGGCTCCCAAAGAATCCGGTGGTGCTAACCGGTATGGATGGTGTGGGTAAGTATGGCGGAACAATCCGCCGTGGATTCCGTGGCTTCTCCGATCGCTGGGGACCGACCAAAATTCAGAATGAAGGTTTGACCTGGTACAATACTGACTTCAGCATCCGCGCCAACATTGTTGAGTCGTGGGAAGTCAGCAGCGACGCACGGCAGTGGACGTTCAAACTGCGCGAGGGGATGAAATGGTCGGACGGGTCGGACTTTACCACTGACGATTGGAAGTGGTGGTATGACCATGTGCTGCTGAATACCCAGATCACCTCGGCGCTTCCAGGCGTCTGGTCGACCGGATCGCCGCGCGTAGTGATGAAAGCAGAATTTCCCGATCGCTATACCGCCGTATTTACGTTTCAAGACCCTAAACCACTCTTTGCGTACAACGTTACCCGTGAGCAGCCGTTCGTCCATGCCGGCTTCATGAAACAATTCCACGAAGAGTTTGCCGATAAAGCCAAACTCGAAGCGGACGCAAAAGCGGCAGGTTTTGAGACGTGGGTTCAACTGTTCCAAGACAGGAACTGGTGGTGGACGGTCGGTCGCCCCTCGCTTGGACCGTGGGTGGCGGTCAATACAATGACCGAGCAGCTGTTTATTATGGAGCGTAACCCCTACTTCTGGCAGGTGGACGAAGCCGGGAACCAGTTGCCGTATATCGACAAGATTACGCACCTGTTGTTCGAAACCCCAGACGCCTTCAATACGCGCATTATTGCCGGCGAAGTCGACTTCCAGGCGCGCCATGTGAGCATCGGTGATTTCACACTGCTCAAGGAAAACGAGAGCCGTGGCGATTATCGGGTGGTGCTAGGAGTCAGCGCCAACCATATTGCGTTCCAGCCCAACCACACCGCAAAGAACCCCAAGATACGCGAATTCTTCCAGAACCGCGATGTGCGCATAGCGCTCTCGTTGGCGATCAACCGCGATGAAATCAACGAACTGGTCTTCAATGGCACAGCTGTACCGCGCCAGTACAGCCCCCTCAGCATGTCGCCGCAATATTACGAGAAACTGACAAAAGCGTACATCGAGTACGACCCTGCTCGTGCCAACCAGTTACTCGATAAGGCCGGCTACGACAAAAAGGATGCGCAAGGTTTCCGTCTGTGGAAGGATGGCAGCGGTCCGATCAGTTTCATTATCGAGGGAACGGCGCAGGCCGGCTCACCCGATGAGGACGCTGTTCAGACAATGATCAAGTACTTCGCCGATGTCGGCATCAAAGCAACGTACAAAGCACAAGAGCGATCATTGTACACAGAGCGCTACCAGGCCAACGAGATCGAGGCGGCATTCTGGGGTGGCGACCGGACACTGTTGCCGATCATTGCACCGTGGATCTTCCTTGGGAGCATGATCGATCGACCATGGGCAGCGGCATGGGGCATCTATTACAACAATCCGAACGATCCTAACGCGGAACCTCCACCGGAAGGTCATTTCATCAGAAAGATCTGGGATCTTCAGAGTCAGATCGATGTCGAACCTGACGAAGACAAGCGTAATGCCCTGTTCCGTCAGATTCTTGACATCTGGGCGGAGGAATTGCCGATGATCGGCATTCTTGGCGAATTGCCATCACCGACAATTGTCAAGAACGGCTTCAAGGGCTTTAAGAGTGGATTCCCCAATGATGATACTACTGAAGACGAGAATCTGCTCAATACGCAAACATACTACTGGGACGACCCGTCGAAACATACGAATTAGTGATCTGCGCGGGCGATTTCCGCAGATGGCAGACGCGTAGACGTCCTGGCTTCGATCGTTTTGGTTGAAGGAGCGTATCTATCAGTAATGTGCGTCGGGTGAGGCACAACCTGGCTTCATCCGGCGCACCGATAGCGAGCTTTGCCATGCTTCAGTATATTGTGCGTCGTGTGTTGTTGATGATCCCAACCCTGTTTGTCATTTCACTGATTTCATTCGCCATCATTCAACTGCCACCCGGAGACTTTCTTAGTTCATACGTAGCGCAACTTCGCGCCGAAGGCGATGCAATCGATGCGGCGCAGCTGTCTGCTCT